>JBDTVU010000016.1:0-38865 GCA_040007035.1 Betaproteobacteria bacterium | reverse complement strand
GCCGGCACCGTCGCCGGCGCCGTCATGGGGCGGCGGGAATGCGGCCGCACCGACGGCGTCGACGGTGGTCGCCGGGCCGTCGTACGCGAAACCGCTGCCACCCGGCTTCGACGCCGCCGGGTTTGCCGCGCAGGCGAAGCTCCAGTTCAACCGGATCCAGGCCGCGTGGGACGCTGCCGACCGCGCCGCGCTCGCCGACGTGATGACGCCCGAGATGCTGGCCGAGGTGTCGCGTGACCTCGTCGAGCGCGGCCCGCACCGCGCCACCGAAGTCGCGACGCTGGGCGCCGAAGTCCTCGAAGTCACCACCGAGGGCGGTCGGCACTGGGCCAGCGTCCGCTACACCGGAGTGCTGCGCGAAGACGGCGCCGAGCAGGCGAAGCCGTTCGACGAGGTCTGGAACCTGACCAAGCCGGTCGACGGCAGGTCGGGCTGGCTGCTGGCCGGCATTCAACAGCTGGCCTGAGCAGCCGGCTGCTGCGACGATGCCTCGCTTCGACCCCGCGGCGATTCCGGGCGCGATCGCCAACCGCGTCCTCGAGCGCGAAGGCTGGGCGCGACAGCGGCTCGCCGCGTTCGCGGGTCGCGTGTTCGTCGTTGCCGTGGGGCCGGTCGCGACCGGCTTCCGCGTCGACGGCACCGGCCTCGTCGATACGACGCCGCTCGCCGGCCGCACCCCCGATCTCACGCTGACGCTGTCGCCGTTCGCGCTGCCGTCGTTCCTCGCCGACCCGCAGCGCTGGGACGCGCTGGTCACCGCCGACGGCGATCCGGCGCTCGCGTCGACGCTGAAGGAACTCGCGCAGACGCTGCCGTGGTTCGTCGAGCAGTCGTTCGCGAACGCGCTGGGGCCGATCGTCGGCCAGCGCATTGCCGACGCCGGCCGCCGGCTGCTCGCGTTTCCGGAATACGCGGCGCAGCGGCTCTCCGAAAGCGTCGCGGCCTACGCGCGCGACGAAGCGGGCCTGCTCGCGCAGGGCGACGATGCACGCGCGTTCACCGCCGACGTTGCGGCGCTGGCGGCACGCGTGGACGCCGTCGCGGAGCGGCTCGCCGCAGTTGACGACCGCGCCTCGGCGCGCCCGAAGCGCCGCTGACCGGCGTCACGCTTCCGCGGCGTCAGGCCGCGTAGCCCAGCACCGCGAAGAAGTGGCAGCCGGTGCCGGCGACGACGAACAGGTGCCAGACGAAGTGCGCGTAGCGCAGCCGCGAGTCGAGCGCGAAGAACACGACGCCCGTGGTGTAGGCGATGCCGCCGGCCACCAGCAGCGACACCCCGGCGGCGGGAACGCGCTCGACGAGCGGCACGACCGCGATCAGCACCAGCCAGCCCATCGCCAGATAGAGCCCGGTCGACAGGAACGGGTGCGCCAGCCGGTCGATCGCCTTCAGCACGACGCCGATCGCCGCCAGTCCCCAGACCAGCCCGAACAGCGTCCAGCCCCACGCGCCGCCGAGTACGCCAAGCGTGAACGGCGTGTAGCTGCCCGCGATGAAGAGGTAGATCGCGCCGTGGTCGAGCTTGACGAACACCCGTTTCGCGGCGCCCGTCGGAAGCGCGTGGTAGAGCATCGACGTGAAGTAGAGCGCCACCATCGTCGCCGCGAACACGCTTGCGCCGACGAGGTTCGCGGCGCTGCCCTGACGCGCCGTCGCCAGCATCAGGACCGGCACGGCCGCGACGGCGGCGACCAGCGCCGCGCCGTGGCTCAGGCTGTTGGCGATTTCCTCGCCGCGGGATTGCGCGCGTTCGGCCATCCCGCAATTGTCGCACGACGCCGCGCCACCGCGCCCGCGCGCTGCACGGCGCACCGGCACCGGCCCCGTCTGCGATAATCACGTGTCGGCACCGGTGAACGCGCAACGGCGTGCCCGTGCCCGCTCCCGCCAACGATTCCGATTGCCCATGACGAACCGAATCCCGCTATCCGCCGCGCTCGTCGCCGCAGCGCTCGTCCTCGGCGCCGCGCCTGCCGGCGCCGCCGAATTGAAGCTCCTCGTCTCGCCGGAGATCGAAGCCGCCGTCGAGCCGCTCGTCGCGGCGTTCGAGCGCGAAACACGCCACACCGTCGACCTCGACACCGGCGGCAAGGCCGGCATGCGCAGGGCAGGCGATCGCGGTGGCACCGCCGACGTCATCGTCGCGCCTGCCGGACGGATCGACCAGATGATCAAGCGCGGAAACGCGCTGGCCGCCGGGCGACACGACGTCGGCCGCGTGGGGCTCGGCGTGTTCGTCCGCGACGGCGCGCGCGTGCCCGCGATTGGCACCTCCGACGAGTTGCAGAAGTCGCTGGTCGCGGCGGCCGGTGTCGTCTACGGCGATCCCGCCTCCGAATCCGGTCGCCAGGTCGAAAAGCTGATCCGCTCGCTGGGCCTCGACGCCGAGCTGCAGATGAAGACCTCGCGCCCCGCGGGCCGTGACCAGGTCGCCGGATTCATGCTGCGCAGCCGCGGCGACGACATCGGCATCGCCCCGGTCACCGAAATCCTCGCCAACGTCCGGCGGGGGCTCAAGTTCGTCGGCCCGGTGCCGGCGGACCTGCAGGATTACACGCCGTTCGCGGCGGCCGCCCTAAGAAACGCCGCCACGCCGGACGCTGCGCGCGCGTTCCTCGACTATCTGGCGGCACCGGCGGCGAAGGCGAAACTCGCGGCCGCGGGCATCGTCGAGTGACCGCCGACGGCAGCCGGGGTGACCGCCGGACAAGATCGGCGGTGCCCCATCTCCGGCGGAGTGGCCGATAATCGCGGCGGCGTCCGCTGCGGCGGGACGCGATGCAATCCCTCCGTTTCCATCCACCGAAGGAGATACGCCGTGGGCCTCCGCTTCCTCAAGATCGCCGTCGTCTACCTGATGGTCGGCGTCGTCCTCGGCCTCGTGATGGGCATCCGGGGGAATTTCGCGCTGGCGCCGGTGCACGCGCACCTCAACCTGCTGGGATGGGCGTCGCTCGCGCTGGTCGGCCTCATCTACCACCTGTATCCGGCAGCCGGCACGACGAAGCTCGCGCGCGTGCACTTCTGGATGCACAACCTGACGCTGCCGGTGCTGATGGGCGCGCTGGCGCTGCTGCTCTCGGGCTACGAGGCTGTCGATCCGGTGGTCGCCATCGGGTCCGTGGTGATGGTCGTTGCGCTGTTCGTGTTCGCTGTGAACGTTTTCGTCAACGTGAAGGCGACGACGCCCTGACTGCTTCGCAGACCGGGTGCGCGAAGGAGGCGTCGGCTTCCCCGCGCCGCGCCCGGCCGTTCTCGCGCGGTGCCGCCCGCGCGGCATCGATGGCACCGTACCGGGGTGTCCATGGTGAATCCCTTACAATCGCAGGATGCGGATCACGCGCCTCGTCCTGATCGTCCACGTCGCGCTGAAGCACGGGCTCGACGAGTTCCTGCTTGGCCACGAGCGCGTGCGCGGACTGCAGCCGTTCGTCAACGGCGTGCTGTTCTGGCGCGACCTTTCCGCCCCGCGCGCCGAGCGGCTGCGGCTCGCGCTGCAGGACCTCGGACCGCTGTTCGTCAAGTTCGGGCAGATGCTGTCGACGCGGCGCGACATCTTCCCGGTCGACATCGCCGACGAGCTGGCCAAGCTGCAGGACCGGGTGCCGCCGTTCCCGTCGGAGCAGGTCGTCGCGACGATCGAGCGCGTCTACCGGAAGCCCGTCGACACGGTGTTCAAGGCATTCGACCGCACGCCAATCGCCAGCGCGTCGGTGGCGCAGGTCCACTTTGCCGAGCTGCCCGACGGCACGCCGGTCGCCGTCAAGGTGCTGCGGCCGGGCATCGAGCGGGTCATCGACAAGGACATCGCGCTGATGCACGCCGGCGCGATGCTGGTCGAGAAGCTGTGGGCGGACGGCAAGCGGCTGCGGCCGCGGGCGGTCGTCGCCGAATTCGAGAAGACGCTCGCCGACGAACTCGACCTGTCGCGCGAGGCGGCCAACTGCTCGCAGTTGAAGCGAAACTTCCGCAACTCGCCGCTGCTGCTGGTGCCGCAGGTGTACTGGGACTTCAGCAACAGCGAAGTGATGGTGATGGAGCGGATGGAAGGCGTGCCGATCGCGCAGGTCGACCGGCTGGTCGAGTCCGGCATCGACTTGAAACGGCTTTCGCGGGCCGGCGTCGAGCTCTTCTTCACGCAGGTGTTCCGCGACGGCTTCTTCCACGCCGACATGCACCCCGGCAACATCTTCGTCGCCGTCGATCCCGCCCACTTCGGCAAGTACATCGCGCTCGACTTCGGGATCATGGGCACGCTGTCGGAGGAGGACCAGGGCTATCTCGCCCAGAACTTCCTCGCCTTCTTTCGCCGCGACTACCGCCGCGTGGCGACGGCGCACATCGAGTCCGGCTGGGTGCCGCCGGACACCCGCGTCGACCAACTGGAGGCGGAGATCCGCGTCGTGCTGGAGCCCGTGTTCGACCGGCCGCTGGGCGAGATCTCGCTGTCGAAGGTGCTGGTGCAACTGTTCAAGGCGTCGCGGCGGTTCAACGTCGAGATCCAGCCGCAGCTCGTGCTGCTGCAGAAGACGCTGCTCAACATCGAGGGCCTCGGCCGGCTGCTCGACCCGAAGCTCGACCTGTGGGTGACGGCGAAGCCGTTCCTGGAGCGCTGGATGCAGAACCAGATCGGCCTGCCGGCGCTGCAACGGCGGTTGATCTCCGAAGCCCCCTACATCGTCGCCGCGCTGCCCGAGCTGCCGCGACTGATCCACCAGCGGCTGACGGCGCCGCGTGCCGCGTCCGACGACTCCATCAAGGAGCTCGCGGCTGCGCAGCGCGCGCGCAACCGGCTGCTGGTCGCCGTTGCGGCGCTGCTCGCGGTTGTTGCCGCGCTGCTGTTCGCCCACCTGCAGTAGGCCGCCGACCGGCCATTCGTTGCGGCAGAGGGCGTTGTGCGCGTCGCAGCGCGGCCGCCGGTGAGCCGTTGCCGGCCCGCGGCGATGGCGCGGCGGCTACGGCGTGGCGTGCGCGGCCGCCGGCACCACGGGCGGCGAGCGGCGTCCCATCCCGGCGAGCGGCGCCCGGCGGAGGAACGTGTTGGCCTCGCCCAGGATGAAGCGGATGAGGTCCTCCAGCGCCGCCTCGTCGAGCTTTTCCGGCGCG
The DNA here is from genome assembly GCA_040007035.1 of Betaproteobacteria bacterium. Lineage (GTDB taxonomy): Bacteria > Pseudomonadota > Gammaproteobacteria > Burkholderiales > Casimicrobiaceae > CAIWHR01. Next base: position 33,759 of record JBDTVU010000016.1, on the reverse strand, counting down.
AACTCGAGGATCACCGATTCGAACCGGTCGACGTTGCGCAGCGTAACTTCGACCACCTGTCGCCGGTAATCGGGCAGGAACCTCACCGACGCCGTCACCGCGGGCGTGATGGTGAACACGCCCTGCCGCACGACGCGCAGCTCGTCCTGCTCGGTCTGGTACTGGTACGGCAGGTGGGCGGCGCGCAGCTTCTCCTCGACCGCCGTCGCCGCCGCGGGCAGGACCTTCAGCACGACCGGCGTGTCCTGCGTCATCCGGTAGAACAACTCGACCTGCTCGAGCAGGTCCTGCCCGGCATACGCCTTGCGGCGATAGGAGACGAAGCCCTTGTCGTAGCGGGGGGAGGCGATCGTCAGCACCGGGTCCAGCCGGAAGTCGTGCGCGACCTGCGGCCGGATCACCTCGAGGTGGTGGAGCGCCTCGTCGAGCCACTTGAACGCCTGCCACAACTGGCGGTCGATGTCCTTCAACGCCTCCTCGACGGGACGGCGCCGGGCGGTATCCTGGCCGCGCATGGCGTCGGACTGCTCGCGCAGCCGGTCCAGCAACGAAGGCTTGTGGGTCGGTTCGGGCATTTGGCGGCAACTGTACTACGGCAGGGTCAGGCTCGCACCTGCCGCAGAGCGTCAGCAAAACCGGGCCTCGGCGGCCCATGGCGGGGTTCATGCACAACGCGTGCCCGGTCTCGGCGCGCGCGCCGCGTGCCGAGACCGGTGTCCCCCGGCCGGGCGGGTGACGGCAGGCCGGAGAGCGTTTGCTATACAATCCGGCGCAGATTCCTGTCCCGAAACCGGAGATTCGCGCCAGTGGCGCTGCTCGAAATCCAGAGTGTAACGCGCCGCTTTGGCGATTTCACTGCCGTCGACAACGTAACCTTGGCCATCGCCGCCGGCGAGTTCTTTACCCTGCTGGGCCCATCGGGCTGCGGCAAGACGACCTTGCTTCGGATGATTGCCGGGTTCGACGCGCCCGATGGCGGCCGGATCCTGCTCAATGGCGGGGACCTCGCCGACCACGCTCCCGAAACGCGTCCGGTCCGTACCGTCTTCCAGAGCTATGCGCTGTTCCCCCACATGACGGTCGACGGCAACGTCGCGTTCCCGCTGAAGATGGCCGGCACCGCTCCCGCCGACATCCCGGCGAAGGTCGCAGCGGCACTCGAGGATGTCCGGCTGTCCGGATTCGGGAAGCGCTACCCGCACGAACTTTCGGGCGGCCAGAAACAGCGTGTGGCGATCGCCCGCGCGCTGGTCACCCACCCCACGGTGCTTTTGCTCGACGAGCCGCTGGCGGCACTCGATGCGAAGCTGCGCGAGGAGATGCAGCTGGAGCTCATCAATCTGCAGAAGGACGTGGGCATCACCTTCGTGTACGTGACACACGACCAGACCGAGGCGCTGGCCCTGTCCCACCGGATCGCGGTGATGAACAGGGGTCGCGTCGAACAGCTCGACGAGCCATCGCGGATCTACGGCTTCCCGCGCACCCGTTTCGTCGCGGACTTCATCGGCCACTGCAATCTGCTGTCCGGACCGGTGCGCGCAAATGCCGACGGCATCGTCGCGCTCAACGTCGCCGGCCTGGGTCCAGTGCGCGTCGCCGCGGTCTCGGCGCTGGCACCCGGCCGTCCGGGGACGGTCGCCCTGCGGCCCGAAAAGATCCGCATCGAGGCGGAAGCGCCCGCCGACACGCCGGACAACCACTGCCGCGGCACGGTGGCCGACCTGCTCTACATGGGCGACGTCACCGTTTACCGCGTCGATACGCCCGGTGGCGGCAAGATCGAGGCGCTGCTGGCGAACTCGACGGCCGGCCGCGCCAAGTTCTTCGAGGTCGGTGACGCCGTCGAGCTGAGCTGGCCGGTCGCCGCCGGCCATTTCATCGAGGAGTAGCGTGGCGATGCCCGCGCGCGCATCGGTCCGGCTCGGCAAGTGGCTCGTGAGCGGGCCACCGCTCGCCTACCTCCTGTTCTTCTTCGCGATCCCGACACTGATCATGGTGCTGGCATCGTTCCGGACGCCCGGTGAGTTCGGGGGCCTCGCCCCCCTCGTGGACGAGGCAGGCAAGCTCGACCTCAACACCGAAAGCTACAACCGCTTCTTCACCGAGTCGGTCTACGCCGCCGTGTTCCTGAAGTCGGTGTGGTATGCGCTGTTCACCACGCTGCTGTGCCTCGGTCTCGCATACCCGCTCGCGGCGCTGATCGCGAAGAGTCCGAAAAAGTACCGCGACCTGTTGCTGCTGCTGGTGATCCTGCCGTTCTGGAGCAATTTCCTGATCCGCGTCTATGCATGGATGATCATCCTCGGGCCGCAGGCCGCGCTTGCCCGCGGCGTGAACGCCGCGCTGGGTTGGTTCGGGCACGAGCCGGTGCCGCTGCTGTTCAGCTCATTCGCGGTGCTGGTGTGCCTCGTCTACGTGCACCTTCCGTTCATGGTGCTTCCGCTGTACGCGAACCTGGAGAAGCACGACCAGGCGCTGCTCGACGCCGCGCAGGACCTCGGCGCCAACGCGTGGCAGCGCTTCTGGCGCATCACGTTCCCGCTGTCGCTGCCCGGTGTCTACGCGGGGGCGGCGCTGGTCTTCATCCCGGCGCTAGGGATCTTCGCCATCCCGGACATTCTCGGCGGCCCCGACGACAGCCTGATCGGGAACCTGATCAAGCAGCAGTTCCTCGAATCTCGCGATTGGCCGTTCGGCAGCGTGCTCTCGATAATGCTGACCATCGCCGCGTTGGTGCTGGCAGCGGGGGCCACCTGGGTCGGCCGCCGCAGCGCCGGCGATGGGAGCCCGGCCAATGCGTAGGCGCTCCGCCTGGCTGTGGGCGGCGGCGCTTGCGGCGTACGCGTTTCTCTACATTCCGCTCGCCATCGTGGTGGTCTACTCGTTCAACGATTCGCGGCTCAATGCCGAGTGGGTCGGTTTCACGCTCGACTGGTACCGCAAGCTCTCCCGGAACGACGAAATGCTGACCGCCGCCGGCAACTCGCTGCTGATCGCGCTGGTGACGAGCGCGGTCTCGACGGCGCTGGGCACGATGGCCGGCGTGGCCATGTACCGCTACCGGCTGCGACTGCTGCCGGTGCTGGTGCTGACGCCGATCGCGATCCCCGAGATCCTGATGGGCGTTTCGCTGTTGATCTTTTTCGTGCTGTTGGACTTCACGCTCGGGCTGGTCTCGGTGACACTCGCCCACATCGCATTCTGCATCGGTTTCGTCGCGATCGTCGTCCGCTCGCGGCTCGCCGGGATGGACGAGAGCCTGACCGAGGCCGCCCGCGACTGCGGCGCCTCGCCGTGGGACGCGTTCCGGTACGTGACGCTGCCGCTGATCATGCCCGGCGTCATCGCCGGCGCGCTGATGGCGTTCACGCTGTCGATCGACGATTTCGTCATCACCTTCTTCACGGCCGGCGCCGGAACCGTTACGCTGCCGCTGCAGATCTACTCGATGATCAAGATCGCCGTCACGCCCGAGGTCAATGCCGTGTCGACGCTGCTGATGCTGCTGACGCTGGTGCTGATCGTCGTCGCCTCCCGCTTGTCGCCCAACCTGCTCCGTTCGGACCAAGGAAAACCGTCATGAAGAAAATGCCTGCCCTGATCGCCGCCTTCGCCGTCGCGCTCACCGCGGGACCGGCGATGGCCAAGGAACAGCTTCACCTGTACAACTGGAACAACTACATCGCGCCGGAGACCGTCAAGCGGTTCGAGGAGGCCTGCAAGTGCGAGGTCGTGCAGACCTACTATTCGGACAACGAGGAGCTCCTCGCCAAGCTCGCCGCCGGCGCCAAGGGGTACGACATTCTGGTGCCGACGTCGAACGCGATGGAAGCGCTGATCAAGGGCGGGCAGTTGAAGCCCATCGACAAGGCGCCGCTCACCAACCTCGGCAACATCAACCCCGCGTACCTGAACACCGCGTTCGACCCAGGCAACAAGTACTCGGTGCCGTACGCGATGTCGTTGACGGTGATCGGCTATAACGACCAGAAGATCAGGGAGCTCGGCGTGCCGACCGACACCTGGGCGGTGATCTTCGACCCGAAATACCTGGAAAAGCTCAAGGGACGGGTGACGGTGCTCGACAGCGCGAACGAACTCTTCGCGGCCGCGCTCAAGTTCCTCGGCTACTCGGCCAACGACACCGACCCGAAGCACTGGGACGAGGCGGCGGCGGCGATCAAGAAGGCGAAGCCGTACTGGGCTGCATTCAACGCATCCTCGTACATCAAGGAGCTCACCATCGGCAACATCTGGCTCGTCCACGGCTACTCGAACGACATCTTCCAGGCGAACCTCGACGCCCAAGCCGCGGGCCGGCCGTTCCGGATCGTGCACGGGATGCCGAAGGAAGGTGCCGTGCTCGCCGTCGACAACATGGTGATCCACAAGTCGGCACCGCGGACCGACCTGGCGATGAAATTCATCAATTTCATGCTCGAGGGCAGGAATTCCGCCGAACTGACCAACCTGATCGGCTCGGGCAATCCGAACGCCGACGCGGTCAAGTACATCAAGCCGGACCTGCTTAAGAACCCGGTGATCTTTCCGGACAAGACGATCCTGCCGAAGCTCGAGCAACTGAAGGACCTCACCTCGGCGCAACGGAGACTGCGCAGCAAGCTGTGGACCGAGATCAAGGCCGGCCGCTGAGCATGCGCCGCCGCGCCCACGCGGCCGGCCCGCACCGGACCGTCCGGCGATGAGGGCGCCTGCGCTCTGCGCCGCGACGCCGCCGCCGCCGACACTTCGCCCTCTCGATTCGACGCCGGAGACGCTGTCCGCGCTGCAGCACGTGCTCGAGGCCGCGCCAAGCTACTTCGAGACGGTGACGGGCGGCCCGCCCGGTCCGACGGAGGCGCACAGCGTCGTCACCGACCTGCCACCGGGCCGCACGTACGACGACAAGGTCGTCTTCGGCCTGTACGACGGCGAGCGGATGATCGGCTGCGCCGACGTCGTCCGCGGCTGGAACGCGCCCGACAAGGCGATCATCGGGCTCCTGCTGGTCGCGGAAGACCGGCAACGCCGCGGCTTCGGCCGCGCGTTCGCCGCGCTCGTCGAGCAGGCGATCGCCCACTGGCCGGAGATCGCGACCGTGCGGATCGGCGTGATCAGGACGAACGCGGGCGCGCTCGCGTTCTGGCGCAAGCAGGGCTACCGCGAAACGGGCGAACGCAAGCACAACCCAGAATTCGTCGCCCCCATCGTCGTGCTCGAGAAGGCGCTCCCGCGATGACGGCGCCGGTCATCAACGTCTTCCGCCTGTCGCCCGAACGCCGCGACGATTTCCTCGCTTTCTTCGACCACGAGCGCGGGCCGGCCTTCGCCGACAATCCGGAGTGGTCGACGTGCTATTGCCACTATTACCAGGTGCCGCGCGCACTCACCTGGAAATCGTTCGACGGCCCCGCCAACCGGATCGCGATGACGGCGCGGATCGACACCGCCGAGCAGGAGGGTTACCTCGCCTACGTCGACGACGCGGTCGTCGGCTGGCTCAACGCCCAGCCGTACCACAAGCTGCCGCACGCCTGCGCGCGGCTCGACCTCCCGGCGCCGGCGCTTCCCGTCCCTGCGCACGAAGCGGCGGCAATCGTCTGCTTCGTCGTCGCGCCGGGATGGCGACGGCGTGGCGTCGCCCGCGCGCTGCTCGCCGCGGCCGTCGCCGATTTCACCGCACGCGGGCTGGCGCTGGTCGACGCCTTTCCGTGGAACACCGGCCCCGACGACACCGCGGCGACCGACCACTATCACGGCTCGCCGTCGATGTTCGCGGCCGCCGGTTTCGCGCCGATCGCGACCCACGAGAAGATGACGGTGATGCGCCGGATGCTCGGCGCGCGCCTATGATGGGTCACTGCCCGGCCGGCGCGCCCCGCCGCCGCCCGCGGCTCGCGAGGAGAATGCTGGCCGGCGCCGCGCCGGAGCCCGCTCCGCCATCCACGTGAACACCCCCGCCCGCCCGTCGCTGCTGCCGCACTTCCTCGTCGCGCTGTACGCGTTCGCGATCGTCTACGCGAGCCTGCAGCCGTTCGCGCCGTGGATCGCGCCGGCGCCGGGAACGCCGTTCTTCCTGCTGGCGCCGACGCTGCCGCGGTGGACGCGCTTCGACGTCGCCGCGAACGCGGCGGCCTACCTGCCGCTCGGTTTCTTCGTCGCGCTGGTCCCGCGCCGGCGCCCGCCGCTCGGCCGGCTGTCGGTCGCGATCGCCGCCGGCGCCGCGATGTCGTTCGCGATGGAGACGCTGCAGATGTTCCTGCCGCCGCGCGACGCCAGCGTGATCGACCTCGCCGCCAACGTCGCCGGCGCCGCGGCGGGCGGCGCGATCGCGATCGCGTTCGCTCGGTCCGTCCCCGCCAGGAGCGCCGTGCGCGGCTTCCGCGAGCGCTGGTTCATGTCGGGCCTCATCGGCGACCTCGGCATCGCGCTGCTCGCGATCTGGCTCGCCGGGCAGACCAACCCCGGCATCCCGCTGTTCGCGACGATGTACGACCCCACGCCGCCGTTGGGCCCCGCCGTTGCGGGGCTGGCGACCGCGCCCGACGCCGCCACCGTCATCATCACCGCCGCGCACAGCGCGTTCCAGTTGCTGGGCGTGGGACTCTTCCTCGCGCTGCTGCTGCGCGAGCGGCGGCTGGTCGGTGGCGCGGTGCTGCTCCTGATCGGCGCCGGCCTCGTCGTCAAGGGAGTCGCCGCGACGCTGCTACTGAAGCCGGCGGTGTGGGACCACTGGCTGTCGCCGGGCGTGTCGATGGGCGTTGCTGGCGGTGCGCTGCTGCTGCTGGCGGCGATCTTCCTGCCGCGGCCGGCGCAGGTGGCGCTTTGCGCGATCGCGCTCTTGTCGTCGCTGCTCGCCACGCTGCTGGCCCCGGATCTGCTGCACGCGCGCGCGCCGCTGGCGCAGTTCAACGCGCCTTACGGCCACCTGCTGAACTTCAACGGGCTCACCCACACCGTGCTGCTGGTGTGGCCGCTCGCGGCCAGCGCGTTCCTGTTCGCGCTCGCGGCGCGGCCGCACTGGGGCGCGCCGCTGCGCTGACGGTGGACGGGCGTTCTGCTATCGTGCGCGCCATGCTGCCTCCGGCCGTCGCCGACGCGATCGATCCCGCCCGCATCCACCGCGTGCTGGTGATCAAGCTGCGGCACCACGGCGACGTGCTGCTCGCCTCGCCGGTGTTCACGGCATTGAAGCGCGCCGCGCCGCACGCGCAGATCGACGGCCTCGTCTACCGCGAAACCGCGCCGATGCTGGCCGGGCATCCGGCGATCGGCGTGTTGCACACGATCGACCGCGAGAGCCGGCAGCGCGGGCTCGTCCCGTGGATCGCCGGCGAGCTCGCACTGTGGCGCGCGCTGCGGAGGAGCCGTTACGACCTCGTCGTCCACCTGACCGACCACCGCCGCGGCGCGTGGCTAAGCCGCCTCGCCGGCGCCCGCTGGAGCGTGGCGCCCGAGCGCGCCGGCGCGTTCTGGCGCGCGTCGTTCACGCACCTCTATCCGCTGCCGCGGGCGACGCAGCGGCACACCGTCGAGACCAACCTCGACGCCGTGCGCCGCCTCGGCCTGTGGCCCGGCGACGACGACAAGGCGCTGGTGTTCGTGCCCGGCGACGACGCCCATGCGCTCGTCGACACGCTGCTGGCGTCGCACGGTTTGGTGCGTGGACGCTACGTCGTCGTCCACCCGGGCTCGCGCTGGCTGTTCAAGTGCTGGCCCGCGGAGGCGACGGCGGCGCTCCTCGCCCGGCTCTCCGCCGACGGCTGGCCCATCGTGATCACCGGCGCCCGCGATCCCGGCGAGCGCGCGCTCGTCGACGCGATCAAGGCGGCGACGCACGTGCCGTTCGTCGATCTCGTGGGCGAGCTGAAGCTGTCCGAACTGGGCGCGCTGATCGGCGCCGCACGCCTGTTCGTCGGCGTCGACTCGGCGCCGATGCACATTGCGTCGGCGATGGGCACGCCGGTGGTCGCGGTGTTCGGCCCGTCCGGCGACGCGGAGTGGGGCCCGTGGCGCGTCCCGCACCGGGTCGTCGCGTCGACGTCGCATACGTGCCGGCCCTGCGGCAACAACGGCTGTGGCGGCAGCAACCATTCCGACTGCCTGCTGAAGCTGCCGGAGGCGCGCGTCGCCGCCGCGGTGGCCGAGCTGTTCGCCGAGACCGAGGGCCACGCGCCGCGATGAGGCTCGGGCTCGTCCGCCAGCGCTACACGCCGTTCGGCGGGGCGGAGCGCTTCGTCGAGCGCGCGATCGAAGCGCTGCGGACGCAGGATGTTCGCGTCGGCATCTATACCCGCCAGTGGCCGAAGGACGCCGCGGGCGGGCTCGAACCGGTGATCTGCAACCCGTTCTACGCGGGCAGCCTGTGGCGCGACGCGAGCTTCGCCCGGGCGGTGAAGCGCGCGCTCGCCCGCGACCGGCCCGACCTCGTCCAGACGCACGAGCGGATCGACGGCTGCGACATCTTCCGCGCCGGCGACGGCGTCCATCGCGTGTGGCTGGAGCAGCGGATCGCCGCCGGCGGGCGCGCCGAGCGGCTGCAGATCGCCGCCAACCCGTATCACCGCTATATCCTCGGCGCCGAAGCGCGGGTGTTCGCCGACCCGTCGCTGCAGGCGGTGATCTGCATCTCGCAGATGGTGAAGGACGACGTGCGGCGGCATTTCGCCGTCCCCGACGAGCGGCTGCACGTCATCTACAACGCCGTCGATCCGCGCGAATTCGGGCCGCAGGTCCGCGCCGCGCGTGGACAGATGCGCGCCCGGCTCGGGCTCGCGCCGGACCATGTCGCGTTCCTGCTCGTCGGCTCGGGCTACGTGCGCAAGGGCGTGCCGACGGCGATCCGCGCGCTCGCGCGGCTGCCGCGCGAGGCGCGGCTCGTCGTCGTCGGCCGCGACAAGTCGCCGGCGACGTACACCGCGATGGCGCAGCGCGCAGGCGTGGCCGACCGCGTGATCTTCGCCGGCCCGCAGCGCGACCCGCGACCGTACTACGGCGCCGCCGACGCGTTCGTGCTGCCGACGCTGTACGACCCGCTGTCCAATGCGGTGCAGGAGGCGCTCGCGTGCGGGCTGCCGGTCGTCACCAGCCGCCGCTGCGGCGCCGGCGAGCTCGTCGTCGCGCACGATGCCGGCTGGGTCTGCGACGCGACCGACGCCCGGGAATTTGCCGAGCGAATGCGTGCGCTGCTCGACGAACCCGAGCGCAAGGTGCGTTCGGCGCGCGCCGTTTCCGCCGTCGCCGCGCTGACGCCCGAGGCGATGGCCGCGCGGCTCATCGCGCTGTACCGCTCGCTGTCCGGAGGCGCGGGGCTGGGCGGGCTATAATCGGCACGCCCTTCGACCGCCGCCTCGCCTCGCGCAGCGCCGCCGCTGCCGCGGACGCCTTCGAGCGGAGCGCGAAACCTCCATGTGCGGCATCACCGGCTACCTCAGTGACGACCCTCGGGCACGCGACGCGCTGCCCGCGATGACGGCCGCGCTCGCGCACCGCGGGCCCGACGCCGACGGCTTCCACTTCGACGGGCCGGTCGGCTTCGGCCACCGCCGGCTGTCGGTGATCGACGTCGCCGGCAGCCGCCAGCCGCTTCTGTCCGCCGACGGCGCGATCGCCGTCGTGTTCAACGGCGAGCTCTACAACTACCGGGCGCTGCGCGACGAGCTGAAAGCCGCCGGCCATGCGTTCGCGACCAACGGCGACGGCGAGGTGCTCGTCCACGGCTGGCGGCAATGGGGGTCGCAGCTTCTCGACCGCATCGCCGGGATGTTCGCGTTCGCGCTGTGGGACCGCGGCCGGCGCGAGCTCTTCCTCGCCCGCGACCATCTCGGCGTCAAGCCGCTGTACTACGCCTGGCACGCGGGTGCACTCGTGTTCGGCTCGGAGTTGAAGTCGCTGCTGCCGTTCCCCGGCCTGCCGCGCACGCTCGACCTCGACGCGCTGGCGCTCTATCTCGAATGCCAGTACATCCCCGCGCCGCACAGCGTGTACGCCGCCGTACGCAAGTTGCCGCCGGGCCACTGGCTGACGGTGAAGGACGGCAAGCTCGCGACGGGCCGCTACTGGAAGCCGTCGTACGTGCCCAAGCACTCGTTCGCGCCCGCCGCTGCCGTCGACGCGCTCGAGCACGAGCTCCGCCGCTCGGTCGAGTCGATGCTGGTCGCCGACGTGCCGCTCGGCGCATTTGTCAGCGGCGGCGTGGACTCCGGCCTCGTCGCCGCAATGGCCACCGAACTCGCCGGCCGGCCGCTCGACACGTTCAACCTCGGCTTCATCGGCACCGGCGTCGGCAGCGAACACGTCGAGGCCGAGCGCGTCGCGCGGCACATCGGCAGCCGCCACCATTGCCTGATGCTGGCGCCCGGCGACGTGCTGCCGGCACTCGACCGCTGGGTCGACGTGTTCGACGAGCCGTTCGGCGACCAGGCGGCGCTGCCGACGATGCTGCTCGCCGGCTTCGCGCGGAAAACGGTCACCGTCGTGCTGACCGGCGAGGGTGCCGACGAGGTGTTCGGCGGCTATGGCAATTACGTCGCCCGGATGCGCGAGGAGAAGATCACCGGCGTGCTGGGCGCCGCGGGTTCGCCGCTGCCGTGGCTGCTGCGCCGGCTGCCCGGCCGGATCGCGCGCGACCGCGTGCTCAAGGCCGCTGCCGAGCCGCGCGCGCGCCGCTACGCGACGATTCCCAACATCTACGAGTCGCTGCTGCGCGACGAGTACTTCGCGCCGGCGTTCAACGCCACGGCGAAAGCGCGGATCGCCGACACCGCCGAGCGGCTGTACGCCGACTGCGACTCGCCGGCGTACCTCGACCACCTGCTCGACATCGATGCTCGGCTGTGGCTGCCAGACGACCTGCTGGCGAAGGTCGACCGGGCGACGATGGCGCATTCGCTCGAGGCGCGCGTGCCGTACCTCGACCACGACTTCTACGGCTGGTGCGCGCGGCTCGACCCCGGGCTCAAGATCGACGGCCGCACGAGGAAGGCGATCCTGAAGCGCCTCGCCGAACGCTACCTGCCCGCCGACATCGTCCACCGGCCGAAGCAGGGCTTCATGATGCCGCTCGACCGCTGGCTCGCGCGCGAGCTCGCGGACGACATCGCCGACGCGCTGGGGCCGCGCGGACTGCAGCGGCGCGGCCTCGTGCGCGCCGACGCGATCGCCCGCCTGCTGTCCGAGCACACGTCGGGCCGGAAGAACCACGCGATGCGGCTGTGGGTGCTGCTGATCCTCGAGCGCTGGTTCGCCCGCTACGAGCCGGACTTCGCGCTCGCCTGACGCCCATGGAGCCGCTGTCGATCGTGCACACCGAGAATTCCTGCGGCTGGGGCGGCCAGGAGATCCGCATCCTGACCGAGGCGCGCGGCTTCCTCGACCGCGGCCACCGCGTCACGCTGATCGCACCGGCCGAGGCGCCGATCGCGCCGGCCGCGGACCGGATGCGGATTCCCGTCGTCCGCATCGACATCCGCAAGAAACGGCTGCCGGCACTCGTCGCGCTGCGGCGCTGGCTCGCGGCGAACCGCGCGCGCATCGACGTCATCAACACCCACAGTTCGACCGACAGTTGGCTCGGCGCGCTCGCCTGCGCGACGATTCGACAGGCGCCGCCGATCGTGCGCACCCGCCACGTGTCGACGACGGTCGCCGATCGCCCGACGACGCGCTGGCTGTACCGGCACGCGACCGCGCACATCGTCACCGCCGGCGAGGCGCTGCGGCGGCAGCTCGCGGACGCGCCCGGCGTCCCGCTCGACCACATGACGTCGGTGCCGACCGGCATCGACCTCGCGCGCTTCGTCCCCGGAGACGCATGTGCGGCGCGGGCAGAGCTCGGACTGCCGGACCAGCCGGCGCTCGGCATCGTCGCCACGCTGCGCGACTGGAAAGGCCACACCGTGCTGTTCGAGGCGCTCGCGCAGGACCGCGCGGCGTGGCGCGACTGGCAGGTGATCGTCGTCGGCGACGGCCCGTACCGCGACCGGCTCGATGCGAAGCTCGGCGCGCTCGGCATCGCCGACATGATCCGCTTCGCCGGCCAGCAGGACGACGTCGTGCCGTGGCTGCAGGCGTTCGATCTCTTCGCGTTGCCGTCGTGGGGCGAGGAGGGCGTGCCGCAGTCGATCGTGCAGGCGATGGCGTGCGGGCTGCCGGTCGTGTCGACACCGGTGGGTGCGATCGCCGAGGCGGTCGACGCCGATGTCACAGGCCTCATCGTTCCGCCGCGCGATGCCGCGGCGCTCGGTGCGGCGCTGGCCACCCTGCGCGACGACGCCGCGCTCCGCGCGCGCTACGGCACCGCCGCGCGCGCGCGCGCCGGGCGCGATTTCGGGATCGACCGGATGCTCGACGCGATGGAAGCGGTGTTCGACGCCGCGCGCCACGGAACGAGGCGCTAGCGATGTGCGGAATCGCCGGCTACTTCGGCCAGCGGACGATCGCGCCGGCCGCTGCGGCGCGGATGATCGCGGCGCTGCGCCAGCGCGGGCCCGACGCCGAGCACGCGCAGTTCTGGAACGCGGCGCTTCAGCCGACCGGCGCCGCGGCGCCGAACGCGCTGCTCCACACGCGGCTGTCGATCATCGACCCGCGGCCCGAGGCCGACCAGCCGATGAGCAACGCCGCCGGCGACGTCTGGATCGCGTACAACGGCGAGGTCTACGACTGGGCCGCCGACGCCGACACGCTGAAGGCCGCCGGCTACGCGTTCCGCACCCGCTCCGACACCGAGTTCATCCTCCACGCGTACGAGCACTGGGGCATCGACTGCGTGTCGCGGCTGCGAGGGATGTTCGCGCTCGCGATCTGCGACCTCCGGCAGCGCGCGGTGTACGTGGTCCGCGACCGCCTCGGGCTGAAGCCGGTGGTGTACGCAGCGCGTCCGGACGGCTTCGCGTTCGCCTCGACGGTGCGCTCGCTGCTGCCGTGGCTGCCGCCTGATGCGCGACAGATGTCGGCGGAGGCAATCGACGCGTATCTCGCGCACCGGACGATTCCGGCGCCGCGCGCGATCTTCGGCACGATGTCGCGGCTGCCGCCCGCGCATTGGCTCCGCTACGACATGGCGTCTCATGCGATCGAGACGCGCGAGTACTGGCGTCCGGAGCCGACGCACGACGCGTGGCTGCCCACGCTCGACGCGGCGATCAGGATGCGCACCGTCGCCGACCGACCGCTCGGCCTTTTCCTGTCGTCGGGCGTGGATTCCTCCGCGCTCGCGTGCCGGCTCGCGGCGATGGGGTTCAACCGCCTGCAGTCGTTCACCGCCGCGTTCACCGGCACGCCGTTCGACGAGAGCGGTCTCGCGCGGAAGGCGGCCGACCGGCTCGGCTTCCCCAACCTAGCGATCGAGATCCCGCAGCGGATCGCCGACGATTTTTCGCGGCTGGTCGCCGACCTCGACGATCCGTTCGCCGACCCGTCCTCGGTGCCGACGTGGTACCTCGCGCGGGAGACGACGAACCACGTGAAGGTCGTTCTCGGCGGCGACGGCGGCGACGAGCTGTTCGGCGGCTACAAGCGCTATCCCAAGCATCTGCGCACGCGCTGGCGGCGCCCGCTGGTGCTGCGCTCGCTCGCGCCGCCGGCCGGCATCGGCAGCGGCGGCTGGCAGCGGCTCGTCGAGGAGCTGCGGCTCGATTGGCGTGCCGCGTACGCGCTGCGCTTTTCCGGCTTCACGCCCGGCGAGCGCGCGTTCCTCGCGCCGGAGTCCTCGCCTGCTGCGCATTACTGGCGGCTGCCGGCCGACGACGGCCGCGCCGACCTCGCCACGCTGCTCGAGATCGACCGCCTCAACTATCTGCCCGACTACATACTGCGCAAGGCCGACCTGTGCACGATGGCGCACGGGCTCGAGATGCGGGCGCCGTTCCTCGACCATCGGTTCGTCGGCGCGGTGACCGGCCTGCCGGATGCCGAGCGGTTCACCACACCGCCACGCAAGCTCCTCGCGCCGGCGATGACGGCGCTCTCCGACCTCGATCCGTTCGCGCGGAAGAAGCGCGGCTTCAATCCGCCGCTCGCGGGCTGGCTCACCGGCGATCTCGCGCCGCGGCTGCCGGGGCTCGGCTGCAGGCTCGACGGCGCGACGCGCGGCCAGTTGTCGGCGGCGCGCGTCGACGCCTTCGTCGCCGCGTGGCGAGACCGGCGGCCCGGGCTCGCCGAGCAGGTGCTGCAGCTCGTCATCCTCGACGAATCGCTGGCGCAGCTCGCGGCGCTGGCCGCGGTGGAGTAGGCGATGGCGTCGCGCGCACTGGCCCGCCCCGTCGTCCTCGGCCTCGCGCTGGCGCGGATGGGCGCGGCCGGGCTGTCGATGCAGCGGCGTCACCCGCCGGACGTGCCAAAGCGGATCCTGGTCGCGCACCATCTGCTGCTCGGCGACACGATCATGGTTTCGCCGCTGCTGGCGAAATGTCGCGCTCGCTGGCCCGGTGCCGACATCGTGATGACGTGCCCGGTCGCGTATGCGGGCCTCTACGCGATGCGGCCATGGGGCGTGCGCGCGCTGCCCTACGATCCCGCCGACGCGTCGACGCTGTCGACGGTGCTGACCGAGGGCGGCTTCGACCTCGCGCTGCTGCCGGGCGACAGCCGGCTGTCGTGGCTCGCGCGCGCGGCCGGCGCCCGCTGGATCGTCGCGTTCGCCGGCGACACGCCCGCGTACAAGAACTTCCCGATCGACGAACTGCGGCCCTATCCCGACACGCCGATGGCCTGGGGCGATCTCGTCGCCGGACTCGTCGACGGACCGGCGCCCGCGCCGTACCGGACCGACGACTGGCCGGGGCCGCCCGCCGGGCGCTTCGGCCTGCCGCCGCGGCCTTACGTCGTGCTGCACGTCGGCGCGAGCTCGCGGTTGAAGCGCTGGCCGCCGCAACGCTGGCGCCAACTCGGCAAGCAGCTCGCCGATGAGGGTTACTCGGTCGCGCTGTCGGCGGGTTCCGGCGAAGCAGCGCTGCTCGACCAGGTCGATCATCGCGGCCGCTGGATGCGCTTTTCGGGAACGCTGTCGCTGCCGGAGTTGTGGCACCTGCTCGCCGGCGCCGAGCTGGTCGTGTGTCCCGACACGGGGATCGCTCACCTCGCCCGGCTCACCGGCGTGCCGACGGTCGCGCTGTTCGGTCCCGGCTCGGCGCTGCTCTCCGGCCCGGGCGAGTTCTGGCGCAAGAGCCCGTTCACCGCGATGACGATCCCCGACTTTCCGTGCCGCGACCAGACGGTGACGATGAAGCGCGACGTCGCGTGGGTGCGCCGCTGCGAGCGATTCTTCGGCGACGCGCCCGGCGAGTGCCCCGAAGCGCGCTGCATGCTCGCCCTGACCGACGACATGGTGTGGGATGCCGCACTGGCCCGGCTGGGCAGTGCATCGGAATAGGCCGCAGCGGCGCAGCAAGGCCGCGCCGCGCACGACGCGCCCAGCCCCGCGATACAATTGATCCCGGTACCGCGACCCCCGCGCATCACGGCAGACGATCGCGGTCCGGTGCCGGCGCCTGTCGCGACCGGACCGACACGAACCGTTCTGGGCCCCGCGATGAACGACATTCCGCTTACGCTGCTGGCGACGACGATCTCGGCCTACTGGTTCGGCGTCGGGACGCTCGTCGTACGGCTGCGCCGTCGTACGCATCGGCTGGTCGGCCTCGTGCCGGAGCAGCTCAGCGAGCGCCTGATGTGGCTCGTCTGGGTGCCGCTCGTCGCCGCGTGGGTCGCATTGCCGTGGCTCGCGCATCGACAACGGGATCCCTTGTTCGCGATTCCCGACTTCGCCCTGCTCCCGCCCTATCCCGTGCTGCGCTGGATCGCGGCCGCCATCGCCGTCGCCTGCCTCGTGCTGACGGTCAATTGCTGGGTGCGGATGGGCCGAAACTGGCGGATGGACACGAGCGCCGAGCGGCCCTCCGAAATCATTACCGACGGTCTGTTCGCGCGCATCCGGCACCCGATCTACGCGTTCTCGATGCTGCTGGTGCTGTGCTCGGCGATCATCGTGCCGACGCTGCCGATGGCCGTCGTTGCCGTCGTGAACATCGTGCTGGTGAACCTGAAGGCGCGCAACGAGGAGCGGCAGCTGCTCGCCAGCGGCGGCGAGGAGTACGCGCGCTATCTGCAGCGCACCGGCCGCTTCGTGCCGCGGCAGGTCGCGGGTTGCTGCTGATCGCGCGGCACCAAGGGTCGATGGTCCGCTTCGCTGATCGTGACGCCGCCGCCCGCGTCGCACCGCTGCGACGTCACCGCCTGCGCGTGCTCGTCGCAACGTTGGTCGCCGCCGCCGCGACCGGCGGCGTCACCGGCGCCCTGCCGCCGCTCGCCGTCGACCCCGCGACCTCCGCGCAGATCGAAGCGCTCGATTGCAACCGCGTTGCCGCGTCGGACGTCCGCGATGCGCTGTCACAGGCGCCGGCGCCGCGGATCGTCGCGCTGCAGGGAAGCCTCGCGCCGGTGACGATGCAGCCGTTCGGCGAATTCCTGGTCGCGATGGGCTATCCGGCGGAACGGGTCCGCAACCCGCGCGACGGCTCGTTCTCGTATGCGAGTTCCGGCAGCGCCGACGTGCTCGCCGGGACGCTCGCCTGGCACTACGAGCGCGACGGTGCGATGCCGCTCCTGATCGGCCACAGCCAGGGCGGAATGCTGGCAATCCGGACGCTGCACGCGCTCGCCGGCGCGTTCGCGCCCTCAATCCCGGTGTGGAATCCGTTGACCGACGAGGCCGAAGCTCGGACGACGATCGTGGACCCGGCCAGCGGGCACGAGCGGCCCGTCGTCGGGCTGACGGTCCCCTACGCCGCTGCGCTCGCAACCGGCGTTCTGCCCCGGCTGCTGCTCGGTCAATGGGCGATGATCCCGCTCTTGCGAAAGGTGCCGGACACCGTCGTCGAGTTCACCGGGTTTGCGATACCGTGGGACCCGATCGCCGGCAATTTTGCCGACCCGGATTCCTACGTGGCAACCGGCACCGCCGCCGTCCGCAACGTGCTGCTGCCCGCGGCCTACAGCCACATCGGCCTGCCGCGGACGGCGCATCTGGCCGGCGATCGGGCGATGCGGGCGTGGGTCGACGACTGGACGCCGGCGACCGACCCGTCGTCGCTGCCGACCGGCGCCGAGACGACGAACGCGATCCACGCTGCCGACATCTGGCACAGCGTGAAGCGGCACTGGTGCCGCGACGCGCAGCGGCGCCTGCGCCCGGACGAGCGATGACCGGCTGCCTCAACCTCTTCCAGGCGACGATGCTGCAGTGGCGCGACCTCCACCCGTACAACGCCGCGCACGCCGTCCTCGTCGCTGGCGCGCTCGACGCCACCCGGCTGTCGGCAGCGATCGCCACGCACCTCGAAGGCGCCGGGCTCACCGGCCTCGAGGTCGACGCCGCTCGCTGCCGTTATCGCTACCGTGGCGGCCCCGCAACGGTGGCGCTCACCGTCATCCCCGCCGTCGGCGACGCCGGGCGGGCCGTCGCCGTCGAGATCGAGCGGCAGCTCAACGCCGGCTTCCCCGCGACCGGACGGATTGACCCTTTCCGCTTTTTCGCCGTCACCACGGCGGCGTCGTTCCATCTCGGCGTCGCCTACGACCATTTCGTCGCCGGCGGCGATTCGATCGCCGTGCTTCTCCACGACGTCGCTGCGCGGTACGCCGGCGGTGCCGCCGCGCCAGCCCCGGACGTCTACCCCGCCACGTATGCGCAGCTCTTCCGGCGGCACGCGGTCGCGCTGCTGCGCGGCCTGCCGCAACTGCCCGCAATCGCGGCCAGCTGCCGCCGGTCTTTCCGTCCGCGCTACGCGGACAGCGACGATGGCACCAACGGCTTCGTCCACGTCCGGGTCGAGGCGACGGCGTTCGCCGCGCTGCGCCGCGTCGCCGAGGGCTGGGGCGTGACGACGAGCGACGTGCTGCTGGCACTGATGCACGACGCGCTGTCGCCACTCGCCATCGGGCGTCGGAGCGAGCGGCGGCGCACGCTGCTCGGCGTGGCGATGATCGTCAACGTCCGCCGCGATTTCCAGCCGGACGCGCGCGCGGCGTTCGGCCAGTTCCTGAGCTCGATCCGCGTCGCGCACGCGGTGCCCGACGGCATCGGCATCGAGGTGCTCGCCCGCGACATCCACGCCGAGACTGCGCGCAGCAAGCGCAGGAAACTCTACCTGCAGACGCTGGTCGGCGTCGCCGTCGGCGCGCTTGCCTGGCGTTTCCTGTCGCCGGCGCGGCGCGCACGCTTCCACGCCAAGAACTACCCGGTCTGGGGCGGCCTGACGCCGATCGACGCCGACGCGCTGTGGCGGACCGCCGGCTCGACCGCGCCGGCGCCCGATTACATCCGCGGCGTGTCGACCGGCCCGCTCACGCCCATCGTCGTCGCCGCGACCGTCGCCGGCGGCGCGCTGTCGCTCGGCCTCACGTTCCGGACGACGGCGTTCGCGCGCGAGGTCGTGAATAATGTCGCCGCCACGATGCTCCACCGCATCCACGAGCTTGCCGCCGAAGCGCCCCGATGAACGTCGCTCTCCGCATCTTCGCCGTGCTGCTCACGGTCGTCGTCGCCGGCTGTGCAACGCGTCCGCCCGCCGGTTCGGGACCCGCGCCGGACTCGCGGCCGCAGGCGCAGGCAGTGCTGCGCGCACTCGCGCTCGACCGCGCGACCGAGGACCGGATCCTCGCGCTCGACCCGCTGAAGGTCACCGCCGCCGACGTCGGGACCACGCTCGCCGCGGCACCCACCCCGCACATCGTGCTGCTGCATGGCGGCATCTTCCCGGTGCACCTGCTGATGACCTCGGCCGGCCGCTTCCTCACGGGGATGGGCTATCCGGAGTCCGCCCTCCGCAACCCGGGCGATCGCCGGTGGTCGCACAGCCCGTACGAATACAGCGACCAGCTCGCGGGCATGGTCGCGTGGCACTACGAGCACGACGGCATGCGGCCGATGCTGATCGGCCACAGCCAGGGCGGGATCCAGGTGGTCAAGGTGCTCTACGACCTGGCCGGTGCGTACCGCGACACCCTCCCGGTGTGGAATCCGGTGCAGGACGCCGCCGAGGAGCGGACGACGATCGTCGATCCGCTGACGGGACGCGAGCGCCCGGTCGTCGGGCTGTCGGTGTCTTATGCATCGGCGGTCGCGGCCGGCGGGGCAGCGCTCCTGCTGCCGAACCAGTGGAGCATGGCGCTGCGGGCGCGCACGATTCCCGACACCGTCGACGAGTTCACCGGATTCGCCCTCGGCGTCGACCTCGTTGCGTGGACGTTCGCCGGCCAGGACGGCGGACGCAGGTACCGGCACAACGGGACCGCGCAGGTCCGCAACGTGCTGCTGCCCGCGAGCTACAGCCATGTCTTCGTGCCGCTGACGCATCCGCTGGCACGCGACCCGGCCGCGCGCGAATGGATCGACGCGTACGTTCCGGCGGCCGGCGAGGTGCCGCCCGTGCCGCCCGACGGGCTCCCCGTCAACATCCTGTGGGCCGCGGACATCTGGTACAGCGTGAAGAAGCACTGGGTGCTGGAGGCGCAGCGGCTGATCCGTGCCCGGCGCTCCACGCTCGGCCCGCCCTGACGGTCAGGGTAAAATAGCCGTTTGTCCGCGGCTGGCGGTTACCGGCGGCACGCGGGTCCGTGACGGAGCAGGATCCCCACCATGTCAGCCGCCCTGGCCGGAAAAGTCGCGCTCGTTACCGGTGCCGCCCGCGGCATCGGGCGCGCGATCGCGCTGAAGCTGGCCGCCGAAGGCTGCGACGTCGTCGCCAACTATTACAACAGCGCCGACGAAGCGGAGTCGCTGTGCGCGGAGATCCGCGCGCTCGGCCGCCGCGCGGTGGCGATTCCCGGCAGCGTCGGCGTCCCGGACAGCGTCGACGAAATCTTCGCCGAATACCGCAAACACTTCGACCGGCTCGACATCCTCGTCAGCAACGCGGCGTCGGGCGTGCTTAAGCCGACGGTCGAGATGACGCTGAAGCACTGGCGCTGGTGCCTCGAGACGAACGCGCTGGCGCTGAACCTGCTGACGCAGCGCGGGCTCGACCTGATGAAGGACGGCGGCCGCATCGTCGCGCTGTCGAGCCTCGGCGCGTCGCGCGCGATGCCCGGCTACGGCTTCATCGGCGCGTCGAAGGCGGCGCTCGAAGCGCTCGCGCGGGCGTTGGCGCAGGAGCTCGGCCCGCGCGGCATTCGCGTCAACACCGTCAGCGCCGGCGTCGTCGACACCGACGCGCTCGCGTATTTCCCGAACCGCGAGGAGCTGCTCGCGAATTTCGCCCACCGCACGCCGGCCGGCCCGGTGCTGACGCCGCAGGACGTC
This sequence comes from Betaproteobacteria bacterium, assembly GCA_040007035.1. GTDB lineage: Bacteria > Pseudomonadota > Gammaproteobacteria > Burkholderiales > Casimicrobiaceae > CAIWHR01. The sequence goes on along the minus strand of JBDTVU010000016.1, from coordinate 13,454 downwards.
GCCGGCGCCGTGTACCTGCTCTGCCTTCCCGAAGCGGCGATGATCAACGGCCACACGCTCGTCGTCGACGGCGGCTTCGCGATCTCGGGCTGACGCGATGGAACTCGACGCAGGCATCGCCGGCAAGTCGGCGCTCGTCACCGGCGGCAGCCGCGGCATCGGCCGCGCGATCGTCGAACTGCTCGCCGCCGAGGGCGCCGACGTGACGTTCTTCTACCGCGACAACGCCGCGGCGGCCGACAAGGTCGTCGCCGCCGGCCGCGCGAAGGGGCGCAAGGTCGCCGCGCTGAAGGTCGACATCCGCGACGCCAAGGCCTGCGCCGACGCCGTCGACGACATCGTCCTGCGCTGCGGCCGCATCGACATCCTCGTCAACAACGCCGGGACGATCCGCGACAACCCGCTGGCGGCGTTCGACGACGACGACGTCGACGCGGTGATCGACACCAACGTCAAGGGCGTGTTCAACGTGACGCGCGCCGTCGCCCCGCACATGATTTCGAAGCGCGCGGGGCGGATCGTCAACATCAGCTCGGTCGCCGGCGACAAGGGCGGCCGCGGGCAGACGAACTACGCGGCGAGCAAGGGCGCGATCAACGCCTTTACCCGCGCGCTCGCGGTCGAGCTCGCGCCGCGGAAGATCAACGTCAACGCCGTGGCGCCGGGCGTCATCGAGACCGAGATGTCGGCCGATGTGCGCGAGCTGGCCGGCGACGAGGTCACGTCGAAGATCCTGCTCAAGCGCTACGGCAAGCCCGAAGAGATTGCCCATGCAGTGTGGTTCCTCGCCTCCGCGTACGCGAATTACGTGACGGGTCAGGTGTTCAGCATCGATGGCGGCTTCAAGATGGAGTGACCCGAATGGCAACCGAAATCACCAAAGACGAAATCAACGCGATCTTCCCGACCGTGGCCGAGACGGTGGCCGACGCACTGGGCTGCGACATCGCCGACGTCAAGCCCGCCGCGTCGCTGATCGAGGACCTCGACGCCGAATCGATCGACTTCCTCGACATGGTGTTCAGGCTCGAGCGCGCGTTCAAGGTCAAGATCCCGCGCGGCAAGATCGTCGAGAACGCGCGCGGCACGCTGGCCGAGGCCGATTTCGAACAGAAGGGGATCGTCACCGACGCCGGGATGACGCAGCTCCGGGCCTACCTGTCCGAGGTCCCCGCCGAACGGTTCAGGACGCCGATGAAGGTCAAGGACATCCCGCGGCTGTTCACGCCGGAGACGTTCTGCAAGCTCGTGATCGCCGCGCGGCGGGAAGCCCCGGCGGCGGCCTGAGCCGGCGCATGCGCGAGCGGCGCGACCCGGCACGACGGCGGCATGGCTGATCATTTCGCCGCGTTCTCGTTCGTCGACCGCATCACGGCGTGCGAGCCGGGCGTGCGCGCCCGAGGCACGTTTGCGATCCCCGCGGACCTGCCGGCGTTCCCGGCCTGCCTCGTCGCCGAAGCCGTCGGCCAGCTCGCCGCGTGGGTGGCAATGGAGCACGTCGACTTCCGCACCCGGCCGGTCGCAGCCCTCGCCGGCGAGACGCGGTTCGCGTCCGTCGCGGCGCCGGGCGACGTGCTGACGCTCGCCGCCGAGATCGAGAGGTGCGATGACGAGGCGGTCTCGTACGCCGGCTGGGCCGAGGTCGGCGGCCACCGCATCCTCGAACTGAAAGACTGCTTCGGCGCGATGCTGCCGGTCGAGGATTTCGACTCCCCCACGGCGCTCGCCGAACGCTTCGCGCTGCTCCGCGGCGACGGCGCGCCGCCGGGACGCTTTCACGGCGTCGTCCCGCCGAACGTCGTCGCCGGCAGCGGCGTCCCGGGACAATCGGCGACGGCGGTGCTGAACGTGCCGGCGACGGCGCCGTTCTTCAACGATCATTTCCCGCGGCGACCGGTATTCCCGGCGACGCTGCTGCTCGATGCGCAGATCGGCCTCGCATTGCGCGCCGCCGCCGAAGCGCCGCAATGGCCCGCCGGGACGACGCCGGTCCCGGCGCGGATGACGCGGGTCAAGGTGCGCGCCTTCACGCCGCCCGCCAGCACAGTCGAGCTCGGTGTCGAGCTCAGCCCCCCCGTCGACGGCCGCGCGATGATCGCGCTGACGGCGAGCGCCGGCGGCAAGCAGGTCGCGACGGCGCGCCTCGAAGTCGTCGCCGCCGGAGGCGCCCGCTGATGGCCGCCAAGCGCCGCGTCGCGATCACCGGCATCGGCCTCGTCACGCCGGTCGGCAACGACGTCGCGACGACGTGGGACGCGCTGCTCGTGGGCAGGAGCGGCGGCGCCGAGATCACGATCTTCGACGCGTCCGGGTTCCCGACGCACATCGCCGCCGAGGTCAAGGGCTTCGACGGCGCCGCGCTGATCGGCGACCGCAAGCTCGTCAAGTTCACCGACCGTTCGCACCGGTTCGCGCTGGCCGCGGCCGAGCAGGCATTCCGCGACGCCGGCATCCGGCCCACGCCCGACACCGACGCCCGCTGGGGCTGCGCCGTCGGCGCCGGGATGATGACGTCCGACTACGTCGACCTCGACGTCACCCATCGCCACTCGGGCGCCGACGGCGAGCTGCACGCCGACCTCCTGCTCACCGACCCGGCGGCCAACGACCCGCTGGTGTTCTGCCGCGGCCAGGCCACCGCCGGTATCTCGCTCCTTACGCGGCGCTACGGCATCCGCGGTTACGCGACGTCGGTGCACACCGCGTGCGCGTCCGGCGGCCAGGCGCTCGGCACCGCAATGAAGCTGATCCGCCGCGGCGCCGTCGATTGCGCGCTGGCCGGCGGCTTCGACTCGATGATCAGCCCCATCGGCATGTCCGGCTTCTGCCTGCTGTCGGCGCTTTCCCCCGACAACGACACGCCGCAGCGCGCGAGCCGCCCGTTCGACGCGACGCGCAACGGCTTCCTGCTCGGCGAAGGCGCGGGCTTCCTCGTGCTCGAGGAATGGGAGTCCGCCCGCGCGCGGGGCGCACGGATCTACGCCGAGCTCGCCGGCGACGGCAATTCACTGTCGAGCTACCGGATCACCGATTCGCCGCCCAACGGCGACGGTCCGATCCAGGCGATGCGCGCGGCGCTCGCCGACGCCGGCGCGACGCCGGCCGACGTCGACTACCTCAACGCCCACGGCACGTCGACGCCGATGAACGACAAGAGCGAAAGTGCGGCCACCCGCGTCGTGTTCGGTGCCGACGCGGCGCGCGTGAACGTCAGCTCGACCAAGAGCACGATGGGCCACCTGATCGCCGCCGCCGGCGCCGTCGAGGTCGCCGTCTGCGCACTCGCGATCGACCGCGGCGAGATGCCGATCAACGCCAACTACGCCAAGCCCGATCCGGATTGCGACCTCAATCTCGTCGTCGGCACGCCGCGGCGGCAGCGGATTCGCGTCGCGATGTCGAACTCGTTCGGCTTCGGCGGCTCGAACAGCTGCATCGTGCTGCGCAATCCGGAAGAGGTCGACGGCCTTCCCGGAACGCCCGCGGGCTGACCCCGAATCGACGCAGATCGTGGCCAACCCGAAAACAGTCCTCATCACCGGCACCGGCGCCGTCTGCGCCGCCGGGATGACGCCCGCCGCGATCCTCGACGCCGTGCGCGCGGGGCGCTCGTCGATCGGCCCGATCACGCAATGGGATACCGCGGGCTGGCCGATCCGCATCGCCGGCGAGATTGCCGACTTCAATCCGCGGGCGCTGGTCGACGACCGCAAGCTGCACAAGCTGATCCGCCGCACCGACCTCCTCGGCCTGTACGCCGCGGGCCGCGCGATCGAGACGTCCGGGATCACCGCGCATCGCGACACGCTCGACGACGCGGCCGCCGCGACGTACAGCGACCGCACCGGCGTCTACGTCGGCTCGGGCGGCGGCAGCTACCAGAACCAGTATGAGTACTTCCCGTTGATGACGGCCGCGGGCAACGAGCTCCCGACGTTCGGCCGCGAGCTGTTCAACCACGTCAACCCGATGTGGCTGCTGCGGACACTGCCGAACAACGTGCTCGGCCACATCGGCATCCGGCACAACCTCAAGGGGCCGAACGCCTGCATCACCAACCACAGCGTCGGCGGCTCGCTGGCGGTGATCGAGGCGGCCGAGGCGTTGAGGAACGGCGAGGCGGACCGCGCCGTCGCCGTCGGCCACGACGCGCCGATCGAGCCGCAGATGCAGCTCTACTACCATCGGCTGGGGCTGCTCGCGTCGGAAGCGCTGCGCCCGTTCGACGCGCGTCACGACGGCAGCCTGTTCGGCGAAGGCGCCGCCGCGCTCGTGCTGGAAACCGAAGCCTCGGCCGCCACGCGCAACGCACCGGTGTTGGGCGAGGTGCTCGGCGGCGGCTACGCCTGCGAGGCCGAGGGGCTCACCGCTGTCCGCGACGACGGCGACGGCGTTGCCCGCGCAATCCTGCAGGCGCTCGCCGACGCGCGGCTCGCGCCGGCCGACGTCGGAATGATCGTCGCCCACGGCAACGGCACGCCCGCGTCCGACACGTCCGAGGCGGCCGCGATCCGCCGCGTGTTCGGCAGCGCGGGGCCGCCGGTCACCGCGTTCAAATGGTCGTTCGGCCACCTGATCGCCGCCGCCGGCATCATTGACGCGGTGCTCGCGCTCGACGCGCTCCGGCAGCGCGAAGTGCCCGGCATCGCGCCGCTGGCCGTCGTCGATCCGGACTGCGCCGGAATGCCGCTTTCGGCGACGGCGCAGGTGCCGCGCAGCGACGTCGCGCTGATCCTCTGCCGCGGCTTCGCCAGCACCGACGCCGCGCTCCTCGTCCGCGCGCGCTGACTCGCCACCCGCGATGACGGACGCCGTCGCCGCGTCGCAACGCTGCGGGATCGACAGCGTCGAGATCGCCCGGATCGAGCGGCTTCTGGCCGAAACGCCGCCCGAGGGCCTTCTCGATTTCTTCTCCGCGCGGGAGCTGGCCGACGCCGGCGACGGTCCCGGCCGCGCGGCGAGCCTTGCCGCACGTTACGCCGCAAAGGAAGCCTGCGTGAAGCTCTTCCCGCGCGAGGCGGCGCTGGCCGAAATCGAGCCGGCCGACTTCTCGGTGGCGAGCGACAATTACGGCGCGCCGCAGGTCGAGTGTGCGGCACGCGCGGCGATGCTGCTCGGCCGGCACCGGATCGGACGGATTGCGCTGTCGCTGACGCACGACCGCACGAGCGCGTCGGCGGTGGCGCTCGCGGAGCCGGCGCCGATCGACGTGCCTCTCGCCGGAAAGCTGGTCTACCGATTTCTGCCGGTGCGTCGCGACGTCATCATGACGAACCTCGGCCGCGTGTTCGGCGCCACACTGCCGGCATCCGAGATCGAGCGTCTCGCGCAGGCGCACTACGGCCACCTGTGGCGCCTCGCCGGCGAGTTCCTGAAATTCCGCTGGCTCTCCGCCTCGCGCAAGGCGGCATTGGTCACGGTCGAGAACATCGACGCCTACGTCGCCGCGCAGGCGCAGGGAAAAGGCCTGCTGATCCTGACCGGCCACTTCGGCAACTGGGAGGTCGCGACGATCGCCGGGATCGCCAACTACCCCGAGGTCAAGGGCCGCTTCCACTTCGTCCGCCGCGCAGTGAAACCGGCGTGGCTGGACAGGATCGTCACCCGCCGCTTCAACCGCGCCGGCTTCGGCGTGTTCCCGAAGCGCGGCTCGCTCGACGCGATGCTGGAGCGGCTGGAGCACGGCGACGCGATCGTGTTCCCGTTCGACCAGCACGCGCGACCGCCCGACGGCATCGACGTCGATTTCTTCGGCCACCCGGCGTGGACGTTTCGGAGCCTCGCGATCATCGCGCTCGCCACCGGCGCACCGGTGCTGCCGGCGACGAGCTGGCGCGAGCCGGACGGCCGCCACGTGCTGCGTTTCGAGCCGCCGATCGCGCCGATCGAATGCGCCGACACCAACGAAGCGATCCGTCGCAACACGCGCGCCTACAACGCCAAGCTCGAGGAACTGGTGCTGCGCCGACCCGAGCAGTGGTACTGGGTCCACCGCCGGTGGAAGAGCGTCGAGCGCAAGCGGCGACGCGGCGGATCGGGTTCTCCCACCGGCGATCACTCACCCGGCGGCGCATGAAGATTCTCATCGTCAAGCGCGACAAGATCGGCGATCTGCTGCTGACCACGCCGCTCATCTCGCACCTGCGCGCGGTGCTGCCGGCGGCCGCGATCCACGTCCTCGCCAACGACTACAACGCGTGGGTCGTGGCCGAGCATCCACAGGTCGACCGCCTGTGGGTCTATCGGCGGACGCGCCACGCCGGAAAGGTGCGGCTCGGGGCTGCGGTCGAGCAACTGCGGCAGTTCTTTGCGCTGCGCGCCGAGCGCTACGACTTCGCGATCGCGGCCGGCGGAGACGAATCGCCGCGGGCGATCCACCGCGCATTGGCGGCGCGGGCGGCACGCACCATCGCCTACGTGGACGGCGGCCGGCACTACCGCGGCCTCACCGATCCGCTGCCGGTGCCGCAACACGGACACGAAGCGCGGCGCCTGCTGGGCCTCGCCGGCCCGCTCGGCGTCGACCCGCCGGTCACGTTGCCCGACCCGACGTTCCGGGTGCCGGGTGAGTGGCGGGACACCGCGGCGCACTGGCTGGCCGAGGTCGGCTTCGCCGCAGGTCGCTACGTGGCCATCGGCCTCTCGGCGCGACTTCCGGCGATGCAGCCGACGATGGCGCAGGTGCTGCGCTGGGCGCACCGGCTGCACGACGAGTACGGTCTCGCCATTGCGCTGCAGTCGACACCCGGCGGCGCGGACAACAAGCTCTATCCGGGCAGCGAGGTGCTGGCGCGCGACATCCTCGCGGCCGCCCCGCCCTTTCTCCGCTTGATGCCCGACGGCCTGCCGGCGGCAGTGGGCATCATCGACCTGGCGCGGACGAGCGTGATGCCGGAGTCCGGGCTCATGCATCTCGCCGCCGCCAGCCCGGGAGGGGTGCTCGCGGTGTGGGCCGACGCGGCATTACATTCGACTTCCGCACGCTTCGGTCCGCTCGGCCCGCGGGCGGTGGTGGTCAACGCGCCGCACGCGATCGCCGAGATCGGCGACGACGCGTTGTTCGCGGCGCTCGCGCCGAGGCTCGCCGGCTGAACCGCGCGTGGGGCGCCCGTCCGGCCGGGCCGGTGCGCCACGCAGGCTATAATCCTGCAACCCCACGGCTCGCGATTCGCGCCGCCACCCGCAATTTCCCGATGATCGCTCATTGCGTGCGCTGGCTGCAGGTCGCGGCAGCCGCCTACCTTGCGCTGCTCCCGACCAACGCGCTCAATTTCTGGCGCTCGGCGGCATTCGGTCTGGGCGGGGTCCTCGCCCTTTTCCTTGTCGGCATGGCGGTGCGGGGCCGGGGGCCGCGCATCACTTCACCCGGCGCGGTCGTGCTCGCCGCGCTGGTCGCCTGGTGCGCCTGGGCGTGCGCGTCGCTGGCCTGGACCGTGGACCCCGCCTACACGCTGCACGAATTGAAGCACGAGATCGGCTACAGCCTGGTCGTGATGGCGACCTTCTACGTCGCCGCGGGAACCGAAGGTGGATGGCGAACGCTGGTCGTCGCCGCGATCGCCTCGTTCGCGTTCATCGCCGCTCTGGCGCTGGGGCTCGCCCAGTCGGCGGCCGGTTGGGACCCGGGGCGTTGGCATGCGGGCGTCGGTCCGTATTCGACCTACATCGTGCTCGTATCTCCGTTGCTGCCGATGCTCGCCGCGCGCCCGCCCGCCGGCTTCGGCAGGCAGCGCACCACGCTGACGCTGGTGGCTGCACTGATGTTGCTGTTGCTGGCCACTGCCCGGATCACCGAGAACAGGATGGTCTGGCTTGCCCTCGGCGCGGTGTTCGTCACCATCGCGGCGCTCCTCGCCCTGCGCTGGCGCGGCGCCGCCGTCAACACCCCGGCCCGGCGGGCGATGCCGCTGGTCGTTCTGCTGATCGTCCTCGCCGGCCTGTTCGTCGACGTGGCGCGAGACAAGTCGCAGCAGCTCTTTCCGGGGCAGGCCACGGTGTCCTCGCTCGCCAACGATCCGCGCTTTGCGGTGTGGGAATACACCGCCCTGCGCATCGGCGAGCGGCCGTGGCTGGGTTACGGCTTCGGCAAGCTGATCGTCGAAGCCGATTTCCGCCGCGATCTTGCCAATCCGCTGCTCTCGCATGCGCACAACGTGTTCCTCAGCCAGTGGCTGCAGCTGGGCGCGGTGGGCCTCGCCGCGTTCACGGCCCTGCTCGCCGCCCTGACATGGCGCTTTGCGCGGTTCATGCGCTCACGCAGCGACACCGTCGCGGTGGTCGGCATCGTCGGGCTGTCGCTCATCGCTGGCTTCGTCGTCAAGAACCTTTCCGACGACTTCCTGATCCAGAGCAACGCCAAGGAATTCTGGGCGCTGACCGCGATGCTGCTCGGTTTCGGCTGCGCCCGCGAGCGGGCGAATTCCGACGCGTTCCCGTCCGGCTGAGCCGGGCCGAGGCCGTCGGCCGAGGTCACTCGTCGCGGAACTGCCGCGAGTGCAGCCGCGCGTAGACGCCCTGCAGCGCGATCAGCTCGGCGTGCGTCCCCTGCTCGGCGACGCGGCCGCCGTCGAGGACGACGATCCGGTCGCAGTGCTCGACCGTCGACAGCCGGTGGGCGATGACGATCGTCGTCCGCCCGCGCATCAGCACGTCGAGCGCCCCCTGGATCAGACGCTCCGACTCGGTGTCGAGCGCCGAGGTCGCCTCGTCGAGGATCAGGATTGGCGCATCCTTGAGGATCGCCCGCGCGATCGCGATCCGCTGCCGCTGCCCGCCGGAGAGCCGGATGCCGCGCTCGCCGACGATGGTGTCGAGGCCTTTCGGCTGGGCACGGATGAAGTCCAGCGCATTCGCCGCGGTGGCCGAGCGCTCGATGGCGTCGCGCGGCGCGCCCGCCATCGTCCCGTAGGCGATGTTGGCGGCGATGGTGTCGTTGAACAGCACGATCTCCTGGCTCACCAGCGCGATCTGACGGCGCAGGTCGGCGAGCCGCACGGCGGCGAGGTCCTGGCCGTCGAGCAGCACCCGGCCTTCGCTCGGCACGTAGAAGCGCGGAATCAGGTTGACCAGCGTCGTCTTGCCGCCGCCGGAGGGGCCGACCAGCGCCACCGATTCGCCGGGCGCGATGTCGAGGTCGATGCCTTCGAGCGCGGCGCGCCCGTCGTCGGCGTAGCGCTTGGTGACCTGCTCGAAGCGGATGCCGCCGCGGGCGCGGTCGAGGGTGACGGTGCCGGTGTCCGCCTCGGGCGGCTCGTCGATCAGCGCGAACACGCTCTCGGCGGCGGTCAGCCCGCGCTGGATGACGCCGCTGACGTTCGACAGCGTCTTCAACTGGTTCATCAGGTGCAGCAGCGCGAAGATGTAGGTCAGGAAATCGCCGGCGCCGTACTGGCCGCCGGCGCTCTGGCGGACGGCGACCCACAGGATGATGCCGACGGCGCCCGACACGATGATCTGGTTGATCGGCGTGCCCAGCGCCGCCGCCGCCGCCTGCTTGGTCGACGCCAGCCGCAGCTTGTCGGCGGCGGCGCGCAGCCGGCCGCTCTCGTAGCCCTCGCCGCCGAACACCTTGACCACGCGGTGGGCGCCGATCGCCTCTTCCAGCGCGTGCGTCAGCGCGCCGGTACGCTGCTGGACCAGCCCGCTGGTGCGCTTCATCCGCTTGTTGAGCTTGCGGATCACGATGCCGACCAGCGGGAACGCCGCGAACGCGATCAGCGTCAGCTGCCAGTTCATCCACATCAGGTAGCCGAGCATGAACGCAATCGTCAGCGTGTTGCGGATGCTGACGGTGACTGCCTCGGATGCGGCAGCGGCGACCTGCTGCGCGTCGAACGTCACCTTCGACAGCAGAAAGCCGGCGGAACTGGCGTCGTAGTACGGCGTCGGAAGCCGAAGCAGGAGGTCGGACGCCTGGCAGCGCAGGTCGAACACGACGCGCGAGCCGATCCACGCCAGTCCGTACTCGCTCACGTAGGAGCCGATGCCGCGGAGCACGAACACGCCGACGATCATCATCGGCAGCCACGCGGTGTTGGCGGCGTCGACCTTGCCGACGTCGTTTAGCAGCGGCTGCACGATCCGCAGCATCATCACGTCGGTCGACGCGACGAGGATCATGCCGACGATGGCGAGCGCGAACACGCCCTTGTAGGGGCGGACGTAGCGCAGGAGCCTGCGGTAGAGCTTCACGGGCGGGGAAGGTGGGGCCGGGGAGGCGGGCGCGGGGTGGGCGGCGGAGGCGCGGCGGCGCAATCCGCGCGCTTGGCCCGGATTATAGCGAAGCGGCCACCGGCCGCCGACCGGACGCGGGCCGACGGGCACTTCGCTATAATCGGCGCCCGCCCTCAGGCACGCGCCCGCGCCGCGTGCGGGTGTGCACAGCGAGAAGGGACAACCATGAGCTTTTATCGCCGCCACGTCTTCTTCTGCTGCAACCAGCGCGACGCACCCGAGGCGTGCTGCAACAACCACGGCGCGTCGGACCTGCAGAAATACGCAAAGGAACGGATCAAGGCGCTCGGCCTTTCCGGGCCGGGAAAGGTCCGGATCAACCGCGCCGGCTGCCTCGACCGCTGCGAGGAAGGGCCGGTGCTCGTCGTCTATCCCGAGGCGGTCTGGTACACGTACGTCGACCGTTCCGACATCGACGAAATCGTCGACAGTCACATCGTCAACGGCGAGATCGTCAAGCGGCTGAAGATTTGAACCCGCGGTCGACCGAGCGGCTCGTCATTGACGGCCCGGCCGGGCCGCTGGAAGTCGCGCTCAACGCCCCCGCCCACGTTCCCTGTGGCGTCGCGCTGGTCGCCCACCCGAATCCGGTGCAGGGCGGCACGCTGGACAACAAGGTCGCGCAGACGCTGGCGCGAACGTTCCACGGTCTTGGCTACGCTGCGGTACGGTTCAACTTCCGCGGCGTCGGCGCGAGCGCCGGCACGTTCGACGACGGCATCGGCGAGACCGACGACGCGCTCGCCGCGCTCGCGTTCGCGCAGGCGCGCTTCGGCGCGGCGCTGCCGGTCGCGCTCGCCGGCTTCTCGTTCGGCACCTACGTGCAGACCCGCGTGGCGAAGGCGGTCACCACCGAGCGGTTGGTGCTCGTCGGGCCGGCGGTGAAGCGTTTCGCCGTCGACGACGTGCCTGCCGACACGATCGTCGTTCACGGCGAGGACGACGACGTCGTGCCGCTTGCCGACGTGCTGGCCTGGGCCCGGCCGCAGGCGCTGCCGGTCGTAGTGTTCCCCGGCAGCGGTCACTTCTTCCACGGCCGGCTGCCACTGCTGCAGCGGACGATTGCCGGAATGTGGCATCACCGGCACGCGGTGTTCCCGCGCGTCTGAGGCAAGGCGCGCGGATCGAGCCGCCGCAGGTTCTCGTATACTTGACTGTCGCCCGCCGCGTTCCGCAGCGTCCGCACCCGAATCGAGGAGGATCCCGATGAAGACCCAAGCCGCGGCGCTTGCCGCTGCCGTCGCGCTGTGCGCCGCGAGCGTCGTCGCCGGCATTGCGCCGGTGCACGCGCAGGACGTGAAGTTCGACAAACCGATCCGGATCCTCGTCGGCTTCCCGCCCGGCGGCACCGCCGACCTGATGGCGCGCGTCGTCGCCGAGAAGATGCCCGCGTTCGTCGGCCAGCCGGTGATCGTCGAGAACCGCCCGGGCGCCGCCGGACGCATCGCGGCGGAGGCGATCAAGACAGCGGCGCCCGACGGCACGACGATCATGGTGATGCCGATCGGGCCGATGGCCGTCGCGCCGCACGTGTACAAGGACATCCCGTATGACCCGCTGAAGGACTTCGCGCCGATCGCCATCGGTGCGACGTTCCAGTTCGCGATCGGCGTCGGGCCGATGAGCGGTGCGAAGACCTGGGCAGAGTTCGCGACGTGGGCAAAGGCGAATCCCGGCAAGGCGTCGTACGCGACGTCGGCCGCGGGCAGCCTGCCGCATTTCTTCGGCGTGCTGCTCTCGCGCGAGATCGGCGTCGAGATGGTCCACGTCGCGTACAAAGGGTCGGCCGCGTACATCAACGACCTGATCGGCGGCCAGATCCCAGTGGCGATCGACGCGATCGCCGATCTCACCGAGCTGCATCGCGCCGGCAAGGTGAAGATTCTGGCGAGTTCCGGCGCCGCGCGTTCGACGGCGCTGCCCGACGTGCCGACGTTCAACGAGCTGGGCGTCAAGGGCGTCGAGGCGATGGGCTGGTTCGGCTTCTTCGCGCCTGCAAAGACACCGAAGCCGGTCGTCGACGCGCTTAACCGTGCGATCAACGGCGCGCTGCGCTCGCCGGAGGTGATCGCCAAGCTGTCCGGCGTCGGCATGGACCCGGCGACCGGCAGCGCCGATGAATTTGCGAAGACCGTGGCGTCCGACTACGCGAAATGGGGCCCGGTGGTAAAGGCGTCGGGGTTCAAGCCCGAGTGAGCGCGTGGGAGACGTCTTCGGAGACCGCGGAGTGAACGACGAGGCCGCAACCGCGACGGCGCGTCCGACTGGCGAATCGGCGACATTCCGCCTGGAAACTGCCGGCGGCGCCGACGTCGTCCTCCGCGTCGCCGGCCTGCGCAAGTCGTACGGCGCGAACGAGGTCGTCCGCGGCCTCGACTTCGAGATCCGCCGCGGCGAATGCTTCGGCCTGCTCGGCCCCAACGGCGCCGGCAAGACGACGACGCTGCGCTGTTGCCTCGGCCTCATCGATCCCGACAGCGGCACGATCGAGATGGTCGGCCTGCCGGTGCCGCAGGCGGCACGACAGGCGCGAATCCGGGTGGGTGTCGTGCCTCAACTCGACAACCTCGACCCGGATTTCACCGTCACCGAGAACCTCGTCATCTACGGCCGCTACTTCGGCATCGACCGCGCGACGCTCGACGCCCGGATTCCGAAGCTCCTCGATTTCGCCGGGCTCGCGAGCAAGGGGAGCGCCGGCATCCGCACGCTGTCCGGCGGCATGAAGCGGCGCCTGACGCTCGCCCGCGCGCTCGTCAACAATCCCGAGCTGCTGATCCTCGACGAACCGACGACCGGCCTCGATCCGCAGGCGCGGCACCTGATCTGGGATGGTCTGCGCCAACTGCTCTCGCAGGGCAAGACGATTCTGCTGACGACGCACTTCATGGACGAAGCCGAGCGGCTTTGCGCGCGGCTCGCGGTCATCGACCACGGCACGATGATCGCCTGCGACACGCCGCGCGCGCTGATCGCCGCGCACGTCGAGCCGGAGGTGATCGAGGTCTACGGCGACGATGCGCGCGCGTGGGCCGACGTCGATGGCCGGCGGCTTTCGTCGCGGCTCGAGCTGACCGGGGAGACGGCGTTCTGCTACGCGACCGACCCGCAGCCGCTGCTTGCCACGCTCGCGCACGCAACCGGCGTGCGCTACCTGCACCGGCAGGCGAACCTCGAGGACCTGTTCATCAAGCTGACGGGGCGGGAGCTGCGGGACTGAA
>JBDTVU010000015.1:0-39730 GCA_040007035.1 Betaproteobacteria bacterium | reverse complement strand
CACACCACTCTTTCCGCTCGGATCGCGTTCTATCAGGGGTTCTGAACCGACTTCATCAGGAGGCTAAGGCTCGACGACACCTCGCAACCGATGGCAAAGCCGACGAAGTACGAGAACATCTATTTTCCTCAGCCGCCCTCGGCGAGCCAAGCGTGGATATCGGCGTACTTTGCCCAGGCCAAGAAGAAGGTCGGCGTGTATCTGCGGCTCGCAATTTCGCAGGCTGGAAAGCTCCTCTTCGATGCACTTACTCAGAAGTCGCCAAGTTGGGCGACAGATTCTGGGCCGTGGCACAGAGCGATGGAGGTCGCCAACTGTCGTCCAAGCTACCGACTCCTGAGTAAGGAGCAACGTCAGGAAATCGACGAGGAGATCGGTTCAAGCCGAGCGCGGCGTGAATCTAAACCGCCTCACACACCGAATTTCTGACAAGCCCGCCAGAGAACAAGATATCGCTCGGTTTCGTCGAGGGCCTGAACAACAAGATCCGTGTCATCCAGCGTCGCGCATACGGACTGCGCGGCGAAGAATATCTACGATTGAAGGTGCTCACATGCATGCTGCCTGCGCTCTAAAACACCCCGAAATCACCCACTCGATTTCCTGAAGAGCCATCCTTCTATCCTTACAAGGGGCGTTCAATACGCAGTCTCCGATTGACTGCGCCGGCCAAGGGCCAAGATGCTCCGTCAAGTGGCGTTGGATCACCTATCCTTTTCTTCCGCGTCGTGACGATGATCGTCGCGATGAAGTGGATCGCCCAATTCCTGCTGCGACGGTGGCTGAGCAATGCGGGCTTTCGGGATGAGTGCTGTCGACTTTCTTGACACATGCCCGATAAATTACTCGCAACACATTGATTTAATTAATTTTTCTTGATAGCACGGATCTTGCTTCCGGTGCAGGTCGGCGTGTCGTCACGCCATCGAGGGGAGAACATACCGTGTCAAAGTCGCTCCGCCCCATGGCGGCATGCCTTGCCTTGGCTGCCTTTCTTGGCTTCCGGGTCGCACACGCGGACCCGATCACGCTCACGATCGACACCCCGCTACTCTCGGGTATGGGCGCAATCTTCGCGTTCGACCTGATCGACGGGGGACCGCCGATGAACTCCGTCACAATCACCGGATTCGCGAGCAACGGTAGCCTCGGGTCGATTTCGACGATGGGAGACGTGACAGGAACCCTATCGGGTGTGTTGACTATCGGCGATTCAAGCTTCTTTAACGAGTATGCTCAAGGGATTGTCCTGGGCAGCATCATCTCGTTCACGTTCGAGGCCACCAACAACGTGGCCGACCCGGAGTCGTTTCCCGACGCCTTTTCGTTCTTCCTGCTCGATCCTGGGACAGGACTGTCCCTGGTTACGACCAGCGACCTCACGGGCGCGAACGCGCTGTTCCTCTACAGCATCGGCGTGCCGAATCCCCTCGAAGTGTACGAGTCATCCGAGGTCAGGGTCGTCGTCGTCAAGGCGGTTCCGGAGCCTGGCGGGCTGTCCCTCGTCGTCGGCGGTCTGCTAGCGCTGGCAGCGATGCGCCGCGCGCGAAGAAAGCGGAACGCACACGTCCCGGTGCCATTTCGCGGCTCGGCGCTTTACGCCCGATCGTATTGATGGCAGGATTCAGACGCGACCAGCGTTCGCGACCAGTGGCGGAGCGTACTTTGCCCATGCCTCACCCGACGAGGTGATCGAGCGCTAGCTCCACCCCGGCAGCCCTGCATTGCGAATATTGCCGATTCGCATCGCCCGCGCTTCTCTTCGACGCACGATATCCAGGAGCAAGGATTGCGCGCCACACGCCTGCAACTGCGGATCCTCTTTGCAATCGGATGGGCGTTCGCCCTCCACCTTGCGCTGGCCGGGGCCGCCCATGGCGTCACCCTGGATGTGACTAGCCAGTTCGCCATCACGCGAACCGGACTTGTCCTCAATCGAGCGACCAACACTTTCGACTCGACCTTCACGCTCAGGAACACGTCCGGTGCGCCGGTGCTCGGCGCGCTCAACGCAGCGGTTTCCGGCCTGCCCCTAAGCGTCACGCTGGCGAACAAAGTGGCCGTGCTCCCGGACGGCAGACCCTATGTCGTTCCGCTCGCGGCAGGCGCCGCGCTCGCCAGCGGAGCAACGATCTCCTTCGTGCTCAAGTTCGCCAACCCGCAGAACACGGCGTTTACCAGCACGCTGCAGATCCTCTACACCTTCGAAACGCCGGCCAATGCGCCAAGCCTTATCGGCGTCCTCGCGACCGGCGGGACCAACGCTTTCCTGATCGGACGCATCGAAGGCGCCTCCAATCGGGCGATCACGCTCCAGGCATTCTCGGCTTCTGCGTGTTTCCTGGGCACGCTCGTGAGCGGACTGCCTGCAGGCGGGACCGTCGGCGCGACGACGGACGCCTCGGGCTACTTTGGAGTCGCGGTCTCGGGCGTCAATCTGGGTGCCTTCGTCGCGGTCAAGTTGACCTCGCCCTTCGCGAGTCCGCTGTCGGCGTGCCAGGTCAGCTCTCGCGACAATGATTCCTGGGCCAAGTCGTTCCCGCTCTCCGGCGCAACGGCGGCGGCACAGGACTACATCGATGCGCCCGGCAAGGCTCGCTGGTACAGGTTCAGCGTACAGCCCGGTCAGCGCGTCCAGGTTTCGCTCTCGGGGCTTCCGGCGGATTACGACCTCGCCGTCTTCAAGGACATCGCGCAGGCATTCCTTTCGCAGTTCAATCCGGCCACGGCGAGCACGCGCGATCTCGTCAAGCTCACTGCCGAATACGCGCCGTCGGTCTTCAGTCCAAGCGTGTTCTCGCCGTCGGTGTTCAGTCCCGACGCGTACAGCCCGTCGGTGTTCTCGCCGTCGGTGTTCAGTCCGTCGGTGTTCAGCCCGAGCGTGTTCTCGCCGTCGGTGTTCAGTCCGTCGGTGTTCAGCCCGAGCGTGTTCTCGCCCTCCGTGTTCAGTCCGTCGGTGTTCAGCCCGAGCGTGTTCTCGCCGTCGGTGTTCTCGCCCTCGGTGTTCAGTCCCAACGAGATCGCGCAGGCGTTCTCCGTTGCGCAGACGCGAAGCATCGTCGCCGTGGCCGCCACGCCGGGCACGGCGAGCGAATCCACAGTCGTCAACACGTGGAACAACACCGGCGACTTCTACGTTCGCGTGACCGGCCGCAACGGAGCTTTCAGCACGAGCGTGCCGTTCAACGTGGGAATCGTGAAAGGCGTGACGACGTGCGCGAGCGTCACCGACATGAACGTGACCGCGCGTTCGCCGGTTGCCGCAACCGGGCTCAAGACTGTCATCGTCACGGACTCCGCCGTCCTGGCCCTCGACGACGTGCTTCCCACCCCAGGCGGTGGAACCTTGCGCGGCAAGCTCGCCGCGTTCGCCGATCGTGCGGAGATCAAGGGCATCGTCGTCGACGTCGCCGACGACACGCGGGTGAGCGCGCTCAAGCAGCAGGCCAACGCAAACCCCGCCTGTCCGTTCGCGAAGAACCTCGTGGCCGAACAGATAAAGCGCATCATCGACTCCTACCGGTCGAATCCGCTGCGCTATGTGGTACTGGTCGGCAACGACGCTTCCGTCCCGTTCTTTCGCAGCCCCGATCAAAGCAACCTTGGCCAGGAGTCCGGCTTCGTGCCGCCGGTCCAGAGCAATTCGCCCTCCGAGGCGAGCCTGCGGCGCGACTTCGTGCTGAGCCAGGACGGTTACGGGTCCGCGACCAAGCTCTCGCTGACGCTCTCCGATTTTCCCGTGCCTGGCCTGGCGGTGGGACGGTTGATCGAGAGTCCGGCCGAGATCGCCGGGATGCTCGACGCTTACGGGGTGGCCAACGGCGTCGTGATTCCGCACACTTCGCTCGTCACCGGGTACGACTTCCTCGAGGACGCCGCTAACGCGGTGAGGACGGAACTGCAGCTCGGTACGGGCGGCACGTCCGACACGTTGATCACGCCGAACGGCAAGTCGCCGCAGGATCCGGCTTCGTGGACGGCGACTCAGCTCAAGCAGAAGCTTCTCGGCGCGCGCCACGACGTGATCTTCCTCGCCGGGCACTTCAGCGCCAACAGCGCGCTGGCGGCGGACTTCTCGACGAGCCTCCTCACCAACGACCTCGCCGTCTCGACCGTCGATCTCGCCAATTCGCTCGTGTTCAGCGCGGGATGCCATTCCGGCTTCAACATCGTCGACGGCGATGCGATTCCCGGCGCTACCTTCCCGCTCGACTGGGCGCAGGCGTTTGCCCGCAAGCGTGCGACGCTGATCGCAGGCACGGGCTACCAGTACGGCGACACCGACTTCCTCGAGTACAGCGAACGACTGTACCGGAACTTCGCGCGCGCGCTGCGCGGTGGCACGGGCAACGTCGCGATCGGCGACGCCCTGGTCCAGGCGAAGCTCGAGTACCTCGCTGCGACGCCCGATATCCGCGGCATTCACGAGAAGGCGCTGCTGGAAGCGACGCTGTTCGGACTGCCGATGCTGGCGGTGAACATGCCTTCCGGCCGGGGGGCGGTGCCCCCCAATGCTCCGGCGATCACACCGATCGCCGTGAGTTCCGGACCGGCGGCGACCCTTGGTCTCAAGACGTTCAGCCTAAGCGTCGCCCCTAGCCTTACCCCCCAATCGAAGACGCTCAAGAACCTCTCGGGCGGCAGCGATGTCGTCGCCAGCTGGCTTGGCGGGTCGGATGGTGTCCTGACGCGGCCGGGCGAGCCCGTGCTGCCGCTAGCGACCGTCAATGTGACGCCGACGGACCCGAACGTCGTTTTGCGCGGTGTCGGCTTCCGCGGGGGCACGTACGCCGATTCCGCTCCCATCATCCCGTTCTCGGGGGCTCCCGCGACCGAGATCAGAAGCCCCCACGTCGCGTTTGCCTCGCCGGCCTTCTACCCGGCACGGATGTGGAATCCCAATTACTTCGGCGTGCTCGCCGGCAACGGAGCGACGCAGCTCCTGGTAACGCCCGCCCAGCATCGCGTCGTGGATGCTGCCGCTGGAACCAGCACCCAACGCAAGTACACGGGGCTCAACCTGCAGCTCTTCTATAGCGGCAACCTCAGCAAGGCCGCGCTCTCCGAGGCGCCCTCGATCACGAGCGTCGACGAAGAGCGCCAAGGCGCCGACCTCTTGTTTACGGTGCAGGTCGTGGGCGATCCCGCAGCAGCGATACACCAGGTTTGGATCACTTACACGAGAGTGGCAGGGACGACCTGGACGTCGCTCGATCTCAAGCAATGCGTGGCTCCCCTTCCGGTGGAATGCACGGCCGCGGACTCGCGGCTGTGGCGAGGACGTCTCGCCGCCCCGCCGGCTGACCTCAAGTACATGGCGCAAGCAGTAAGCGGCGTCGGACTCGTAGCGCTCGACGACAATCGCGGGTTGTACTACGGCATCAGCGCGGTCAGCCAATCCGCGCCGACGCTGGCATTGGTCTCGGCGCCGACCAGCGCGGTCATCGGCGACAGCGTCGACGTCAAGACCAAGCTCGCCGTCGGAGGCGTGGGGGTTGCCGGCAAGATCGTCACCATCGCGGTCGGCGGCATTACGCAGATCGGGACAACGGCCACGGACGGCACGGTCACCATCAAGTTCCTGGCGGCTGCCGTACCCGGCAGCTACACGATCAGCGCCTTCTTCGACGGCGACGAGAATTTCCTGCCCGCTTCCGTCACCGGTTCGTTCCAGGTCAACCGGGCCAGCGCGAGCCTCGTGGGACTGAGCCCGGCGGGCGCAACGCTCACAGGCGTGATTGGCGGCAAGACGCAGGCACTGCAAACCGAGGCCGTGAGCTTCCTGGTCAGCGGGCCGTCGGGCTCGATGACGATCTTCGCCAACACGGACAACCTTGGCAGGGCCACGCTGCCGCCGCCCGGCCTTCCTTCCGGCACTTACAACGTCACCGGCGCGTCGTTCGCCGGCAATGCGACCTTCGCTCCGGCCAGCATCACGTTCGCTACTGCGCAACAATTCAACGTGGCAAAGCTTGCCCAGACCCTCTCGTTCGGTCCGCTCCCCGACACGGGGTTCTCCAACCAGCCGCTCGCCATGTACGCGACTTCGACGTCCGGATTGCCGGTAGCGTTTTCGGCAAGCGGATCGTGCGCAGTCTCCGCCAACTTCGTCGTGATCTCAGGACTCGGAATCTGCACGATCACGGCAATCCAGGTCGGCGACCCCACGTTTGCGGGCGCCACGCAAGTGGCGCGCACGTTCAACGTTACCAAGGCGGACCAGACGATAACGTTCGGGCCGGCGCCGACGGGCGTTGCGCTCGGACAACCCCTGGTGACGGTCAGCGCCAGCAGCAGCAGCCCGACTGCGGCGCCGTCGACCAATCCGATCGTGTTCACGTCGTTGACGCCGGGAATCTGCAGCGCGGGCGGGGTCAACTTCACCCTGGTCAACCTGTTCAGCGCCGGGCTGTGCACGCTGGCGGCCGATCAAAGCGGCGATGCGCTCTACAACGATGCGCCGCAGGCGACCCTCAGCTTCAATGTCGCTGCGGTTGGCCCAATACCGGCGACGTACACGGTCACCAATCTCAACAACAGCGGAGCTGGAAGCCTGCGCGACGCCATCGCACAGGCCAATGCTCACGCCGGAGCGGACATCGTCGACTTCCAGGCCGGATTGACGGGGACCATTGTTCTGACGTCGGGCAGCATCGTCATCTCCGGCCCGCTTGGGATTCTCGGACCGGGTGCAGGCAACCTGACCATCGATGGTAACGCCGTTAACCGCATCTTTTCGGTGGGCGTGACTTTCCCTGCGTGTCCGGTGCAGGATGGACCCGACTATCTCGTGTACATATCGGGACTTCGACTGACCAACGGACGGCGTCTCCCAGCGGGCAGCAGCGGCGGCGCCATCTACACCGAGCGCAGCCTCTGGCTGGATTCGATGGTGATCGACCACAACATCGCGCGTAGTGGGGGCGGCGTCTTCATGGCACTGCAGTATCCGGGGCAATCGCTCTACGTGCTCGGCTCGCAGTTCCTGGACAACACGGCGACCGAGATCGTGCCTCCTCCGTTCTTAAACACGTCGGGTACCGATGGCGGTGCGATCGGGTTCACCGAGCGATGCCAGAATCCGAACCCGTTCGACGTCCCCACCACGCAGCCGGTGACCGTTATGATCGAGAGCAGCGAATTCCGCCGCAACCATTCGCAACCCGTGACGTTAAACGGCCGCGGTGGGGCCATCCGGTCATGGTCGCTCGCCGACATGTTCATCTTCGACTCGATCTTCGTGGATAACCACGTCGACGCGCCGAATCCTCCAAACTTGACGCTTCAGTATCGAGGCGGTGCGATCGAAGGGAGCTACAAATCGGTGCGCATCGAAGTCTCCGAGATTGCGGAGAACAGCGCCAGCGACGTCACCGGCGGTGACGTGACCCGCAGCGGCGGCCTGCATCTTACCAAAACGCAGGTCAATCGGCAGGGGCCAACCGACACGATGGCGGTCAGGATCATCAACTCCACGATATCGAGCAACCAGTCGAGCGCGACAGGCGGCGCAATGGTCGTGTCCGGCAACGTCGCGCTCGAGCTCGTCAACACGACCGTCAGCCACAACATCGCGGCACCCGGACGCACGGGAGGGATCCTGATGACCACGTCGGCGACCTACCCGCCGCCGTCCTTCGAGAAGGCGGTCCGTCCGTCGCTCACGCTCGTGTCGTCCATTGTCGCGAACAGCAGCGGGACGACCAGCGACATCTCGACCAATACCCTTACGTTTCCATCGTTCACGGTCAAGGCAGACAATTCCTTGATCGAAAAGCTCTGCCCGACCTGCTTCATCTCCGTGGCCGGCACCGGCAACGTCCTCGGCGTGGACCCGAACCTCGGACCGCTCTTCAACAACGGCGGGCCGACGCGGACGCATGCGCTGTTCTTCCCAAGCCCGGCGATCGACGCCGGGAGCAATCCGCTCGGACTTCCGGAAGATCAGCGCGGCTTCGGGTTCCCGCGTGTGGTTAACGGAACTCCCGACATGGGGGCGTATGAAGCGCCGACGCCGTAACGTTCACTAAACGCGCCGGGACAACGCATTCGCGTGCGATACTTCGGCGCCCGCTATGGACGGCGGGCGCCACTCGTTTCTGGCCTTCATACCCAAGCGATGGTGCCGGCGTTGCTCGTACCAGTCTCCCTTCCCGCGGCCCGCCCGCAACGCAGCCGCCGCTGAGGTCGCACAGGCACCGGTGTGGCACAGCAAACTGCAGAGCTGATCCCCGGCACGCAGGCCGCCGACACCGTTGCCAGCCTGCACGCCCACATTCCAGGTGACCGCAAGCGTGCGCTAGCGCGTGGGGAAGCGTTACCCGACCGCGTACGGGGCGCCGCGCTCTTCGCCGACATCTCCGGCTTCACGCCACTGACCGAAGCGCTGGCCAACGAGCTTGGGCCGCAGCGCGGCGCCGAGGAGCTGACCGCCAACCTGAACCGGCTCTTCGAGGCGCTCATCGACGACCTCGAGCGTTTCGGCGGCCACGTCATCTACTTCAGCGGCGACGCCATCACGTGCTGGCTCGACGGCGACGACGGGGCGCGCGCGACTGCATGCGCCCTCGCGATGCAGGAAACGATGGACCGGGTCGGCGAAGTGGTGACGCCGGGTGGACTGCGGGTTCGAATCGCGCTGAAGGCGGCCGTTGCTGTCGGTGCTGCGCGACGGTTCCTCGTGGGTGATCCCGACATTCAGCTCATGGACGTCCTGGCAGGACAGCTCGTCGACGCCTTGGCGGCTGCGGAGCAACTGGCCGAGCGCAACGACGTTGTGCTCGATAGCTCCACGCTACAAGCGCTCGGCGACCGAGTCGATCTCCGCGCCATCCGGGTGGACACGTCGAGTGGGCGCGAGTTCGGCGTTGTTCGAGCAATGAAGGACACCGTCGAGGCCACCCCTACCGCGCCCCGCGACGATGCGTTGCCAGAGGAGTCCATGAGGCAATGGATATTGCCGACGGTCCTCGAACGGCTGCGCACCGGTCGCGGCGAGTTCCTTGCCGAGCTGCGACCCGCGGTCCCGATGTTCGTGCATTTCGGCGGCATCGACTACGACCGCGACGACGGCGCGATCGAAAGGCTCGACGCGATCATTCGCCGGGTTCAGCGAATCACCGCGTCGTTTGGCGGAAACCTCCTGCAACTCACGCTCGGCGACAAGGGCGGCTACCTGTTTGCCGTTTTCGGCTCGCCTCTTGCACATGAGGACGACGCTGCACGCGCGGCAGCAGCTGCGGTCGAGCTGCGACATCTCGGCATCACGACCGTGGCCACCGACGTGCAGATCGGCATTACCTACGGGCGCCTGCTCAGCGGGATGTATGGCCATACGCGACGACAGGCGTTCTCCTGCATGGGTGACGCCGTCAACCTGGCGGCGCGTCTGATGGCGAAGGCGCCGCCGGGCCAGATCTATGTTTCGCAACCGGCGCGTCTTGCAGCAGGCGACGCCTTCACGTGGGACGAGCTCGCTCCGCTGACCGTGAAAGGTAAGGCCGAGCGCGTGCGAGCGTACGCGCTCATGGGGTCCGAGCGCCACGCCCCGCGGGTTCAGGCAAAAGCCTCCCTGCCGATGGTCGGACGCAGGAAGGAGCTCGATGCACTTTACGAGCACCTAGACCTCGCGCTCAGCGGGCGCGGGCGCATCGTCGGCATCTCGGCGGAAGCGGGCATGGGGAAGTCGCGTCTCATCGCCGAGCTTGCGGCCGGCGCCGAGCAACGCGAGGTCCTCGTAGCGCTCGGCGAGTGCTCCTCGTACGGAACGAACACGAGCTACCTTGCCTGGCGCACGGTGTGGTCGGCGCTGTTCGGGCTCGACGACAGCCGGTCAAATCAAGACCAGGTGCGCGAGCTGGAAGCGAGTCTCGCAGCGATCGGACCGGAGCTTGTCCCTCGGGCGCCGCTTCTCGCCGGCGTCCTCAACCTCACGATTGCGGACACTCCCCTGACGGCGTCGATGGATGCGAAGCTCCGCAAGACTTCGCTCGAGGTGCTGCTCGTCGAGTGCCTTGGCGCGCGAGCCGCACAGGACCCGCTGGTTTTAGTGCTGGAAGACTGCCATTGGCTGGACTCGCTGTCTCGCGACCTTCTCAGCGTCCTTGGCCGCGCCTTGGCGAGCCTCCGGGTGCTGCTGGTCCTCGCCTATCGTCCAGGCAAGGACCCCGGCAGCGACCTCGGCATCGGCGCACTGCCGCACTTCGAGGAGATCGTTCTGTCGGAGCTCGATGACGCACAGGCGGGACATCTGATCCGGGCACAGATGGAGCGGATGCAAGGCAGCGGCGCGCAAGCCCCGGCAGCCCTGGTCGAGATCATCACCAAACGCGCGCAAGGGAACCCGTTCTACATCGAGGAACTCCTGAGCTTCATCCGAAGCCAGGGCGTCAGCCTGCAGGACGAGTCGGCGTTGAAGGGTCTCGAGCTTCCCGGAAGCCTGCACAGCCTGCTCCTGAGCCGCATCGACACGCTCGGCGAGGCCCCGCGCCGAACGCTCAAGGTTGCGAGCGTGCTCGGCCGTGTGTTCCGGGCGTCGATGCTCCCCGGCGTCTACCCCGAGCTCGGCACGTCCGGCGAAATCAGAACGCACTTGCAAGCGCTTGCGGCGAGCGGACTCGTCAGCATCGAGCAGGAGGCCGAGCAGGCGTACGTGTTCCGGCACGTCGTCACCCAGGAGGTGGCGTACGAGAGCATGCCGTTCGCGTTCCGGTCGATGCTGCACGAGCGCGTCGGCGGCTACATCGAGACAAGCGAGGCCGACTCGATCGAACGTCACCTCGACCTGCTCGCCCACCACTACTGGCACAGCGCGAACCACCGCAAGAAGTCCGAATACCTCGGACGCGCCGGCGACGCCGCCCAGGCCTCCTATGCGAATCCGGCCGCGATCGACTATTTCCAGCGGCTTTCCCCACTGGTAGAGGGGAGCGCGCGTGTCGAGGTGCTCCTCAAGCTCGGCGAAGTGCTGGAGCTCGTGGGAAACTGGCAACGCGCGGAGGCGATCGACAAGGAAGCGTTCGCGCTCGCCGAGAACCTGGACAACGACCACTCGCGTGCGGCGTGCGAAGTGGCCTTGGCGGAGGTCGTGCGCAAGCAGGGACGCTTCGGCGAGGCCTTCGAGCTGCTCGACCGCGCTCTGCACCGATTCGAGGTTCTGCGCGAGGAGGCGGGAGTCGCACGAGTGCTTCATCTCGTCGGAACCATCGCCACGCAGCGTGGCGATTACGACAAGGCGGTCAACAGTTACGATGCAAGCCTTGCGATCCGCGAAAGGACGGGGGACAAGGCGAGCATGGGGGGACTGCTCTCGAACCTGGGCATCGTCGCCGAGTATCGGGGGGACTACGCGCGATCACGCGCGTTTCACGAGCGAGCCTTGGCACTACGCAGGGAAATCGGCGATCGCTGGGCGATCGGTATCTCGATGAACAATCTCGGTATGGTGGCGTTCCTGCAGGACCACTATGCCGAGGCCCGCGACTGGTTTCAGAAGTCGATGCAACTCTGCCGCGAGGTCGGGGACGCGTGGATGGTCGCGATCGGTCTCAACAATCTCGGCAACGCGACCCGGGGCTTAGGCGACTACGAGGCGGCACGCCGCCACTATGCCGACAGCCTGCGCGCCTATCGCAACTACGACGACCGCTGGGCGCTCGCGTTCCTGCTGGAAGATATCGGGATACTTGCCGCACTGGACGGAGATCCGCGCTCGGCGCTCGAACTGATGGGCGCCGCCGAATCGCTACGCGAGCTCATCGGCGCGCCGCGCGCGCCGTCGCTCGAAGAGGAGATCGAGAAGAAGCTCGGGCCGTACGCAGTCTTGCTTTCCGAGCAGGAGCAGATCGACCTCCGGGCCCGCGGACGATCGCGCAACCTCGCCGGCGCCGTCGAGTATGCGCTCGAGCACTGCGAACGCGAGCGTATTCCCGGAACTTACGGAGCAGGACACTGACGAGGCGTTGCTGCTCTGCGCTCGGAGAGCGGGCTCAGGAAAAGCGCCGGATCGACCATCGTGCGGTTGAAACTCACGCCCCAATGCAGATGAGGGCCGATGACGCGACCGGTCGCGCCCACCTTGCCGATCACGGTGCCGATATCGACAATGTCGCCGAGTGCCACATCGATGGCGCTCAGGTGACCGTGCATCGTCATCAGCCCCTGTCCGTGGTCGAGGATCACGGTGTTGTCGTTGAAAAAATAGTCGCCCGTCGCGACGACCTTCCCCGGCGCGGTCGCGACGATAGGCGTGTCCGCCGATGCCGCGATGGCCATCCCGGTGTGGGACTTCGCGGCTGGCCATTGAACGATGACGATCCGGTGCCGGCCCACGTCGAGCGAGAATTCCGCCGCTATCTCGAGTGCGGCATCGTCGCCCATGGGTTCGCCCGTGCTCGTTGCGGGGCGTGCGGGCACGACTTCATCATCGCGTTCTCCTGCAAGGGACGCGGGGTGTGCCCGTCGTGCAACACGCGGCGCATGGTCGAGACCGCGGCGCAATTCGCCGGTCACGTCTTCCCGCGCCTGCCGCTGCGGCAGTGGGTGCTGGCGGTGCCGATCGTGGACACCCTCACCCCGCCGGCTCCAGCCGTCGTCTTCGATCAGCGCATCCGCCTGGTATTGCCGCCGCGAGACGAGCCAGGGCTGGTCAGGGACCGTCCGTGCCTGAGGCCACCCGGGCCGACGACTGCCGCATCGCGGCCACCCTGGCGGCCCCAGGTCATGACCACGTCGCCACCCCGAAGGCTTCAGACAAGGGGCGTTCAATACGCAGTCTCCGATTGACTGCGCCGGCCAAGGACCGAGATGCTCCCCCAAGTGGCGTTGGATCGCCTATCCTAGATCGCAAGCGTCTATCGGTCAGCACACTTGGTGGATTTGGCACGCGAGCACGTCACGCCCAATGCCCTCGGCGTGAACCACTCTACAACAGCCGACAGGAAGCCCGACCGGCCTCGCTGGTGCGCTGCTGCAGGTTGTGTTGCTGGCATCCTGTGGCTACCTGTTCGGCCGGATTCCGACGGAGCAGGAGAGTTCGGAGCAGTGATCCTGGGGATTGTCGCGCTCTCCACCGCACCGGTTGCCGTAGAAATCATGAGTGCGTGGCTGCGCCGCGAGCTGCGTTGCGAAATCGGGCCGGAGGCTCGCCGCGATAATCGCGGTGCAGGCTCGCGACGAGACCTCCAGTCCGCTCAATGTTGCGCGGTTACCGACACGACCATCCTCTGCCGCCCATGCCCATATTCGAAATTGATCCCTGGCGCCTTCAGTATTTCTCCAACGTTCCGTGTCCGAATGATGTAAACATTCCGACTGAAGATAGCGACGCATGGGTTTGGAACCCCAGGCACCGCTGGGTCTACGACCGAATCGCCATCGCAACGAGTCAAGGCATCGCAGCCGGACCGCACGGCACGATCCCTGGTGCATTTCCCGTGTTCTCCAAGCCGATCGTCAATCTGAAGGGGATGGGCTTGGGGGCCCGGGTTGTCTCATCGAAGGACGAGTACGATCGGCATCACATGCCTGGGCACATGTGGATGACACTTTTGCGAGGCACGCACCTGAGTTCAGATGTGGCGGTGGTGTCTGGAATACCGCTCTGGTGGTGCCACGCAGTTGGACTGCCTGCAGACGGCGGCACCTTTGACTACTGGATTGTCGGAGCCGAACCCAAACCGGGACTGGAGCAGCGCCTCGACAATTGGGTTCAAATGCACCTCGATGGCTACACCGGCATGGTCAACCTGGAAACCATCGGAGGAACGATCATCGAGGTTCATCTGCGCCTGACTGACCAATGGCCGGATCTCTATGGCCAAGACTGGGTAAGGTCCGTGGTCGGGCTATATGAGCGTGGGCATTGGGATTTCGTCGATCATCGCGGTCGCCGTGGCTATAGCGTGGCTCTGTTCGGCCCGAGCGGCCGGCAATACCGACATCCTCCCCGGGAGCTCGTCGACGAGTTAGCTGCGACACGTGGCATTTCAAGCGTCCAGATTACATTTCACGAAGATCGGGACCCGCAACATCACGCAATGCCATCCGGCGGTTTCCGACTAGCCGTCATCAACTGCCGGGAGCTCCATGTTGGCATTGCGGCGCGCGAGCAACTCAAGGCGCATTTCCATAGTGGGATTGGTTGATGAGCGCATGATTCATCAGTCTCGTTGTCGCCCATTGGCGATCGCCGCACCGACGGAGAGTAAGGCCTTGTGATTCGCCGGGCCCCAACAGGGCTGCCTGGGGCTGCCCGACATGCGCGCGGACGAACGGCCTATGGGCGTTGCCGCACAGACAGGTCATTTCGATCGCCTGCATCATGTATCGTCGATATGAGACATCTTCCGGACGACGTGGCGTGGACAGAGTGGTCATCGTGAAACAGGCGCTACTGAGCGAAGTCAATGCACACATGGAGTCGCTTCCCGTCTGTCGCAACCTCCACGCTTCGGATCTCATCCATGATCCGGAGCGAATCCGCGGTGGCAACTGGACCATGCAGCAATTTCGGCGCTCCGGGCACGACTACGACGAGGCCGAATGCCACCTGGCGATTGACGAGTTCATGGCTGAAATGCAGGAGCGGTTCGACATCGTGGAATGACTCGTCGACCACAGTGCGCCTCAGAAGGGTTCAATCACGCGAGTTACGACCGGCGGCGCATCCTCGCTGTAGTTGCACTGCAGAATCAGATCGAATACCGAAGGATCCCAGGAGTTCGGATGGTCGCCCTGAGCGGCCCGGAGCGCCGCGGTTAGCGCCGGAAGCTCCCCGTGAGCCCAGCACGCGACGACCAGCTTGGCCGCGTAGGCGTCATTCGAAAGCAGCTTGATGGCGAGATCCCGGTGCGCCTTGGCGTGCATCGAGCTGTCGAGCGGCACCGCAACCGCTCCGCACAACGGCCGCATCGTCAGATACGACCGCATGCTCTTTTCGGTCACCGCGGCGGCAAAAACAAAATCCGGCCTACCGTATTTCTCCGGAATGAACCGCGCGAGTTTTTCCGCACGGGTGCGACCGGCATCCGAAAGATCGGGATTGTTCGGATCGTCGGGTTTGTCGGCGTGCCGCAGCAGCAGAGTTCTGCCCGGCGCCATCTAGGACCTGTCCAGGTCATGCCGACGAATGCGCGTGGATGATCCGGGGCGCCTGCCGAAGTGCCGAATCAGCACGGATTCGGACGTCCTTGCGAGGAACGCAAGACCGAGCGCAAGGCCGAGCGGCGCCCGAAGGAGCGCGTTCCCTTCCGGTTGCGAAACTGCCGCGCGCCATCTTGCAAATCCTCGCCAGGAGCCGCCGTGGCTTGGCTGTTGTGCCCCGCGCTGTGCCGATCGTCCTCGCGGCCCGTTTCGCAGGCACAGTGTGAACAGGCCCTGATGCAGCCGGTTCGTGACAGACCTCTTCAAATCACCATGAACAGAATAACGATCAGGAGCACCAAACCAATGCCGCCGCCGATATACATGTTGAACCTCCGTGACTTCGTTCATCCCCTGCCGGGACAGCAGGGACCGTAACGCATTCCACCCTCGCTGCGTGGCGCCGTCTGTGCGCTGGAGCACGCATCGCGCCCGGTCTCCGTCCGGGTACCGGCCGCACGTCGAACGGCACTGCGCTGATCGGCCGAACCGGAACACCGAATTGCCGGATTGCGCCTTGGCGCCTGTGTGCGTTGGCAGACGGACGCCCGCTGTCTGCAGGAACAGTGTTGCTTCACGTCGGCGAGAGATTTTCAGGCCGGAGTTTCACCTACGCTCCCGTGTGTGTGATCGACAGCTTCGTCCAGCCGCGCATCGCCGGCCGTGCGCGCCGCCACGTCGGCGCGGACTCCAGGCAGGCCGGTGATTTGGATTGACGACGAGGACACCATGAAGGCCGCAAAGCTGTTCGTTACCTGCCTCACCATCCTGGCGGCGCCACTGGCGGCAGAAGTGGCGTCCGCGGAAGAACCCGATGCCTCGATCGCAAGTTGCCTTCGGGCGTGGGGCACGCATCCTTTCGGCGCCAGCCCGACGTACACGACGATGGCAACCTCGGTCAAGGTGTTCGGCATCGGGAAACAATCGGCCGATACCCGGCGCACGGACGTGCCGTCGCTCGTGCTGGTCAATCCGGGCGTCAACGTCATGGGCGGCACCACCGTCGAGCTGCTGAATCCGAATGGTTGGTATTGCTTCCGGTCCAAGGTCAACGTGATGGGAAACCTCAGTATCAGGGCTGATTGCAGGGCCCACCTGGCATCGGCTCACGACGGGGTTGTCATCCTCGGGTCGGGCCGCAACGACCAGGGCGTAACGGTGCTGGGCCAGACCCACGTCGAACTGGTCGGGTGCGAATAGCTGAGTGCACCCAAGGAAATCGACCGGTGCAGTCCTGCGCTGAGCGACGACGCGATTGGTGAGCAGCAGAACGCGCCGAGTTCGACGCACTCGCCAAAGGCCACCCGCGGGCAGGCTGCGGCGCCGCTTCCCCCGGAAAATCCACCCTATGTGGGATAACGCACAGAAGCTGTCGGGTGTGCGGCGTATGTTTTAGCCAGGATTGCTGACGATTTCTACGCGAGGAGGTTGATCATGCCGACCATCGCGCCAAGTGGGGCGTATCTCACACTCAGGTCCGCCAGGCTGCGTCCTGATACGAGGGCATCGGATTACGTATTCACCGTACCCACGTGTCGATGCCCCGTTTGCATGGATATGCTGAAACAAATGCCCCGTCGCCGCGTCGACCGTGTATTGAGCGTCTTCGTTCCGGTGCACCGCTTCAGTTGCTCCAGCAGTGCGTGCGGATGGGAAGGCATTCTGCGCGACGATTGACGATTGACGCGCTGCCGATTTGCGTTGGTTTCCGAATGCGTCTCTTCGCATGCGGATTGCTCTGCCCGATTCAGGTAGATCCGGCAATTCTCGCAGCAGGAGTCATTCACCATGACCGACATTGCCAACCCTTCACGCCGCTGTATTCTGCGCGCGGGGGCGCTGTTTGCCGGCGCCTCGCTTGCTGCCGGCACGATTCGAAGCGGCGAAGCGCTTGCGCAGCAAAAGGCGTCCAAGGAGTCAATGAAGTATCAGGACAAGCCCAACGGCGACAAGCAGTGCAGAGGCTGCTTCCAATTCATTCCGGGCAACAACACCTGCAAGGTCGTTGAAGGAATCGTCAGTCCCCAGGGCTATTGCATTTCCTGGGCGAAGAAATCCTGACCTGCGGGGCGTGGCGCCGGTTGACGGCGTAGTACAGCACCGGGATGACGGCGAGCGTCAGCAGCGTCGACACCAGAATGCCGAACACCAGCGAGATCGCGAGGCCGGAAAAGATCGGGTCGTCGAGGAGATGGCGCTTGCGTCGGCGAGCCTGACGTTTGCGTTCTGGACAGTGAGCCGCCCAACAACGCCTTCGCCGGCACGACTCGCGGTGAAGCGCTCGTCGCTCCGGCTCAACCGGCAGCGGGTTCGGCGCGCCGTGCCCAGATCGCGCAGCGGCTGCGCAGCCGACGGAAGTCCGCGTCGTCCGCCAGCCAGTCGAACGCGGGCAGCATCGTGGCGGCCAGCAGCGTCATGTCGCGCGCCACCAACGCCAGATCCAGATATTGCAGCGTCGTTGCCTTGTCGCGCAGCATTGCCGCCACGACCGCCCGGTTCGCCGCTGCGAAATGCGGGAAGCGCAGCGCGCAATCGTTGTCGAGGGCGCGCGCGCGTTCGGCGTCGCCGCGCGCCGCATGCAGGCACGCGAGGCCGGCCAGCGCCGCGGGCATGTCGGGGAAGCGCGTGGCGGCCTCGCCGAGCAACGTCGTGGCCGTGTCGAGCTTGCCTGCAGCCAGCTCGTTCATCCCGGCGCTGGTCAACAGCCAAATGCTCGTCTCGCCCGCCGCGCGGCACAACGACAGCGCGTCGCGCGCGCCGTCGTATTGCCGCTGATAGCCGAGACAGATCCCGCGCGCGAGATGCACGGTCGCCGACAGCGGGTCGTGGAGCCGCGCGAGGTTGAGCTGCGCCAGCGCATCGACGAATTTCCCCTGCAGCGTGAGGATCTCCGCATAGTTGAGGCGCGCCGACGTGTAGTGCGGCAACGTGCGCAGCGCGCGCTCGAATAGGCTTTCGGCGGCACCGGCGTCGTAATCGTGCTTGCCGAGCAGGATCGCCAGCGTGCGCAACGCCGTCGGCTGGTCGCGATCCAGTGCCAGCGCGCGTTCCGCCGTCGCGCGGAGCTGCGCCACGATCGGCGCCGGATCGCGGTCCTGGAAGCTCAACCGGCTGTAGTTCGCGGCGGCGACCATTGCCCACGCATCAGGTGCGTCCGGATGCGCGCGGGCGACAGCCTCGGCGAGCGTGATCGCCTGGTCCGTGCCGGGAACCGTGCGCTGGATCAGCATCAGCCGCGCGTGGTCGAGCGCTGCGCGTTGCGAGGCCGGCAAGCCCGGCGGCGTGCCGGCGTCGGTGCGCGGCGCGGAACCCGCCGGCAACGTCTCGACCGTCCGCAGGCTGACGACGTCGAGCATCCGGTCGAGCAATCGATAGACATCGTCGTCGTCGCCGACGCCGGTCTCGACCCAGCGGACGCCGGCGTCCGCCGCATGGACGAGCCGCACCGACAGCCGCAGCTCCTGCTTCTGTTCGCGCGACAGCGTGGAGTCGAGCAGCCACGGCACGTGAAGCTGCGCGCCGACCGCGGACACATCGCGTGACACCGCTTCGGCGCTGTCGACTGACCCGCGCGCCATCACCCGCGGCAGTCCCAGGCGCGCCAGCCGGTCGGCAAGCTGGTCGGCGAAAGCGTCGCAGACGCCGTCGAGCGCCCCATCGCCCGTGTGATTGCGCGTACGCAGCACGCCCAGGCCGATCGGCCATCCGGCGGCGCCTTCCTGCGCGACGAATTCGGGCGCGTAGCGACCCTTCGGCAGCACGATGCGCAGCTTGGGCGGCGCGTCGAACCGCGAGTAGTGAGCTTCCAGCCGGTCGCGCAGCCGGCCAGTGGTGACGCGGACGATCGGGTCGGTTCGGGGATCGTAGGTCGCCGGGTCACGGCGGAAGACCTCGAGCGCGATCGAGGTCTCGCGCAGCGCCGTGTCGTCGCCGGCGATGCGGCTCTCGACCAGGTAGCGCAACAGCCGGGCGTGGCTGGGCGCGCGGCGCAGGGCGTCGCTGTCGACCAGTCGCGCCAGTTCCTCCTGAATCAGTGCCGGGAGCAGGGAGTCGGGTTCGGCCATGGCGCAAATGTAGCCGACAGCCTCACCGCCGGCCACCCCGATGTTACTTGTTGTTACGTACCCCGGTGGCGGTAGTTCGGTAGTTTGTTACGTACTCCGACCCGTCCTGGCCAGAATCGCTCCGATGCCCCGCCTTTCGCTTCCGCGTTCGCTTGGGTGGGTGCTCGTGCTGGGGCTGGGGCTGGTTGCCGCGCACGCGCACGCGGGGACGACGACGATCAGCGTCGGCCTGGACACCGACAGCAACACGGCCACGGGCTGCGTCGTCAGCACCGCCAACGGCCCGGTCTCCGGCATCGACCTGGTCATATCGACCGTCGTCACCACGTCGGTGAACGGCGCCACGGTGACCCGCCTCGAGCGGCAGATCTGTGCCGCGGGTGTGCTCGGCGCCCCCATCGTCTACGACAACGGCGGTTGGAACGTCGGCCTCGGCAACGGGACCGGCGGCAACGCGGTCGTCGAATCCTCGCTCCCGCTGGCGCTTCTGCCGCCGGCCGGCACGATGAAGGCGGTAGCGATTGCAAACGACGGAGCCGGCGGCCAGGACGCCACCGCGACCTTCGCGATCATCCTGTCGCCAGCGGGCGGTCCCACGGGTCCGACTCCGGTGCCGCTCGCGCCGTGGCTGGTGCTGCCGCTGGCGGTGCTGCTGCTCGCGGCGACGCTGTGGTTGCGGCGCCGGTATCCGCACCAGACTCGCCTGCTGTTCTTGCTGGTGGTATTCACGGCCTCCGGCCTGGTCTGGGCGGCGACGGTGATCCGCGACGGCAACATCGGCGATTGGAACGGCGTCGCACCCGCCGTCACCGATGCCGCGGGCGATGCGCCGGTCAACGCCGACCTGGTCGCCGTGTTCTATCAGCAGGACGCGACGAACCTGTATCTGCGCGTCGATGCCGACATCCGCAAGGATGCGCCGGGCAACCAGCCGCCGGTGGTCAACGCCGGCGCCAACCAGACGATCACGCTGCCGTCCGGCGCGTCGCTCCCCGGCAGCGCGACCGACGACGGCCTGCCGAATCCGCCCGGCCAGTTGACCTATTCGTGGACGAAGTTCTCCGGGCCGGGGACGGTGACGTTCGGAAACGCGACGATGGCCGCGACGACGGCGACGTTCAGCGCCCCGGGTTCGTACGTGCTCCGCCTCACCGCCAGCGACGGCGCGCTGCCGGAAAGCGCCGACGTCACGATCACCGTGAATGCCGGCGGCGGCGCCAACCAGGTGCCGACCGTGAACGCCGGCAGCGACCAGACGATCACGCTGCCCGCGGCCGCAACGCTCGCCGGCGCCGCCAGCGACGACGGGCTGCCCAATCCGCCCGGTTCGCTGACCACCACCTGGAGTTTCGTGTCGGGCCCCATCTCGGGCGTCGTGTTCGGCGACCCGGCCGCGCCCGGCACGAGCGCGACGTTCGCCGCCCCCGGAACGTACGTACTGCGATTGACGGCGAACGACGGTGCGCTGACGGCGAGCGGCACCGTGCAGATCGACGTCATCGACGGCGGGCCGCAACTCGCCGCGATCCCCGACCGCACGATCGAGTTGGGCGGGCGGTTCCAGCAGTTGCTCGAAGGCAGGGACGGCAACGGCAACGACATTCTTGCCTATGCGCTGAACATGTCGCCGGCGGGCGCGAGCCTGAATCCCGCGCCGCTTATCGACTGGGTGCCGACGGCGGCTCAGCTCGGCCCGCACCCGTTCACCGCACGCGTCACCGACAGCAGCGGCAAGTTCGCGACGACGACGTTCAACGTGACGGTCGTCCACACCAACCACGCGCCGGCGCTGCAGCCGCAGAACAACCAGATCGTGGCGATCGGCACGACGTTCACGCGCAAGCTCGCCGCGACCGATCCGGACGCGGGCGACACGCTGACGTTCTCGCTGATGTCGGGGCCGAGTGGAATGACGATCAGCGGTGCCGACCTGAGCTGGCCGACGACAGGCAAGTCGCCGGGCGACTACGCGGTGACGGTAAAGGTGACCGACAACGGCGGGTTGTCGGACCAGAAGTCGTTCACGGTGACGTTGCAGCAATCGGCGCCGCCCCCGGTGGCGAAGGACGACAGCTACTCGGTCAAGGTCGCGCAGACGCTCACGGTGCCTCCACCGGGCGTGCTCGGCAACGATTTCTACGGCGGCGCCGGCACGCTCGCGGCCACGCGCCTCACCGATCCCGGCGTCGGGACGGTCACCGCATTCGACGGCGATGGCGGCTTCACCTATCAGGCGCCAGCGACGCCGCCCGGCGTTCCGCTGACGATGGCCAAGATGTGGAACACCAGTTCGGGAGGCTCGGATCGCTACCACGAACTGGTGGCCGACCTCAACGGGGACGGCAAGCCGGACGTGATCAGTTTCGACAACAACGGCGGCGTCCGCGCGCGTTCGGGTCTCGACGGCACGCAGCTGTGGAGCGCCGACCGCACCGGCGCGACGGATTGCCGACTGAATTCGGGCGGCGGCAGCATGGATCACCGCGTGCTGGCGGACCTCGATGACAGCGGGCATGCGGCGCTGGCGTTCACCACTACGTGCACTCGCGAAGGCAGCACGTGGGGCGACAG
This sequence comes from Betaproteobacteria bacterium, assembly GCA_040007035.1. GTDB lineage: Bacteria > Pseudomonadota > Gammaproteobacteria > Burkholderiales > Casimicrobiaceae > CAIWHR01. Next base: position 17,954 of record JBDTVU010000015.1, on the reverse strand, counting down.
CATCGTCGCGTTCGATCACCTGGGCAAGGTGAAGTGGGTTTCGCCGCCGCTCTCAAAACCGCACCCGGATATCCGGCGCGGGGTGACGCCAGTGCCGCCGGGCGGATTCACGCCGGGCGGGCTCGCGTGGCGGCGCGGGCTCAGCGTCGCGCGCCTGACGGCCGGCGGCGCGCCGGTGCTGCTCATGCGCGTCGAGATTCCGCTCAACGACGGCTACATGCTTTACTACGATACGGCAAGCCAGTTCCACTACGCGGGCTGTCGCGCGGTAACCGGGCTCGTCGCCGACGAAAATGTCGCCTGTCGCGCGACGCTCATCATCAACGGCGCCGACGGCAGCGTGCTGCAGACACTCGTCGACCGCAATCCGGCGGCGCGCCCGCATTCCGGCGGACCGGGTGCATTGTCGGAAATGCCGCCGATCGCGATGGACATCGACGGCGACGGGCGCGTGGACCTGGTGTCCGGCACCGAGGTCTGGATGCAGAATGCCGGCGGCGGATTCGATCTCGCGTGGCACCTGAACAAGAGTGTGAACGACACCGCGGTGGCGGATCTCGACGGCGACGGCAAGGCCGAGATCGTTCACCTGCGCAGCAGCGGGGAATCCAACTTCGACGATCGCGGCATCTTCATCTACAGCCACGACGGCCAGCTCAAGCGCCGCATTCCGCTGTGGACGTACTGGTTCACGCCGCTGACCATCGCCGATGTCGACGGCGACGGCCGCTCCGATATCGTGCTGGGCGCCGACGGGACCGTCTATGCGTTCCGCGACGACGGGCGCCCGATCTGGGCGTACAAGGTTCCGCAGGACATCCCCAGCGATCCGATCCTCGCGCCGTTCTACACGCAGCCGACGCCGGGTTTCGGCCTGTCCAACGCGGCGCCGCAGGTCTATGACCTCGACGGTGACGGCGTGGCCGAAGTCGTCGTCGCCGCGAACAGCCGCGTCATCGTCCTCGACGGGCGCACCGGGCTGCGCAAGCTCGCCCCGTACTGGACGTTCAACTGGAGCTACAACGACGTCTCGGCGTTGATCCTCGCCGACATGAACAACGACGGTCACGTCGACATCGTGCAGAACGCGGGCTTCAACTTCAATTGCCTCAATCCAGGCGTCGCGCCAGCGTGCGCGGGACTGGTCGGGCCGGTCGCGCTGAGCGGCGGCGGCAGCAACAACTGGCTGCCCGGGCCGAAGGCGTTTCCGAACATCCAGTACCGCTCGACGGCGATCGACGACAACGCCCGCGTGCTGCACGACACGACGGTGTCCCGGCTGTTCCGCTCGCCCGCGCAGCAGGGCAGCATCCGCGATCCGCGCCTCGCGCAGGGGACGAGCTTCACGTACGAAGCGAGCGGCGATCCGGGAACCTCCGCGCCGGCCACGGTATTCATCGAAATCCTGCCGGACAACCGGCCGCCGGTGTTCACCTCGACGCCGCCGAAGAGCCTGTTGCAGGCATTCGCGCCCACGCCGCCGGGCGGGCTGGTCACGCACTACTACGATCTCGCCGCGTTCGATCCCGATCCGGGCGACACCGTCACCTTCTCGCTCAAGTCCGGGCCTTCGTGGGTGACGATGAGCGGCCCGGCGCGCATTCGCTTCGAACCGACCTGCGGTTCGTATGGCTACCCGTGTCCATGGGGTCAGACAACGGTCATCGTGACCGCGACAGATTCGCGCGGCGCGAGCACCGATCAGATCTTCATCGTCAATCTCACGACGACCGGAGTGACGGTGCCCAATGTCGTGGGCATGCTGTTCCAACCTGCGCAGGCTGCGCTCGTCGCGTCGAACTTGCAGGGTTTGCTTTGGGTGGAGGAATTTTCGGCGCAACCCGCCGGAACCGTGCTCGCGCAGGAGGCGGTGGCGGGTGCGGTCGTCGGGCAGTTCGACGACATCCGGCTGACGGTGTCGAAGGGATTGGAACCGATGGTGATGCCGTTCGTCGTCGGCCAGCCGCTGGCGGTGGCGATCGGAATCCTCACCGGTGCGGGACTGCAGGTCAACGTCTCCACCGTCTTCTCGACGACGATCCCCGCAAGCGAAGTCATGACCCAGTCGCCGGCGGCCGGGACCGAGCTGTCGCCCGCCACCGCGCCGCCGGTGGACCTGACGGTCTCCGCGGGCGGACCGCTGCCGGCGCCCGTCGCCTCGATCGTCCTGGAACCGGGACCGGGTCCGTTGCAGCGTCTTGCCGGCGACGAATTCCAGTTCAAGGCGATCGCGATCCTCACCGATGGCACCAGCGCGGACGTTTCGCTGACGGCGGCGTGGTCGACGACGAACGCGGCCGCGGCCACGGTCAGCACGACGGGGTTCGCCAAAGCGAAGGCGAACGGTACGGCAACGATCGCTGCGTTGCTCTCCGGCAAGACGGGACAGGTCACGCTCAACGTCGCGTCGCTCGTGCCCGGCGACACCACGCCGCCGGTGGCGGCAATCACGGCGCCGGCGGATGGCGCGACGGTCACCGGGCCAGTCGACGTCGTCGGCACGGCGAGCGATGCGAATTTCCTGCGCTACGAGCTGGCGTACTCGCCGGCCGGCGACGATACGTGGACGTTGCTCGCCGAAGGTACGAGCGCGGTGACCAACGGCGTGCTCGGCAAGTTCGATCCGACGGTGCTGCTGAACGACCAGTACACGCTGCGGCTGACGGTGTTCGACAAGAACGAGAACGAGAGCGTGGCGACGTCGACCGTGCAAGCCAAGGGCGACCGGAAGGTCGGGTTGTTCTCGCTGACGTACCTGGATCTCAACCTCCCCGCGGCCGGTATTCCACTCACGATCAATCGCACGTACGACAGCCGCGACAAGGCGCTGGGCGACTTCGGCATTGGCTGGCGGCTGGGGCTCAAGACGCTGCGCATTCGGACCAACCGCGTGCTGGGCACGGGATGGGTACGGGTCGTGAGCGGTCCGACGGTCTCGCTGCTGGCGACGTCGGAGCACAAGGTCAGCATCACGCTGCCGGACGGACGCGTCGAGGAATTCGACATGCAGGTGTCGCCGACGTCGAACCTGGGATCGCTCGACTTCACGACAATCACCGGCTACCCGGCGCGGCCGGGGACGCTCGGCCAGTTGCAGGCGCTTACCAACAACAGCGTGCTGATCGCCAACGGCGGCGCCGAGGACGAACTGCTCGACGACAACACGCTCGACACCTACTCGCCGAAACTGTATCGCTACACCGCGGCGGACGGCACGCAGATCGAGATCAGCCCGACCGAAGGCGTGAAGAAGGTTACCGACCGCAGCGGCAACGCAGTCACGTTCGGACCGGGCGGCATCCTGCATTCCGACGGACGCGGGATCACGTTCACGCGCGATGTCAAGGGCAGGATCGTCGCGATCGCCGACCTCGCCGGCAACGTGCAGACCTACGCCTATGACGGCCAAGGCGACTTGGTCAAGCACACGAGCCCGACCGGCGGCGTGTCGACGTTCGCGTACAACGGCAGCCACGGCCTGATCGAGATCCGTGACGCCAACGGCAATCAGGCGGTACGCAACGAATACGATGCGGCGGGACGCTTGATCGCCGTGATCGACGCCAACGGGAAGCGGGTCGAGTTCAGCCATAATGACGCCGCCCAAGAAGACGTCATCACCGACCGTCAGGGCGGCGTTCTGCGCGTGCAGTACGACGGGCAAGGCAACGTACTTGGCATGGAACAAGGCGTCACGATCGAGGGAACGCTCGTCAACGCGGTCACGACGAGGACCTTTGACGGGGTCGGCAACCAGACGTCGCTGGTCGACCCGGATGGAAAGCGTCTCAGCGCGACCTACAGCGGTGTGCTGACGACGGCGAGCGTCGTCGACCCGGGCGGTCTCAATCTCACGCAGACGTTCACCTACAACACGCGCAGCGATCCCGCAACCGCGGTCGACGCCGGTGGGCGCAGCTACACGTTCGACTACGATCTGGTCGGAAATCTCATCGGCTTCGAGATACCAGACGCGGGAACCGGAACCGCGGTGATAAACGCGCAAGGCATGCCGCTGCAGACTAGCGATGCGATCGGCACGACCAAGAACCTCACCCGTGACGCCGCCGGCAACGTCACCCGCGAGGAAATCCGGGATGTGTCAAACACGTTGCTGCGCCGCATCGACTTCACGTACGACGCCAACGGCAACAAGGCGAGCGAGACGCTCTATCGCACGATCGGCGGCGTCTCGACACCGCTGACCACGCAATTCGGCTACGACGCCGCCAACCGACTGGTCAACGTCACGAACCCCCTCGGCGGCGTCACGCGCCGCGAATACGACGGCGTCGGGCGTCTGACGGCGGAGATCGACGCGTTGGGCCGGCGCACGACGTACACCTACGACAGCCTCGGTCGCCGCACGCGCGCAACGTACCCGGACGGAACGTTCGAAAGCGCCGGCTATGACTTCAACGACAACCTCGTGACGCAGACGGATCGCGCCGGGCGCGTGACGATGTTCACCTTCGACGAGCTCAACCGCAATGTAGCGACGACGCTGCCGAACGGCGACACGATGCGGATGATCTATTCCGCCGCCGGGCGGGTCGCGGCCACCGTCGATGCCAAGGGCAATCGGACCGACTACGCTTACGATCCGGCTGGCCGTTCGATAGGGACCACGTTTCCCGCTGTTCAGAACGGCGTCGGCGGGCCGCTGGTGCGACCGCGACTGTCGAAGACGCTCAACGCGCTCGGTGCGCCGGCGTCGCTCACCGATCCTAACGGGCGCACGACGACGATGTTGTACAACGTCGCCGGACGGCTCGTGCAGACGAACCTTCCCGACGGAAGCAACGTCAAGCAGACATTCGACGTCCTCGGACGGCGCACCAGCGTCACCAACGAGGAGGGCCAGGCGACGACCTTTACCTACGACGGTCTCGGTCGGCTGGTGAGCGTCTCGGGACTGGCCGGCAATGCGACCTACGGCTATGACGAGGCCAGCAACCTCGTGACCCAGACCGATGCGCTCGGACGCATTACGCGGTACCGCTACGACGTACTCAATCGTCTGGTTGAAAATGAGTATCCAGGCGGCGAAATAGAGAAGTCGGTGTATGACGCCGTGGGTAATCCGGTGGCGCTCACGCGTCCTGACGGGAAGATGATCACGTTTACGTACGACGCCTTGAACCGCGTGACGCGCAAGGCGCTTCCGGCCGGAGTGAACGTCGACTACACGTACAACGGCGATGGCCAGCGCGCGAGCGCCCGCGATGCGCGCGGCCTGACGACCTATGCCTACGACAACATCGGCCGGCTGGCGAGTGTCAAGCATCCTGGCGGGGAAGTCGTGAGCCTGACGCGGGACCCGAACGGCAACCTTACTTCGCTTGCGTCCCCTACGGCTACGATCAGTTACGACTATGACGCGTTGAATCGCCTGGTTCAGGTGACGGCGCCGGAAGGGCAGACGCAGGCGTTCTACGATCTGGCCGGCAACCGCGTTCGCAACACGCTCGCCAACGGCATGACGGCCGACGCCACGTTTGATACCCGCAACCGGATGACGCAGCTCGCGCACAAGACGCCGGCGAACACGGTCTTGCAGTCATTCGCCACGGATTACTCGCCGGTCGGCCGGCGTACGCAGGTCACCGAACAGGACGGCTCGATCACGTCCTTCGGTTACGACGCCAAGGGTCGGATCGCGTCCGAGATACGCACCGGCGCATCGCCATTTTCGATCTCGCACGTCTACGACGCGGTCGGCAACCGGTCGCAATTGACCCGCGCGGGCGTTCCGGTGACGTTCAGCTACGACAACAACGATCGGCTGCTTTCCGACGGCACGACGACCTACGCCTACGACACCAACGGCAATCTCGTCACCCGGACCCGCGGCGCCAACGTCACGCAGTATGGCCACGACGCCGAGAATCGCCTCGTGGCGTTGCAAGGGGGCGGCGCGGCGAACCAGTACACGTACGACGCCGATGGCCAGCGCGTCATGATCAGTACGCCTGCCGACGTGACGCGATTCTTGCCCGACGGTGCCAACAACAGCCGGCTGTCCCAGGTGCTCGAGGAGCGGGACGGCGCCGGCAACTTGCGCGCCCGCTTTTCGTACGGAAACGAGTTGCTTGCGATGGCGCGCGGTGGCACGTCGAGTTTCTACCTGCGTGACAGCCTGGGGAATGTGCGCGGCCTGGCCGATACGACGGCATCGCTGACCGACCGCTACGTCTATGACGCTTATGGCAACACGATGGCGACGACCGGCAGCACGGCGAACCCGTATCGCTACTCAGGCGAGCGGTTCGACGCGCAGGATGGCCTCTACCAGCTTCGCGCCCGCTACTACGACCCCGCCATGGGCCGATTCTTCACACGCGACCCGTTCGCCGGTCGGACCGACGCGCCGACTTCTCTGCATCGCTACCTGTACGCGAAGGCGGATCCGGTCAACTTTGCCGACCCGACCGGCGAGGAACCCTCACTGATCGGCCTCACGTTGACGCAGGCATTGAGTTCCTTCGTCGACAGCAGCATCGCGCTAAAGGACATACAGCAGCTCTGCAACGCCAAGGGAATCGCAGACCAGATACAGTCGCTCGTTGCCACGTCGCAACAAATGGTCGCGCTCGGCGGGCTGTTCACGGTCGGCACCCTCGCGTTCACCGCCGCGGCCGGCCAGGTCGGCGGGACGGGCGGCGGGGTCAATTTCTCCTACGTTTCGGAGGACTTCTCGACGGAAAGCATCATCAAGAACTTCCAGCTGCAGCTCAAGGGCAGCGGTAATCAGCTCGGTCTTGGGTTCGCGCTGAATGGCCACAACAACACGGGCCTCAAGGCGTCGGTCTTCCTGCTGCCGCCGCCGATGAACGTGAACGTGGCGGCCGCAGGAAAAAAGGCCATCGCGAAGGAATTCAAGTACTGCGGTCTGGTGCCGTTCGGGAAAATCGGGGTAGCGTCCGAACTCTCGGCGGGGGGCGGCGTGGACACCAATAGAGGCGGATACGTTGGCGTCAAGTGGGACAACACGATCGAGGCGTCGTTGTTCCGCGGCTCCCTGAGCGTCAGTTGGCCCATCTTGACGGCGTCCACCAAGAACTACACGGGAACGCTCAGTTTCTTCGGGGTCTGGACCCGTAGCTACACGGCGATCGGCGCGACGCCGTACTAGACGAGACGCTCAACGACCGAACGCGCTGACGGGCGTTCCCGCGAAACCGGGATTCGGACGGCAGGAAACGGGGCGGCCTGCGGGGATGGCAGAGTTCCGTGCTGATCCATTGCCCGGAATCGCGTCATGATCAAGGATGTGATCCACACCGTCGACGCACCGGCCGCCATCGGCCCGTACTCCCAGGCGATCCGCGTCGGCAAAACCGTCCACCTCTCCGGCCAGATCGGCCTCGATCCGGCGACCGGCGACATCGTCGACGCCGTCGAATCGCAGGCGCACCAGGTGTTCAAGAACCTGCGCGCCATCGCTGGCCGCGGACCAAAGCGGACCCTCCGCGGCCGACCGTCCCCGGCGCAAAGCCCTGACGATCACTTCGGCGCCGGCCGCACTCCCGTACGAAGCTCGTCGAAAACACGTTCGACGCCCGGCTGCATCGCCACGAACGCGACCAGCGCAGTGCGCTGCGTCGCCGTATGCACGCAGCCTTGCAGCGTCACCCAATTGCGTGATGTCGTGACCCAGACCGAAGTCGTGGCAAACCGCGGATCACCCGCGATGAGGGTGCGCATCCGCTCGTTCGTTTCCGGGTCGCGCTTGTAGGCGCCTCCCGGCTCGCACTTGCCTTCCATCGCGCAGCGCAGGCCGCGTTCAACTCGGACGTGCGCCTGCGCGCTCGCCTGCTCCTGCGTCAGGAGCGGCGGCGCCTGCGCCAGGCAGCCGGGATAGCCGCGCGTGGCCTGCGCGAACGGATCGAGCTGGATCATGTCGCCGGCCACAGCCGGAGGCAGCACCGGCAGCAACGTCAACAGCAGCAGAGACCCGAAGTGGCGAAGGATGCGCACCCGTGAATATTGCCGCGTCAGGCGCTTCTCGCGCTACCGTTCGTCGCGCACTTCCCGAGCCCCATCCGGCACCGGTTCGCCACCGGGAGCCGTCATCCGCCGCCGATTCACCGCGTAGTACAGCACCGGGATGACGACGAGCGTCAGCAGCGTCGACACCAGGATGCCGAACACCAGCGAGATCGCGAGGCCGGAAAAGATCGGGTCGTCGAGGATGAACAGCGCGCCCAGCATAGCGGCGAGCCCGGTCAGCGCGATCGGCTTCGCCCGCGCCGCGGCGGCGTCGACGATCGCCTGCGCGAATGGCACGCCCTTTGCCGTCTGCAGGTTGACGAAGTCGACGAGCAGGATCGAGTTGCGGACGATGATGCCGGCCAGCGCGATCATCCCGATCATCGACGTCGCGGTGAACGGCCGGCCGAGCAGCGCGTGGCCGGGCATCACGCCGATGATCGTCAGCGGAATCGGCGCCATGATGACCAGCGGCGTCACGTACGAGCCGAACTGGGCGACGACGAGGAGGTAGATCAGCACCAGGCCGACACCATAGGCGATGCCCATGTCGCGGAACGTCTCGTAGGTCACCTGCCACTCGCCGTCCCACTTGAACGCGTAGCCGCGGTACGGGTCGGAGGGTTGGGAGATGAAATGCTCACCGAGCGTGCCGCCGTTCGGGACCGCGACCGAAGCAAGCTTGGCGCGAACGCCGAACATCCCGTACAGCGGGCTGTCGGTGCCGCCGGCCATGTCGCCGATCACGTACGTCACCGGCAGCAGGTCCTTGCGGTAGCGTGTCTTCTCGCGCAGCGCAGGCTTCACCTGCACCAGCTCGGCCAGCGGGACGCTGATTCCACCGGTGCCGCGTACCGTCATCGCCAGCAGCGGGTCGAGCCGCCCCTGCTGCTCGGGCGGCACGGTGATCCGCACCGGCACACCGTACTTCGCCTGGCCGTCGTGCAGCGCCGTCACGTCGTCGCCGGACAGCGCCGCGCGCAGTGCCGCGATGATGTCGGCCGGCGTGACGCCGGCGAGCGCCGCCTTGCGCTGGTCGACGCGGACCAGCGCGCGCGGGGCGTTGTCCTCGATCGAGTCGTCGATGCCGACGATGCCCGGGATGGTGCCGAACGCCGCGCGCAGCGCCTTCGCCGTCGCGTGCCGTCCCGGCTCGTCCGGGCCGTAGACTTCGGCGACGATCGGCGAGAGCACCGGCGGCCCTGGCGGCACCTCGACGATCTTCACCTTGGCGTTGTGCTTCGCCCCGATTTTCTCCAGCGCGGGCCGGATCGCCAGCGCGATCTCGTGGCTCTGCCGCGACCGGTGCTTGCGGTCGACGAGATTGACCTGCAGGTCGCCCTGCTCCGGCATCTGCCGCAGGTCGTACTGGCGAACGAGGCCGTTGAAGTTGATCGGCGCCGCGGTGCCCGCGTACGCCTGGAAGTCGGTGACTTCGTCGACGGTGGCGATGTACGTGCCGAGATCGGCCAGCGCCGCGGCGGTCGCCTCGACCGGCGCGCCGGCCGGCATGTCGACGACGACGGCGAGCTCGCTCTTGTTGTCGGAGGGCAGCATCTTCAGCACGACGAGCTGTACGAACGCCAACGACACCGAGGCGAGGATCGCGATGACGATGCCGAGGCCGAGGAGCTTGCGCCGCCGCCCGCCGCGGGTCGCATCGACGAACGGCGTCAGCAACCGGGCGAACGTCGACGCGAGCCAGCGATCGAGGCGGCTCTCGGCATGACCCGCGCCGTGTTTCGGCGCGAGCTTCAGCGCGAGCCACGGCGTGATCATGAATGCGATCGCAAGCGAGATCACCATCCCCATGCTGGCGTTGATCGGGATCGGGCTCATGTAAGGCCCCATCAGCCCGGTGACGAACGCCATCGGCAGCAGTGCCGCGATCACCGTGAACGTGGCGAGGATCGTCGGCCCGCCGACCTCGTCGACGGCAGCGGGGATCAGCGACGCGAGCGGCGCGTCGGGGTACAGCGCACGGTGGCGGTGGATGTTCTCGACGACGACGATCGCGTCGTCGACGAGGATGCCGATGGAGAAGATCAGCGCGAACAGGCTCACCCGGTTGAGCGTGAAGCCCCACGCCCACGACGCGAACAGCGTCGCAGCCAGCGTCAGCGACACGGCGACGCCGACGATCGCCGCTTCACGCCGGCCGAGGGTGACGAACACCAGCGCGACCACCGACAGCGTGGCGAACAGCAGCTTGCCCATGAGCAGCTTCGCCTTGTCGTCGGCCGTCTTGCCGTAATCGCGGGTGACGGTCACCTCGATCCCGGCCGGGACGACAGTGTTGGCGAGCTCCGCCAGCCGACGCTCGACGCGCTCGGCAACCTCGACGGCGTTCTCGCCGGTCTTCTTGGTGACCTGGAGCGTAACTGCCGGGTACGTGCGCCCGGCCTCGGCGGCGTCCTTGGCGGCTGCCTTGCCGACGCCGTGCCATGCGTAGCGCGCCGGCGGCGGCGGGCCGTCGACGACGCGGGCGACATCCGACAGGAACACCGGACGACCGTCGCGGACGCCAACGACGAGGTCACGGACGTCCTGCGCCGACTGCAGGAACTCACCGGTCTCGACCAACACCGTCTGGTTGCCGCGGACGAGGTTGCCGGCCGGCAGCGACGTGTTGGACGCCTGCAGTGCGCGGGCAAGGTCGCCGGCGGCGAGGCCGACGGCGTTCAGCTTCGCCACGTCGAGCAGCACCTGCACCGCGCGGCCCGGCCCGCCGATCGTCGTCACCTCGCGCGTCCCCGGCACCCGCTTCAGCTCGGCCTCGACCGCGTGCGCGACGCGCTCGAGGTCGAACGCGCCGCGCGCCGGATCCTTCGTCCACAGCGTCAGCGCGACGATCGGCACGTCGTCGATGCCCTTCGGCTTCACCAGCGGCTCGCCGACACCGAGCTCCTTCGGCAGCCAGTCCCGGTGCGACAGGATCGTGTCGTACAGCCGCACCACCGCGTCGTTGCGCTTGACGCCTACCTTGTACTGGACGGTGACGAGCGCCAGCCCCGGCCGCGACACCGACCACACGTGCTCCAGCCCCTGGATCTGCGACAGCACCTGCTCGGCGGGAATCGCCACGAGCTGCTCGACGTCGGCCGCCGACGCGCCGGGGAACGGCACGAACACGTTGGCCATCGTGACGTCGATCTGCGGCTCCTCCTCGCGCGGCGTCACGATGATCGCGAACGCGCCGAGCAGCACCAGCACCAGCGCCACCAGCGGCGTCAACTGCGACGACAGGAAGAAGCGGGCGATCCGGCCGGAAACGCCCATCCGCGGGGAGTCGGTCACGCCCGGCCCGTCACTTCCGCAGCTTGGAGATGCCGAGCGCGCTCATCACGTACTTCTCGTAGAACGGCTCCGACGTGCCCTTCTTCATCTTGCGGATGAAGTACTTCTCGAACGCGATCTTGGCCAGATGCACCCACTTGCCCTCGGAGAACCAGTTGACGTTGCGCGGCGGGATCTGCGGCAGCGCGACGAACGCGATGCCGGTGTCGCCGAGGTCGGCCAGGCAAATGGCGTTCCACGTCGCCTTCTCCACCGGCTCCTTGCCGTCGAGCTCGGCGCGGATGTTGTGTGCCGCCGCGGTGACCATCGACTCGATCATGTAGCCGGTTTTCGGCGCGCCCGTCGGCACCGGGGTGACCTCCACCGGCGGGATCGCGACGCAGACGCCGACCGCGTACACGTTGCGGTATTTCGGATTGCGCTGCTGCGCGTCGATCGCGATGAAGCCGCGCGGGTTGGTCAGGCCCTCGATGCCGAATACCGCGTCGATGCCCTTGAACGCCGGCAGCATCATCGAGTACTTGAACGGCAGCACGTGCTCTTTCTTCGGCTTGCCTTCGTCGTCGTGCTCGACGACGTGCATCTTGCCGGCCTCGACCTTCGACACCTTGGCGTTGCAGATCCACTTGATGTGCTTGTCGCGCATCTCGGATTCGAGCATCGTCTTCGAGTCGCCGACGCCGCCGAGGCCGAGGTGGCCGATGTACGGCTCGGCGGTGACGAACGTCATCGGCACGCGGTCGCGGAGCTTCCGCCGGCGGAGGTCCGTTTCCATGATGAACGCGAACTCGTAGGCAGGCCCGAAGCACGACGCGCCCTGCACCGCGCCGACGACGATCGGGCCCGGATCGGCGACGAACGCATCCCACGCCGCGGCCGCCTTCTCGGCGTGGTCGACGTGGCACACCGACTGGGTGAAGCCGTTCGGCCCCAGCCCCTCGATTTCGTCGAACGCCAGCTTCGGTCCGGTCGCGATGACGAGGTAGTCGTAGGACAGCATCGTGCCGTCGCCGAGCTCCACCTGGCTGCGCTCGGGATGGAGCCGCTTCGCGCCGCGCGGATCGAATGCGATCCCCTTCTTTGCGAGGTACGGCGCGGCCGCGAACTCGATGTCCTTCCGCTTGCGCCAGTTCACCGCGACCCACGGGTTCGACGGCACGAAGTGGAAGTTCGGTCCGTTGCCGACTACCGTCACCTTGTCCTGCGGCCGCAACTGGGCTTTCATCTCGTAGGCCATCGGCATGCCGCCCAGACCCGCGCCAAGAACAACGACGTGTGCCATCTTCGTCTCCTCCTGTGAGTGCCCGCAGCCCGGGCGGTGTCGGTTACTTCGTGCCGGCGACGGCCGGCGCCATGCCTGCCTGCACCGGATTCGCGGCGATCCGCTCGCCGGCGGAAAGGCCGGCCAGAATTTCCACCTGCCCGTCGCCGACCGGCTCGCCGGCGCGCACCTGCCGAAGCTGCGCGCGGCCGACGGCATCGACGACGTAGACGGCGGTGACCTCTCCGCGCCGGAGGATCGCGCCTGCGGGAATCGCCAGCGCGCGTTGCACGCCGGTGACGAAGCGGGCACGGGCGAACTGGCCCGGCAGCAGGCCTTCGGCGGCCGGCAGATCGAGCCGGATCCGCGACGTGTGCGTGTGCGCGTCGGCGAGCGGGATGACGGTCACCTTCGTTGCGACCACCGACTTGCCGAGCGCGGGAATTTCGATGCGGATGGGCTCGCCCAACTTCAGCGTCGGCAGCGCCGCCTGCGGCACCGTCGCCGTCACGCGCAGCTCGCGTGGATCGAACACGGTGACGAGCGCGCGGCCCGGCTGCGCCATGTCGCCCAGCTCGGCTTGGGTTTCGCCGACGACGCCGGCAAACGGCGCGGTGATCGTCGTGAACGACTGCGCGGCAACGGCTTGCCCGGCGTTCGCCGCCGCGGCGGCGAGCTGCGCCTGTGCCGCCTTGTACTCGGCGTCGGACTGGTCGACCGCCGCCTGGCTGACGAACTTCTGCGCCAGCAATTCCCGGTTGCGCTCCTGCTTGTGCTTCGCGTTGGCGAGGTTCGCTTCGGCTTCGGCGACTTGCGAGCGACCCGCCGCGACGGCCTGATCCGCCGTCCGCGCGTCGATCCGCATCAGCACCTGGCCCGCGCGCACCGTGTCGCCGGCCTTGACGTCGAGTGCGACGATGCGGCCGGCCACTTGCGCGCCGAGCGTCGCCTGGCGAATCGCCTCGACCACCGCTTCGGCAGCGATCGTTCGCGGCCAGTCGCGCACCGCGACGTCGACGATTGCACCGACGCCGGGAGCCGGCGCGTCGGCCGCGTGGCCCGGCGCGACACCGAGCACCAGCGCGAAAGCGAGGACGCCCGCCCGCGCCGCGGCGCAGGTCCGGGACCGCCGGATCTTCATCGACTTACTTGGTGCGGCAGGTCTTGAAGCCGAACGGCAGATAGGCCGGGCACCATCCGATCGCCGCGGTGGCGAGCGGCACGAGGCCGATCAACCCCCACATCCGCATGTCGCCGGTGCCGAAGGCCGCCCAGCCGAGAAGCGCCAGTCCGACGATGGCGCGCACGCCACGATCGATGCCACCCATGTTCTTTTCCATGACGACCTCACTGATGACCTGAAGGAGACGGGTGCCACGATAAGCCCCGCCGGCCCGAAACTCAGTGACGTGCGTCACATATCGCCGGCCGGGCCGGGATCCAGCTTGATCGGAATCAAGCGGAAAGGAAAGCAGCGGCCGCGGGGGGTGCGCAAATGTCGCGCGCCCCGGACTCAGCCGTGCGGCCGCAGGTGGCCGAAGCGGCCTTCGAGCTTGGCCATGCCCCAGCCGGCGAACACGAGGAAGGCAATGAACGCGAGCGCATACCAGCCCATGCCGACGCCGGTGACCGACGGCAGCGTCATCTCGCCCTGCGCGTTGGCCTTGATCCAGCCGTCGATGCCCGGCGTAAGCTCGACGTACGCGAGCACGCCGGCCAGCATCCCGAGCGCGAAGGCGATGCCGTCCTTGCGTCCGGTGGCGACGGCGGCGATCGACGTGCCGGGGCAGTAGCCGCCGACGATGAACCCGGCGCCGAACACGAGGCCGCCCAGCGTCTGCGCGACGAGGCTCGTCGGCTCCACATACAGTTCGCCGAGATCGAGCATGCCGATCGCCGACAGCGCGGCGAGGCCGGTCATCGCGGTGACGATCGCGGTGAACATCACCTTCACCACCGCCATGTCGTAGAGATAGAACACCGACGTCAGCTTGCGCGCGCTGCCGAATCCGGCGCGCTCGAGCGAAAAGCCGAAGCCGATGCCGAGCACCAAGGCGAGGCCGAGGTCGACGGCGACCGTGAATTCCATCGAGGACGAGAGCGGGAGCATCATAGCCATTCCTTGCGCACGAACCAGGCGAGACCGTAGGCGCTGGCGAACACCGCCAGCATGAACACGAGGCTGCCGACGTTGAGGATCGCACCGCCGGTCAGCGCCTGCCCGCTGGTGCAGCCCTTGGCGATTTTCGCACCGTACGCGGCGATGAAGCCGCCGACGAAGGCCAGCATCAGCCTGCGGTTGTCGGAGACCTGCGGGCCGCGCTCGACCGTCCATTTCATCCGGCGGCCGAGGATGCCGGAGATCATCGCACCGACGAACGCGCCGGCGACGAGGAACAGCGTCCATGACATCAGCGGCGAGCCGTCGTTGAAGTACTTCGCCATCGCCGTGCTGGCCGCGGCGTGTCCGGGTGAGACGAGGCTCGCGAGCCAGGCGTCGATCGCGCCGAATGCCGCGGTGGCGCCGAGGCCGCGGCCGGTGATCGCGTACGTCGCGAGCAGCACCAAGCCGAGCAGCACGCCGACGGCGTACGGGTTCCAGTAGGGTTGCGGGACGGACGGCGCGCTCGCATCGCGGCGCGTCTGCAGGCCGTCCCCGGTCAGGGTGTGTGCCATGTGCGATGATCCTCCACTGGGCCCTTGCCCGGCCCGCCCGCGGCGGCGCCCGGAGCAAAGGTCATGCACGGTACGCTACGCCGGCGGTGCCGGCTGAATGTAACCTGGGTCACACAGCGACCCGACCGACCGGCCATCGTTCGATTTCTTTGATCTACGCCAAACTCGTGCCCGGCTTCATCGCCTCGACCCCGCCCCGGCCGCACCCGTCCACCGTTCTCGCGGTGGCATGGCGACTCGCATTCGCGCTGTCGCTCCTGACCGCCGCCGTCGCCGAGGCTGCCTCGCCGGCGGCGCCGCTGCTCGCCGGCATGGGGCCGGATCGCGGCCCGCGGGCGAGCGCGAACCCGCGCGCGCAGCGATATTTCCATCAGGGGATGACGCTGACGTGGGGCTTCAACCCGGCCGAGGCAGCGCGCGCGTTCGAGCGGGCGGCCGCGCTCGATCCGGCCTGTACGCTGTGCTGGTGGGGACTCGCATGGTCGCTCGGCCCCAACATCAACGCCGACATGGCGCCGGGCGACGGCGCGCGGGTGCGGGCCGCGCTCGCTCGCGCGCAGGCAACGGCCGCGCACGCGTCACCGCGCGACCGGGCACTCGTCGACGCGCTGTCGGCACGCCATCCGGCGATCGGCAACGCCGACGCCGTCGACGAAGATACGTACGTAGAGCGGATGCGCGCCGTCGCACGAACGTTTTCGAACGACGCCGACGTCGCCACCCTCGCCGCCGAAGCGGAGCTCAATCTGCACCCGTACGAAGGGTGGGCGGCCGACGGCGCGCCGCAGCCGTGGACGCCGGCAATCCGTGCCGCGCTCGACCGCGCGATCGCGCTCGCGCCCAACCATCCGGGCGCCCACCATTACCGGATCCATCTGATCGAAAGCTCGCCACGGCCCGCCGACGCGCGCGCGAGCGCCGACAGGTTGCGCACGCTCGTCCCCGGCTCCGGCCACCTGCTGCACATGCCGGCGCACATCGACATGCGGACCGGTCGTTACGCAGATGCGGTCGCGGCGAACGAGCGCTCGATCGCCGCCGACGGCCTCTACCTCGCCGAGGTCGACGCCCAAGGCGGGTACCGCGTCGGGTACATCGCCCACAACCGGCACTTCCTGTGGGCGTCGGCGGCGATGGACGGCCGCAGCGCCGTCGCGATCGCCGCCGCGCGTTCGGCGTGGCGCGCCGCGTGCGGACCGGGCAAGAGCGACCGCAGCACCGGCATCCTCCAGCACTACTACGTCTTGCCGCTGCACGCGCTGGTGCGCTTCGGCCGCTGGCGCGAGATCCTGGAGGAGACGCTGCCGCCGGACGTCGGCGAGCCGTATCCGATGGCGATGTGGCATTACGCGCGCGGCACGGCGTACGCGAGGACCGGCCGGCTGCCCGAGGCGAGAGCTTCGCTCGCGCGCGTCGAGGCGCTCGCCGCCGACCCCGCGCTCGCCCGCGTCAATGTGAAGAACATCAATGCCGCGCAGGCGCTCGTCCGCATCGCGGCGCTGACGCTCGCCGCCGACATCGCACTCGCGCAGCGAGACGCCGCCGCCGCGGTGGCGTCGCTGGAACGCGCGACCGCCATCGAGGACGGCCTCACCTACGACGAGCCGCATCTGTGGCTGGCGCCGACCCGTCACGCGCTCGGGTCGGCGCTGCTCGCGGCGAACCGGCCCGCCGACGCGGCGCGCGTCTACGGCGAGGACCTCCGACACTACCCGGAGAACGGCTGGTCGCTCGCGGGGCTTGCCGAGGCGCAGCGGCGCCTGAGTCATACCGACGATGCCGCCGCGACCGCGCGCCGTCAGCGTGCGGCGTGGTCTCGCGCCGACGTCGCGCTCGCCGGCTCGCGGTTCTAGCCGGAGTTTTCGCGCGGTTCGCGCGCGCATCGACGCGCGTTTCGGTCCGCACGCACTTCACCGAAAACTCGCTCGACACTGCGACGCAATGTCGCGGTTCGCGCCACATCGTGCGCCTGCGCGCCGCAAAATATTGCGCTAGCGCAAACATCGGTGCATCGGCGACATCTCGGTGACCTGAGTCACATTGCGCAGCCACCCGCGTGCAGTCCAATGTCGATGTTCACAAGACGACGCGACCTCACCGGTCGCTCCGAAAGTTGCGAGTGTGCCCGGTGAGGTTCCTACAAGGACCCCGGGCCCATGGAACACCTCTCCCGCCGCCGTTTCCTCAAGATCTCCGCGACCACGTTCGGCGCCGCCGCGGCCGCCACACAGTGGGAGCCTCTGGCGCGTGTCGCGCGCGCCGCGAGCGCCCCTGCCGGCACGGTCACGACGATCCCGACCTTCTGCGAAATGTGCTTCTGGCGCTGCGGCGGCATCGCGTCGGTGCGCGACGGCAAGCTGTGGAAGTTCGAAGGCAACCCGCTCGACCCGCAGAGCCGCGGCCGACTGTGCCCGCGCGGCACCGGCGCCGTCGGCTCGCACTACGATCCGGACCGGCTGCAGAAGCCGCTGATCCGGCGCGGCGAGCGCGGCAAGGAAGAGTGGACCGCGGTCACATGGGACGAGGCATTCGTCTACATCGCCGACCGGATGCAGAAGATCAAGGCGCAATACGGCCCCGAGTCGGTGGCCATGTTCAATCACGGCATCGGGCAGCGGTTCTTCCAGCACGTGCTGAAGACCTGGGGCCTGACCAACTATGCCGGCGCGTCGTTCGCGCAATGCCGCGGGCCGCGCGACATCGGCTTCGCGCTGACGTTCGGCGCCGG
>JBDTVU010000014.1:0-41344 GCA_040007035.1 Betaproteobacteria bacterium | reverse complement strand
GCACCTTGCACCCGCACGTCGCCTCGTATGGCGGGAGCAGAACCTTGAGCAGCCCCGAGTTCTCGGTGCTGGTCGTCGTGGACATCCGGATGTCGGGGGCCGCCGAGGCCGGCGCGCCGACGAGCAGAACGGCCGCGAGGAAGAGGATCGACGTCGAGCGATGGTTCATCACGTTTTGATCTCCGAATGCGGCATCGCCGCGTCAGTCGAATCCGTACTTGCCGAGAATCCGCTGCCCCTCGGGGCTCAGTACCAGCGCCACGAACCGCTCGCCCTCCGCTGCCGCGGCAGCGTCCAAGGTGACGGCGACACCGATGCCGTAGGTGCCGCGATTGTTGAGGTCAGGAGTGAAGCGTGCCCACGCGAGCGTCGGGAACTCCTTCGCCACCGCCGCCGCATTCGTGCAATACGCGACGAAGAGGTCGGCCCTGTCGTCGTCGAAGACCCTGGCGTACGGCGATCGGGCCAGCGGCCCGGTCATCTCGCGCCCAGTCAGCTGCAGAGCCTTGGAGTCGAGGATCGCGTACGCACCGGGATGCACCTTGTCCGCGGCGCGGAAGAGCTCCCACGTGTAGTCGCCCATCGGATCCGCCTTCGGCGTCGACGTGCCGAGCCTCTTCGTCGGATCAAGCATGAGGTCGAGCAACAACGCGGGGGAAAGAGCGATTCCCGTCCGTGCAATCAGGCACAGCGAGTTGTGGGTGAATTCGGTCGACTTTCGCAGGCGTCCGGCGGCTGCCAGCGCGTCCGTGTGTTCCTTGGCTGCCGACGCGAACACGGTCGGGGCGGTTCCGGCCTCGATCTGCTCGCGCAACTTTCCCGAGGGGCCGTAGACCGCCTTGAATTGCGGGCCCCCGTTGCGCTGATGCGTGGCGATCAGTTCGTCGAACGCCGTGCGCAGGCTGCCGGCGGCATGGATGGTCAATCCATCCGCTGCGGCGACATTGCACGCCAGGCCCATCGCCACGGCACCGGCCAGCGCCAGGCATCGCCGGACTATTTTATGCACATACTTGCCTATTTGATGTAAGATCGAGGCGATCACGATCCGCGCGGTGCCGTCTATAGACTGATGCATAAAGCCGCATCGTAGTTGAGTTCGGACCATTATCAAATATGCATGTATTTGCCTGATGTTCAATCTGCGGATCGGTTATGCCTGGCTGCCGGACGCCGCGCCCGAGGCGGAACCGCATCTGCTCATCCGGCTGCTGGAGGCCGTCGACGTCACGGGGTCTCTGCAGCAGGCGAAGCAGACGACCGAGGTTTCCTACCGCCACGCGTGGGGCCTCATCGAACGCATGGGCCTGGCACTGGGGCGCCCGCTCGTAACGAAGGCGCGCGGGC
The DNA here is from genome assembly GCA_040007035.1 of Betaproteobacteria bacterium. Lineage (GTDB taxonomy): Bacteria > Pseudomonadota > Gammaproteobacteria > Burkholderiales > Casimicrobiaceae > CAIWHR01. The sequence goes on along the minus strand of JBDTVU010000014.1, from coordinate 39,997 downwards.
GTGGCTCGGTGCTGACACCCTTTGCGCGGACGCTGCTCGAAGCGGACCAGCGGGTGCGCACGCGACTCGCCGACAACATCGCCAGCGCGACGATGGAGGCCGATCGCGAGCTCAGCTCGCTGTTCGCCGCTCCGGAGCGCTCCTTCCGCATCGTCGCGAGCCACGATCTCGCGCTCGCGCGGCTGCACGAGCATGCGGTGGCAAGGCGGTTGCTCGACTTCGACCTCGAGTTTCGCAGCAGCCGCGAAAGCCTGCGCGCGCTCACGCGCGGCGAGGCCGACGTGGCGGGATTCCACCTGCGTCTGGAAGGGAGTCCCGCACTGCTCGTGGCGGAACTCGGTGGCCGCAGCGGACCCCGCGACCATGCGATGTTCGAGTTTGCGTTGCGCGAGCAGGGCCTGTTCGTCGCCGCCGGTAACCCGAAGCGCATCCGGACCTTGGCCGACCTCGTGCGTCCACGCATCCGTTTCGTCAATCGGCAGCCGGGCTCCGGCAGTCGCATCGAACTCGACGCCTTGCTCGCCGAGGCCGGCGTGGACGGCGCCCGCATCCGCGGCTATCAGCATGAGGAGTTCACGCATCTCGCCGTCGCGGCGACGGTTGCGACCGGGAAAGCCGACGCTGGCTACGGAATCCGCGCCGCAGGGGTCCAGTACGGGCTTGCCTTCGTGCCGCTGGTCACGGAGCGTTACCTGCTCGCGACGCGCCCGGAGACCGCGGCGACCACCTCATTTCGCACCCTCCAGGGCCTTCTGCGCTCGTCCAGCGTGCGTCGCTGGCTCGGACGGCTGCCTGGATATCGCTTCACACGCAGCGGGGAACCTGTCGTCGCACGCTGACGGTCACAACGGCCGCCCCACGGCGGCCGGCAACACGGCCGGCTCGGCCGCATTCGACAGCCCGCAGCCGGATCAGTGATGCAGGATCTTCGCCAGGAACTGCTGCGCGCGCTCCGAGCGCGGCTGGCCGAAAAAGTCGTCCTTGGTCGCGTCCTCGACGATGCGCCCCTGGTCCATGAAGATCACGCGATGGGCGACCTTGTTGGCGAAGCCCATCTCGTGGGTGACGACCATCATCGTCATGCCCTCCTTCGCCAGCAGCACCATGACGTCGAGCACCTCGTTGATCATCTCGGGGTCGAGGGCGGACGTCGGCTCGTCGAACAGCATGCAGATCGGGTCCATCGACAGCGCGCGCGCGATCGCGACGCGCTGCTGCTGCCCGCCGGAAAGCTGGCCGGGGAATTTGTCCTTCTGCGCGTTGAGCCCGACGCGGTCGAGCAGCTTCAGCCCGCGCTCGACGGCTTCGTCCCTGCCGCGGTTGAGGACCTTGATCTGGGCCAGCGTCAGGTTCTCGGTGATCGACAGATGCGGAAACAGCTCGAAGTGCTGGAACACCATGCCCACGCGCGCCCGGAGCTTCGGCAGGTTGGTCTTCGGATCGTGCACCGGGACGCCATCGACGAAAACCTGACCCTTCTGGAACGGCTCCAGCGCGTTGACGCACTTGATCAGCGTCGACTTGCCCGAGCCGGACGGGCCGCAGACGACGATGACCTCGCCTTTTTCGACGTTGGTGGTGCAGTCGGTCAGCACCTGGAACTGCCCGTACCATTTCGAGATGTTGTCGATGGAGATCATGGGCATGGCAGTTCCCTCAGCGGATGACGGCGATCTTCTTCTGCAGCAGCTTCACCGCGTACGACAAGGTGTAGCAGAGCACGAAGTACACGACGGCGACGAACAGGTACATCTCGATCAGCCGGCCGTCGCGCTGCGCGATCTTCGACGCAGCGCCGGTGAAGTCGGTGGCCGAGATCACGTAGACGAGCGAGGTGTCCTGGAACAGGATGATCGTCTGCGTCAGCAGCACCGGGATCATGTTGCGGAACGCCTGCGGCAGGATCACCAGCCGCATCGTCTGGCCGTAGGTGAGGCCGAGCGCGTAAGCCGAATGCACCTGTCCCCTGGCGATCGACTGGATGCCGGCGCGCATGATCTCGCAGAAGTACGCGGCCTCGAACATGATGAAGGTGATGATTGCCGTGCGCTCGGCGCCGATCTGCGGCGGCCGCTCGCCGCCGGTGACGAGCTGCAGCACCTGCGGCATCAGGAAGAAGAACCAGAACAGGACCAGCACCAGCGGGATCGACCGCATCAGGTTGACGTACCCGGCAGCGACGTTCGACAGCACCTTCGCCGGCGACAGCCGCCCGAGCGCGAGGAACGTGCCGAAGAAGAGCCCGCCGAGCGAGGCGATCGCCGTCAGCTCGACCGTGTAGAGGAAGCCCTTCCAGAGGTACGGCAGCGACCGGCCGATGACGTCGAAGTCGAGGGTCATGGCGGGGCCTCTACTTGCCGCCGGCGATGTAGCCGGGCACGGCGACCCGGCGCTCGACGACGGCCATCACGCGGTTCGCGGTCATCGCAATGACGACGTAGACCAGCGTCGCCGCCGAGAACGCCTCGAAGAAGTGAAAGGTGTACTCGCCCATCTCGCGCGACCGGAACGTGAGCTCGGCGAGCCCGATGGTCAGCGCGATCGACGAGTTCTTGATCAGGTTCATCGTCTCGCTGGTCAGCGGCGGGATCACGATCCGGAACGCCATCGGCAGCAGCACGAACCGGTAGACCTGCGTCTGCGTGAGGCCGACCGCCATGCCGGCCAGGCGCTGGCCGCGCGGCAGCGACTCGATGCCCGCGCGGACCTGCTCGGCGACCCGGGCCGAGGTGAACAGGCCGAGGCACAGGACGGCGGACAGGAACTGCGCGTGGGCGGGATCGGCCTTCACGATCCAGGCCTTGAGCGGCGGAATGAACTCCGGGATCACGAAGTACCAGAGGAACATCTGGACCAGCAATGGGATGTTGCGGAACAGCTCGACCCAGGCGTTGCCCAGGCGGACCAGCCAGGGCTGCTGCGTCGTGCGGATCGTGCCCACCACCGAGCCGACGACGAGCGCGATGACCCAGGCGCAGGCGGAAACGCCGAGCGTCCACCAGAGCCCGGAAATCAGGAGGTCGAGATAGGTCTCGCCGCCGCCGGGAATCTCCTGAAAGAAGATTCCCCAGTTCAGATCGAGTCTCACCGATTCCTCCTCGCCGGTCCCGCACCCGACACGGGCTGGCGCGGCCGGAAAATCAAAGGGCCGGATGCGCTGTCGCGCTCTCCGGCCCCGTGGCTCTCATCGATCGAATACGGACGATTTCGTTACGAAACGCCCTTGTCGTTCGGATTCGCGAACGCGTCCTTGATCGCGGGCGTCGCCGGGAAGTTCAGGTTGACGCCCTTGGGCGGGACCGGGCTCGTGAACCACTTCGCGTAGATCTGGTTGATCTCGCCGGACTTCATCACCGCGCCGACCGTCTTGTCGACGAGCGCCTTGAACTGCGGATCGTCCTTGCGCAGCATCATGCTGTACGGTTCCTGACGAAGCGACTCGGCGAGGATCGTGTAGTCGCCGGGCTTGTCCGAGCTCGCGATCTGGCCGGCGAGCAGGATGTCGTCCATCACGAACGCCGACGTCCGGTCCTGGGCAAGGAGCAGGAACGACTCGGCGTGATCCTTGCCGTAGATTTCCTTGATCTCGACGTTGGCGGTTTTGTCGTACTTCTTCAGCAGCGGAACCGACGTCGTTCCCGACGTGGTCGACACCGTCTTGCCGTTGAGCTCGACCAGGCTCTTGATGCCCGAGCTCTTCTTAACCGCGGCGGTGACGTTGATCACGAAATACGTCGGCCCGAACGCCACCTGCTTCTGGCGCTCGACGCTGTTCGTCGTCGACCCGCATTCGATGTCGATGTTGCCCGCCTGCAGCTGCGGAATCCGGTTGCCCGAGGTCACCGGCTGCAGATTGACCTTGAGGTTCGGCAACTTGAGCTCCGCCTTCACCGCGTCGACGACCTTCATGCACAGGTCCATCGCGTAGCCGATCGGCTGCTGCTTGTCGTCGAGGTAGGAGAACGGGATCGACGATTCGCGGTGGCCAACCGTGATCGCGCCGGTGTCCTTGATCTTCTTCAGCGTGCCCGTCAGCTCCTGCGCATTCGCGGCGAGCGCGAACGTGGCGGCGACGAGCGCAAAACAGGTCCTGGGCAGCAGCTTCATGAAGTCCTCCATTGGAGCAGCCGGCGCCGGCTGCGGGCGGATAGCTTTTTTTGGGGCACGGTTATGCTGCCGGCGGCAGCCGTTGACTAGTGTAGCGTCGCCCCCTGCCCCTGTCCATTTGGTGTGTCGAGCCCGTAGGGATGGCGCCGGCGGGCCGGCAGCGGTGCCGCTTCGGTTCGGGGCGCAGCCTATAATCGCGGCATGGCTGCAGCCCTCGCCCCAATCCTCCGGACCGCCGACCTGCGTGCCGTCGAGACGGCGGCGAAAGGGGCCCCGCTGATGGAGCGGGCAGGCCTTGCCGCCGCCGAAGTCGCGCGCACGATGGCCGGCGATCGTGGTGGCGCCGTGCTGGTGCTCGCCGGACCCGGCAACAATGGCGGTGACGCCTTCGTCGTGGCGCGGCATCTGCGGGTGTGGTTCTTCGACGTGGCGGTCGTCTTCGGCTGCGATGCAGGGAAGCTCCCCGCCGACGCCGCTGCGGCGCACCAGGCGTTTACCCGAGCCGGCGGCACGACCGTCGGCGACATCCCGCCCGGCTGGCACGGCACGCTCGTCGTCGACGGGCTGTTCGGGATCGGCCTCGCGCGCGGACTTTCCGCCGACTACGCCGCCCTCGTCGTGCGCGCGAACGCGCTCGGCGCGCCGATCCTCGCGCTCGACGTGCCGACCGGTCTCGATGCCGAGACCGGCGCCGCACATGGCGACGCGATCCGCGCCGCGGCGACGGCGACGTTCATCGCGCTGAAGCCCGGGCTGCTGACCGGCGACGGTGTCGATCTCTGCGGCGGGATTTCCGTGCATCCGCTCGGCATCGACGCCGCGGCGCTGGCATCGGCGCCGGGACGTCGCCTCGATTGGCCGGCGCTCGCCGCTGCGTTGCCCGACGTGCTTCGGCGCCGGCAGCGCAACGTGCACAAGGGGACGTTCGGGACGCTCGGCGTCGTCGGCGGCGCCGACGGCATGGTCGGCGCGCCGCTGCTGTCCGGCCGCGCGGCGCAGAACGCCGGGGCGGGCAAGGTCTGGGTCGGGTTCGCGGCCACCGCGCATCCGGCCGTCGACTGGGGCCAGCCCGAGCTGATGCTGCGAAGCGCGGACGTGGTCATCGATGCGGGCCCCGACGCGCTGGTATGCGGGCCGGGCCTCGGCGCCGGCGAGCCGGCGGTGCATCTCACGTCACGCGCGATCGCAGCGGAAGTGCCGCTCGTCCTCGACGCCGACGCACTCAATGTCGTCGCCGCCGATCCTGCGCTGGTTGCCGCCGTTGCGGCAAGGACGGCACCGACGCTCGCGACGCCGCATCCGGCCGAAGCGGCACGCCTGCTCCGGATGACGACCGTCGCGGTTGAGGCCGATAGGCTCGGCGCGGCGCTGGCGCTGGCGAAGAGACTGAACGCGGCGGTCGTGCTCAAGGGCGCGGGCAGCGTGCTCGCGTATCCGGACGGGACGTGGGACATCAACGCCAGCGGCAATCCCGGCCTGGCCTCCGCCGGCACCGGCGACGTGCTGGCGGGATTCGCGGGTGCGCTACTCTCGCAGCGCCTCGACGCGCGGACGGCGCTGCGCTACGCGGTGTGCCTGCACGGCGCCGCGGCCGACGCGTGCGTAGCCGCGGGCCGCGGCCCGCTCGGGCTCACCGCCGCCGAGCTTCCGCCGGCGGCGCGGAAGCTGCTCAACGCCGCGCGCTGACTACGGCAGCAGCACCGTCGCGCCGACGGTCCCTCGCGACTGGAGCGCGATGTGCGCGCCGGCGGCATCCTTCAGCGCGAACGTCTGCCGCGGCTCGCTCACGATCTTGCCGGCGAGCACCAGTTCGAACAGCTCTGTTGCCATCGCCGTGATGTCCTCGCGCTTTGCGGCATAGGTGACCAGCGTCGGCCGCGTCACATACAGCGAGCCCTTCGCCGTCAGCAGCATGATGTCGAGCGGCGGCACCGGACCCGACGCGTTGCCGTAGCTCACGAAGAGACCGCGCGGCGACAGGCAATCGAGTGACGCGGGAAACGTGTCCTTGCCCACTCCGTCGTACACCACCGGCACGCCCTTGCCGCCGGTCAGCGCTTTCACGCGCTCGACGAAATTCTCCTTTGTGTAGACGATCGTGTGCGTGCAGCCGTTCGCCTTCGCCAGCGCCGCCTTCTCGTCGGAGCCGACGGTACCGATCATCGTGACGCCGAGCGCCCGCGCCCACTGGCAAGCGATGAGACCCACGCCGCCCGCCGCCGCGTGGAACAGGATCGTCTCGCCGGCCTTCAATTTGTAGGTCTGGCGGAACAGGTACTGGACGGTCAGGCCCTTCATCATCAGCGTCGCCGCGACGCGGTCGGAGATTCCGGCGGTGAGCTTTACCAGCCGATCGGCCGGCATCACCCGCACCTCGCTGTACGAGCCGAGCGGGCCGCCGCAGTACGCGACGCGGTCGCCGGCCTTCACCCAGTCGACGCCGGCCCCGACCGCCTCGACCACGCCGGCGCCCTCGGAGCCGATCCCCGTCGGCAGCGGCGACTTGTAGAGACCGCTGCGGTGATAGGTGTCGATGTAGTTGACGCCGACCGCCGTGTGGCGAACGCGCGCCTCGCCGGGACCGGGATCACCGACGGCGACTTCCTCCCAGCGCATGACTTCGGGACCGCCGGTGGCGTGGATGCGGATGGCATGAGGCATGGTGGACTCCGGAAAGTGAAACGGTTCAGGCGATCAGGTAGCGGAACGTGGCGACGCCGGCCACGGTGAGAACGAGCGATCCAACGAGATGGGCGGCGGCGAGCGAAACGCCGGCGAGCGTGTCGCCGCGAAGCAGCAACTGCGTCACCTCGGCCGAAAACGTCGAGAATGTGGTGAGCCCACCGAGGAAGCCGGTGATCGCCAGCAGCCGCCACTCCGGCGACAGTTCGGGACGGGCGGCGAAGAACGCGATCGCGATGCCGACGAGATAGCCGCCGACGAGGTTGGCCGCGACGGTGCCGAGCGGCCACATCGGCAGCTTCGGGTTGAGCCACGCGGACAGCCCCCAGCGGAGCCACGCGCCGAGCGCGGCCCCGACGCCGACCGACGCGAACTGGGTGAGCATGCCCTCGATTCTAGCCGACCGCGCCCGGCATCAGCGGACGAACCGGTCGACGTAGGACGCGCCGAGGCCGACGGCGGCGTAGTGCGTGCGGCACATCTCGATCTTGGTCCAGACGTCCTCGTAGCCGATCGTCCGGTCGTCGGCGTCGAGGTAGATCATCGCGCCGCTGATGTTGAAGAAAGTGATCATCTCGGGACAGTCGGCCGGCACCGTCAGCGTATGGATCTCGCCCGGCGGCTCGTAGACGAAGCTTCCGGCTTCGGCCATCCAGTCGTGCTCGACGTATTTCCAGCGGCCCTTGATCACGTAACCGACGACGACCATCGGATGACGGTGCCGCGAGAGCACGCCGGACTTGCGCACGCGCAGCAGGTTGCACCAGCCGCCGCTGACGGTGTTGAGCAAGAGCGGCCTGAACCAGACATCCGCCGCCTGCGGCACCCACACGCGCTCGTCGTCGGGAATGGCGGCGGTCGCGATTTCGGGCTGGATCCCGTGCGCCGCGAACACCTGCGCTGCCGTCACTGCGTGCCCTTCTTCACCGAATCCTTGAGCGCCGCGATCTCGGCCGTGGCGGTGTTTCCGTGCGGCAGCGGCCGATGCGCGCGGCGGTACCAGTACTTGGCGTTATCGAGGTCGCCCTCCAGCAGGTGGACGATCCCGTGCGCCCAGCAGCCGAGCGACGTGGCGTCGGACTGGACGATCGCATGTGCGGCATCCCAGTTGCCGGCCTCGAGGTGCCGCACGGCCTTGGCCAGCGGCGATACGTGTGTGGTCATGCGCCTCCCTGTGCGACGAAAACCGGCGTCGACCCGGCCGTAACGATGCACCCTTGCGCGCGCCCAGGCAAGGCCTGCGCGCGCCGATGCCGGTGCGGCCGCAACCGCCTTCGCTCAGCGGATGACGCGCGCCCCCTTCCCTTTCATCACCGCCTCCACTTCCGCGACCCGCACCATCGACGTGTCGCCCGGGGTGGTCATCGCCAGCGCGCCGTGCGCGGCGCCGTACTCGACCGCTGCCTGCGGCCCCTTGCCTTCCATGAACCCGTAGGCGAGGCCTGACGCGAAGCCGTCGCCGCCGCCGACACGGTCGTAGATCTCGAGGTTCTCGCGCAGCATCGACTCGTAGAACTGCCCGCCCGCGTACAGCACCGCCGACCAGTCGTTGAACGACGCCGTCTTCGCGTTGCGCAGCGTCGTTGCGGCGACCTTGAAGTTGGGGAATTCCTTCACCGCCGTGGCGATCATCTTCTTGAAGTTGGCAGGGTCGATCGCCGAGATGTGCTCGTCCAGCCCCTCGACCTCGAAGCCCAGGCACGCGGTAAAATCCTCCTCGTTGCCGATCATCACGTCGACGTACTTCGCGATGTTGCGGTTCACCTTCTGCGCGCCCGCCTTGCCGCCCTGGCTCTTCCACAGGGACGCCCGGTAGTTGAGGTCGTACGAGACGATGGTCCTGTACTTCCGCGCAACCTCGACGGCCTCGATCACCGCCTCCGAGGTGCCGCTGTCGAGTGCGGCGAAGATGCCGCCGGTGTGGAACCAGCGCACGCCCTGCTCGCCGAACAGCTTCTCCCAGTTGAACTCGCCCGGCCTGATCTGCGACGCCGACGAGTGGCCGCGGTCCGAGCATCCGAGCGCCGCCCGGATGCCGAAGCCCTTCTCGGTGAAGTTGAGGCCCACGCGCGTGTTGCGGCCGAGGCCGTCGAACTCGCGCCAGATGACGTGCGACATGTCGACGCCGCCCTGCATGATGAGGTCCTCGACCAGCCAGCCGAGGTCGTTCTTCGGCAGCGCGGTGAGAACGGTGGCGCGCTTGCCCCAGCACTTCTTCATCGCCCGCGCGACGTTGTACTCGCCGCCGCCTTCCCACACCTGGAACGTGCGCGCGTTGCGCACACGGCCGACGCCCGGGTCGAAACGGATCATCACTTCGCCGAACGCGGCACAGTCCCACTTCGTTTCCGACGCCGGCCTCACTTCGAGAATGTTGTCGCTCATGATCGTCACTTTCCGCGGATCGTGCGCACCAGCGCGAGCGTGGCGCGCACGCCGGCTTCCATGCCCGCATAGTCGTGCTTGTCGAGCAGTGCCTTGGTGATGAGGTTCGAGCCCATGCCGACGCACGCCACACCGGCCTTGAACCACGTCGTCAGCGAGGCTTCGGTGTTCTCGACGCCGCCGGTCGGCATGATTCGCGTCCACGGGCACGGCCCGAGCATCGACTTCACGAAATCGGGCCCGCCGACCGAGCCTCCCGGGAACACCTTGACGATTTCGCAGCCGAGTTCCTCCGCGTTGCCGATCTCCGTCGCGGAACCGCAGCCCGGGCTGTACGGAATCTTGCGCCGGTTGCAGACCTTCGCCACGTCGGGGTTGAGCAGCGGCCCGACGACGAATTTCGCGCCGTTGGCGATGAAAACCCCGGCCGTCGGCGCGTCCACGACCGAGCCGACGCCCATGATCACGCTCGGATCCGCCTTCGCGAAATGCCTCGTGACGTCGAGGAACACGCTCGCCGCGAAGTCGCCGCGGTTGGTGAACTCGATGCACTTGGCGCCGCCGTTGGCGCAGGCCTGGATCACGTTCCTGCAGACGTCGACATCCGGATGATAGAAGACGGGAATGACGCCCTGGTCCATCATCGCGGCCAGCACGGCCATGCGGTCTTTGGCTGCCATCGTTGTTCTCCTTCGGTGAATTGCCGTAGTGCGGATTGGCGGTTCCATGAACGGGCCGCGCGCGACGGCCCGCGGATGATTCAGTCCGGCGCGGCCCGCAACGCGTGGAACGCGGTCGCATAGGCGGCGGCGGCAGTGCGCACTGTTTCTGCGGACGCCCCGGGTCGGTAAAGATGGCTGCCGGTGCCGAAGCCGCTTGCGCCGGCCGCCCAGTACCCGGCCATCGTTGCGGGCCGGATGCCGCCGACTGGAAACAACAGCGCATCCTTCGGCAGCACCGCGCGCCACGCCTTCAGCGCAGCCGGCGGCAACTGCTCGGCAGGAAACAGCTTGAGGCCGTCGGCGCCGGCGGCAAGCGCCGCGAACGCTTCGGTGGGCGTGGCCACGCCGGGTACGCAAATGAGCCGCAGGCGCTTCGCTTCGCGGATGACGGCGACGTCGGCGTGCGGCATCACGACCAGACGGCCGCCTGCAAGCTGGACGCGGGTGACATCGTCGCTGGCGAGGACCGTGCCGGCGCCGACAAGGCAACGCTCGCCACAGGCTTCTGCAAGCGCGCGTATCGAGTCGAACGGCCGCGGTGAATTCAGCGGCACTTCGAGGATGCGGAACCCGGCGTCCACGAGCACGTCGGCGATCGTCGGGACCTCGTCGGGCGTGATGCCGCGCAGCACCGCAATGATCGGCAGCGGCTCCAGAAAGGAAGCGAGCGACACCGCGGTCATCGGAGCACGAGCCCGGCGCGGCGTGCGATCCGCCACAGCCCGCGCGCCGCGGCGACGGGAGAGCCGCGCTCGGTGGCGATGTCGGCGTGGCCGAGCGCCCGCTCGTAGCGCAGCACCAGCGCATCGGCGCCGACGATCCGCACGCGCGCCGCGTCGTGGCCGGCGTGGAACGCCCACAGCCGCGCCGCCCGGATCTCGCGTCCGATCAGGAGCCCCGACAGCCAGTCCGCGACGTCGGCCGGCGCGAGTTCGCCGGTGAGCGCCAGCGTCCGCGCGCCGAACAGGTCGTGGGCGAGCGCACCGGGTCCCAATCCACGGGCCACGCCGCGCTCGAATGCGGGACCGGGTGCATCGCCGGCACCGGCGCCAGCGGCGTCGGCCAGTCGCCCGAGGATGCTGTGCGCGAGCAGCACGGCGTAAAGCTCGCCCGTCATGTACGTCGTGAAGCTGACGAGGTGACCGCCTTCGATCCGCGCCCATTTGCTGTGCGTGCCGGGCAGCACCAGCAGGACGCGGCCGTCGCCCGGCTCGATCGCGCCCGCGATCTGGGCCTCCTCGCCGCGCATGACGTCGGGGACGCCGGCGGCATCGCGACAGATCACGCCGGGAACGATGCGCAGGTCGGACTCCGGCGGACGCACGAGCCCGAGCGCGAGGCCGTCGAGCTCGGCCGGACACTCGACATACGGCACGTCGATCCAGCCTTGCCGACTGCCGATCATTCCGCTCGCGAGCCACGGCGCGCGCACGTCCCTCCAGTCGCCGAGGAGCGCATCGAGCGCCGCCGCGAACGCGCCGTCGCGGATCGCCTGCACGCCGAGCGGCGCGCTGCGCTCTCCGACGACGTTGCCGCGGCCGTCGAGCCGGTACGCGCGGGCCGACGTCGTGCCCCAGTCGATGGCGATGAGGGCCGCCTTGCCCGTCGTCGGCGCTCCGGAGGGAACGGGGGGAGGCGTCGACATCAGCGTGGAGGTTCGGCGGGCGCCGTCCAGCGTGCCGCCGCATCGTCGTCGCTCGCGCGGGGCTCGACCCAGCGCGTGCCGTCGGGCGTGACTTCCTTCTTCCAGAACGGCGCGCGCGTCTTCAGGTAGTCGATGATGAATTCACAGGCCGCGAACGCCTCGCCTCGATGGGCGCCGGTCACGCCGACGAGCACGATCTGGTCGGTCGGCTTCAGTTCGCCGACACGGTGGATGACGAGCGCATCGATGATGTCCCAGCGCGATTTCGCCTCGTCCACGATGCCGGCGAGCGCCTTTTCGGTCATCCCGGGATAGTGCTCGAGCGTCATCGTCGCCACGCTCGCCGCGTCGTTGACGTCGCGAACGGTGCCGATGAACGCGGCCACCGCGCCCACCCGCGGATCCGCTCCACGCAACGCCGCAAGCTCGGCCGAGACGTCGAAGTCGGTGGTCTGGACCCGGACCGGCATTTCGCGCACGCCCACCGTCAGCCGCCGGTGACCGGCGGAAACAGCGCGACCTCGTCGCCCGCGTGCAGCGGGGTGTCGGGACGGGCGAGCTCGTGGTTGACGGCGATGCGGACGGCGCGGGCCGGCGCGAGCTCGGTCGACCATGCGCCGCCGCGCGCGGCGAGCCAGGTGCGAAGCGTGGCTACGGTCGTCACCTCCGGCGGCGGTTCGAGGCGCTCGGTGGCCGTCCCGAACGTCTCGCGCAGCCGGGCGAGATAGACGAGCGTCAGCGTGGTCGGAGGGGTTGCGGCGTCGCGCATCGAACCGGGCCTTGCGCCGAGGTGGCGCACCCGTGATTTTACCGCGCCGGAGCGCGGCTGCGACGCCGGGAAGCTAGAAGCGGAACTGAACGCCGAACGTGACCTGATCCGTCTCCGGAAGGCTGGTCCCGAATTCACCGGCGAAACGGCCGAAACGGCCGTACTCGAAGCGCAGGCCGAGTGCCGAGTTCATGTCGTAGCGCAGGCCGACGCCGTAATTGACGCCGTCGCGCAGCCGCGCACGGTCTGCGGTGACCGAGGTCGGCGCGCCGTACGATGTGACCGCCTCGGACTGCGCGTACCCGAGCCGCCCGTAGAGCGCGAACGTCTTGTAGAACGTCCACGTCGTGAACAAGTCGACATTCCAGCTGCGCGTCTGCAGGCCGCCGACGCCGGACGCCCCCGGCGCGAGGTTGAGGCCGACGCCGTGCGCGCCGGTTGCCGGATCGACCGGCCGCAGCGCGTACTTGTCGATCGAGCTGAACGCAGCCTCCACGGCGACCTCGTTGCTCCACCGGTAGCCACCGAAGACCAATGCCCGCGGGGCGCTATCGTCGGCGATCGGCGCGGAATACCGGTTCCAGACACTCGCCGGCGCCTCGAATCCGACCCCGGCGCCGTCGGCGGCACGGTCCCGCAGCGACACCCCGCCGTAGAATCCCGCAACACTGCCTTCCGAGCGCTCGGCCGCTTCCACCGGCACCGCGATCGCGAGTGCAAGTAAAATAGAGGTTATGGATGTAAGTTTTTGAATCATATCGACTACCTGCAATCGTCGACGCCGTGTAACTACCATCGGATCGCCGGTGACCACATCGCCGCGACCCGTTGGAGGGCGGTCGCGGCCATGAGTTCAACTTACTCGCCTCGATTGGCGAAAGTCAATTGAACGGGGGTCGATCTACCGCCCGGGACGCGACGAATGTTGCGATTGCGTCGTAATCGGCGAGCGCCAGCACGGCCAGCCGGGCGGCGGTCGCCTCCGGCAGCCGGCGCGGGGTGTCCGTCGCCACACCGACGATGTGGGGATCCCCGGGGTGCAGCAGCGGCTTTCCCAGATCGGCGCGCCAGACCTCGAGCTTCGGCAGCGGCGACGCCTTGTAGCCCTCGACCAGCGCCAGGTCGCACGGTGACAGCCGGGCCAGCGCTTCGGCCATCGTCATCTCGGGCGCGCCACGCAGCTCGTGCATCAGCGCCCAGCGCGTGCCGGACGTGATCAGCACTTCCGTGCATCCGGCCTGCCGATGGCGCCAGGAGTCCTTGCCGGGCTGGTCGACGTCGAAGCGATGATGCGCGTGCTTGACCAGCGACACCGTGAGACCCTTGGCGACCAGCCGCGGGATCAACTGCTCGATCAGCGTCGTCTTGCCGCTGCCCGACCAGCCGGCGAACCCGAACACCTTCATCGGCGGCCGCGGGTCAGACGCCGCCGCGTCCGACGACCGCGATCGCGATCGTCACCAGACCCAGCACCAGATTGACGCCGATGCGACGCCGGATCGACGCGAGCGCGGCGCCGGCGTCGGGCCAGGCCGTAGCGGCGACCGCGGCCCGCAGCCGGCGGAACGGCCGCAGCACCAGCTCGACGTAGATCGCCACCATCGCGAGACCGATGCCCGTCATCGCGTGAACGTGGGCCCCGGCGGCGCCGAAGCCGCCCCTCGCCGCGATCAGCCCGAACCCGGTCACGAGCAGCACGACGATCGATGCCCCGACCCACGGTAAGAACCGGGCCAGCGTCGCGACCATCAGCGCGACGCGCTGCGGCGGCTCCAGCGTCGCGGCGACCGCCGGACGAAGCGCCATGTGCGCGAAGAACATCCCGCCGACCCAGACGACGACGGCGAGGAGATGGAAGAGGAGCGCGATGGACATGCGATTGCCGGGATGAGGAATCGGGGTGGATCGGGCCGGGCGATCCGGTGCCTCCATTGTACCGGCCGGCGAGCGGAGCCGACCCGTCGACAGGCCGGACGGCCGGGTCTAAGCTGCGAGCGCCCGGCCAGCCATGCCGCCCGCAGGCGCCCGTTCAGGCGCGACGCCCGATGACCCGACCCGCATCCTTCCTCCCGGTTCCCCTCGACGCGCCCGCGCACCAGGTGACGGGCGTCATCGAGCGTGCGATCGCCGACATTCCGCCGCCGCATGTGCATGCGGTCGCCGAACCCTCGCACGCAGCGGATGCGCTTGCCCGCGACGCTGCGAAGAAGGCGGCGCTGCTGTCCGGCTCGCTGGCGCTGCCGCCGGGGCCGCTCGGCATGCTCACCGTGCTGCCGGACCTGTACCTCATCTGGAAGGTGCAGCGGCAGATGGTCGCCGACATCTTCGCGCTGCACGGCCGCAGCGCCGAGCTCACGCGGACGCACATGCTGTATTGCCTGTTCCGGCACATGGCGAGCCAGGTGCTGCGCGACGTCGCCGTCCGCACCGGTCAGCGCGTCGTCATCCGGCAGCTGACGGCGGGCGCGCTGCGCGGCGCGCTCGCCACCGTCGGCGTCAGCGTGACGCAGCGGCTCGCCGGGACCGCGGCCACGCGCTGGGTGCCGATCGCCGGCGCCGCCGCAGTCGGCGCGTACGCGTACTGGGACACGCTGCAGGTGGCGAAGACGGCGCGGCGGCTGCTGGAGACGCCGTCGCGCGACACCACCGTCGCACCCGCGGACTGACGATGTGCGGCCGGTACGAGCTGCACAGCCATCCGGCGGCGATCGCGCTCGCGTTCGGGCTGGCGCAGACACCGGAGCTTCACCCGCGCTACAACATCGCGCCGATGACCGACATCCCTGTCGTCCGTGTCAATGCGACCGGCGCACGCGAACTGGTGCGGATGCGCTGGGGCCTCGTGCCGCGCTGGGCAAAGGATCCGTCGATCGGCGCCAAGATGATCAACGCGCGCGGCGAAACGATCGCCGAGAAGCCTTCGTTCCGCACCGCGTATCGCAAGCATCGCTGCCTGCTGCCGGCGGACGGCTTCTATGAATGGGTTCAGGTCGGCGGCGGATCGCACCCGACGAAGCAGCCGATGCACATCGGGATGAAGGACGGCTCGCCGTTCGGATTTGCCGGGCTCGCCGAGCGCTGGCTGAGCGCCGAGGGCGAAGTGCTCGACAGTTGCACCATCGTTACCACCGAGGCCAACGAGCTGCTGCGGCCGATCCACGACCGGATGCCGGTGATCGTGGCGGCGGACGCCTACGCCCGCTGGCTCGATCCCGCCCACACCGACGTCGCCGACCTGGTCGCGCCGTTTCCTTCGGCGGCGATGGCCGCGTATCCGGTGTCGACGCGCGTCAACAACGTCCGCCACGACGACGCGGCGCTGATCGAAGCGGTGACCCCGATCGCGGCCGAGCCGGACGAAGACCACGAGCCGTCGCCCCCGCCCGAGCAGGAATCGCTGTTCTGAGTCGGGGTCGCCGACCGGCGTCGCGGCAGCGGACGCCGCGCCAGGCTGGTTGGAGGCGGCGCCGCTACGGTGCGCCAGCGGCGATCCAGGCGCCGATCTTCGCCCGTTCGGCGCCGGTCATCGCCGTCAGGTTGCCGATCGGCATCGCCTTAGTCGCCACCGCCTGCTCGCGGATCCCGCGCGCATTGCCGCGGATGCGATCCGGGGTGTCGAGCAGCACGCCCTTCGGCGCCGTCGCGAACCCGTCCTGCGTCGGCCGCTCGGCGTGGCACGACGCGCAGCGCGCCGCGATGATCGCCTCGACGTCGGCGAACGGCGGCGGGTCCACCGTCACCGGCTTCGCCGGTGCGATCACGGCGGCCAGCACCGCGGTCGCGACCAGTGCGGTCACCGGAATCGCCCACACGGTGCGCCCCTTGTGGCGGAGATTGAAGAAATGGCGGACGTACGCGGCGAGCAGCAGGATCGCGAGCAGCACCAGCCATGCCTGCGGGTGCCCCCACGTCAGCGGATAGTGGCCGCTGATCATCACGAACAGCACCGGCAGCGTGAAGTAGTTGTTGTGGACCGACCGCTGCTTGCCGCGCAAGCCGAATACCGGGTCCGGCGCGACGCCGCGCTGTTTCGCCTCCACAAGTTTCTGTTGCGACGGGATGATGACGAACAGCACGTTGGCGGCCATCATCGTGCCCAGCATCGCGCCCACCTGCAGGTACAGCGCGCGTCCGGGGAACACCTGCGCGAGCCCCCACGCGACCAGCGCGACGAAGGCGACCACGACGATGGCCAGCAGCTTCTCGCGCTCGAGCCCCAGCCGCTTGCAGAGCAGGTCGTAGAACACCCAGCCGGCGACGAGCAGCCCGGCGCTGATGCCGACCGCCGCCGCCGGCGACAGGTCGGCGACCGACTTGTCCACGAGGTAGATATCGGCGTGGAGCCAGTACATCAGGACCATCAGCGCGAAGCCGGACAGCCACGTCGAGTACGCCTCCCACTTGAACCAGTGCAGCGGCGCGGGGAGCGTCACCGGCGCCACGCGGAACTTCTGCACGTGGTAGAAGCCGCCGCCGTGCAGCGCCCACAGCTCGCCGCCGATCCCCTTGTCGGCGTCGGCCGGATCCTTCGGCGGGGTGAGGCTGTTGTCCAGCCAGACGAAGTAGAACGACGCGCCGATCCAGGCGGCGCCAGTGATCAGGTGAACCCAGCGGATGAGGAGCTGGATCCACTCGCTGGCGTACGCGTCCAGGGTCAGCTCCCGCGGTACGTCGACCAGCTCCACGGCGACACCAGTAGCGGCACGTGGTAGTGCGCGGCGGCGTCGGCGACACCGAAATCGACGACGACCTCGTCGACGAACGGCGGGTCGGGCAGTTTGGCGCCGCACCGTGCGAAATACTCGCCAGCCGCGAACACCAGGCGGTAGCGCCCGACGGTGAACGCGGCGCCTTCGAGCAGCGGCGCGTCGCAGCGGCCGTCGGCATTGGTGACCGCGTCTTTCACCAGCACGTAGCGGCCGTCGAGGCTCCGGTGCAGCGTGATGCGAACGCTGGCCGCCGGCCGCCCGTGTGCAGTGTCGAGAACGTGCGTCGTGAGCTTGCCCATCGGGGATCCGTCCGTTCCAACGCGCAGCGTGCGCCACGGTCTTGGCGAGCCGCTGCAGCGCATTGTATGCTCCGTTGCCGATTCGCCTCAACGCGTGCGCCCTTCCGGCACCGGCACGTGCATTGCCTCCGATGACGTCCACGCCCCTCGACCCCGGCTATCCGCGCGACCTCGCGGGCTATGGCGCAACGCCACCGCATCCGCGCTGGCCGGGCGGCGCCCGGATCGCCGTCAGCTTCGTGCTGAACTACGAGGAAGGCGCCGAGAACAGCGTGCTGCACGGCGACGCAGCGTCTGAAACGTTCCTGTCGGAGATCGTCGGCGCGCAGCCGTTTCCGATGCGACACCGGTCGATGGAGTCGCTCTACGAATACGGAGCGCGTGCAGGCGTCTGGCGGCTGCTGCGGATCTTCGGCGAACGAAGCCTTCCGCTGACGGTGTTCGGGGTCGCGATGGCACTCGCGCGCAATCCGGCTGTCGTCGACGCGATGCTGGCGGCCGGGCACGAAATCGCCGGCCACGGCTGGCGCTGGATCAGCTATCAGCAGCTCGACGAGGCGACCGAGCGCGAGCATCTGGCGCGCGCCGTCGGCGAGATCGCACGGCTCACCGGCCGCGCGCCCGAGGGCTGGTACACCGGCCGCGACAGCCCCAACACTCGCCGGCTCGTCGTCGAACACGGCGGCTTCGTCTACGACTCCGATTCGTACGCCGACGACCTCCCGTACTGGACGCCAGTGACGACTGCAGGCGGCACGCGGCCGCACCTCGTCGTCCCGTACGCGCTCGACACCAACGACATGCGGTTCGCCACGCCGCAGGGGTTCAGCACCGGCGAGCAGTTCTACACGTACCTCAAGGATGCGTTCGACGTGCTGTATGCGGAAGGCGATCCGCGGGATCAGGACGCGCCGAAGATGCTGTCGATCGGCCTCCATTGCAGGATCCTCGGGCGGCCCGGGCGTGCGGCGGCGCTCGCGCGTTTCGTCGACTACGTCGAGCGCCATGCCGACGTCTGGGTGACGCGGCGGATCGACATCGCGCGGCACTGGATCGCGACCCATCCCGCGCCGCCGCCCGCCGGATGACGCTCGCCCGGATCAACGCGCTCGACCGCGCCGCGTTCGTCGCTGCGCTCGGCGGCGTGTTCGAGCATTCGCCGTGGATCGCCGACGCCACGTGGGACCGGCGCCCGTTTGCCGGCGTCGATGCGCTGCACGCGGCGATGGTAGCGGTGATGCGCGAGGGCGGCGAGGCGAAACAGCTCGCGCTGTTGTGCGCGCATCCCGAGCTCGCCGGCAAGGCCATGGTCCGCCGCGAGCTGACGGCGGAATCCACCGGCGAGCAGACGGGTGCAGGACTTGCCCAATGCTCGCCCGAGGAGTTCGCGCGGCTCACCGACTTCAACGCGCGCTACCACGCGAAGTTCGGCTTTCCGTTTATCCTCGCGGTCAAGGGACTCGACCGCGCAGGCATCCTGCGCGAATTCGCGCGGCGGGTGGAGAACGACCGGGCGGCGGAGTTCGCCGAGTGCCTGGGCCAGGTCGCGAAGATCGCGCGGTTCCGGCTCGACGCGCTCGTCGCCGGCTGACGTCCGTCGCGGGCACGTGGCCGTCGATGACATAGCCTTCGATCGCCGCCGTGTGGCAGGCCACGGCGCGGCCGGCAACGCCAAGTTCGATGCGCTTCGCGGAGATGTCGGAGACGTCGTACGTCGTCACCTCGAACCCGTTCCCGCGCAGATTGACGGCCGGATTACAAGTCTGCAATCCAGCGCGGTCGCGGTTCGAGATCGCTGCGCGCCGATACCCAAGCGAGCTGACCTGCCCGATCGAAGGAGCTCGCGCTACCGGGTCCGCCGCCTACCCCATCGTTGCTTCGTCTCATTCAAAGCTTGAGTCGATTCAGACGCAACGCATTGGTCACCACGGAGACCGAGCTGAGCGCCATGGCCGCGCCGGCGAACACCGGCGACAGCAGCAGACCGAAGGCCGGATAGAGCACGCCGGCGGCAACGGGGATGCCGAGCGCGTTATAGCCGAACGCGAACGCGAGGTTCTGGCGGATGTTGCGCATCGTGGCGCGCGACAGGACGGCGGCGCGCGCGATGCCGCGGAGGTCGCCCTTGACCAGCGTGACGCCGGCACTCTCCATGGCGACATCGGTTCCCGTACCCCTGGCAATGCCGACGTCGGCCTGCGCCAGTGCCGGCGCATCGTTGATGCCGTCACCCGCCATGGCGACCTTGCGCCCTTCGGCCTGCAAGCGCTTGACGTGACCCGCCTTGTCCGCGGGCAGCACTTCGGCCAGCGCCTCGTCGATGCCCAGTTGCCGGGCAACGGCCTCGGCCGTGCTCCGCGAATCGCCGGTGAGCATCACGATCCGCACGCCCGAGCGCTTGAGGGCCGCAATGGCTTCCGGCGTGCTGTCCTTGATCGGATCGGCCACCGCCGCAATTCCGGCCGCCACACCGTCGATGGCGAAGAACACCACCGTCTTCGCGTCCGCACGCCATGCTTCCGCGCGCTCGTCCCAGCGTCCGGTATCGACGTTGCGTTGGGCGAGAAAGCCGCGGCTGCCCACGAGCACGCGCTTGCCGCCGACTTCAGCCTGCGCGCCGAGACCGTTGACCGCCTCGAATGCCGTGGCCGCTCCGGGTGTCAGGCCGCGCCCTTTGGCGCCCTCCGCGATCGCCAACCCGATCGGATGTTCGGAGAGCTGCTCCACGCCCGCCACCAGTGCGAGCGCTTCGTCTTCGGCAACGCCTTCGGCGACGAAATCCGTCAGCTCGGGATGGCCGAGCGTCAACGTGCCGGTCTTGTCCACCACCAGTGTGTCGATGTCGCGCATGTGCTCGATCGCCTCGGCATTTCGGAACAGAATGCCGGCGCGCGCGCCCTGTCCCATGGCAACGGTCATCGAGATCGGCGTCGCGAGACCGACGGCGCACGGACAGGCAATGATCAACACCGCGATGGCGTTCAGGAACGTGTACGCGAATCGCGGTTCAGGACCGACAAACCACCACGCGAGCGCCGTCACCAGAGCGATGACGATCACGATCTGGACGAAATACGCGGCGATGATGTCGGCAAGCCGCTGGATCGGCGCGCGCGTGCGTTGCGCCTCTCCCACCATGTGAACGATGCGTGCCAGCAGCGTATCGGCGCCCACCCGCTCGGCGCGGATGACCAGCGAGCCGTTGCCGTTCACGGTCGCACCGGTGACTTTGCCGCCCTCGGCCTTGGCGACCGGCACGGGCTCGCCGGTGATCATGGACTCGTCGACGCGACTCGTGCCCTCGAGAACCGTGCCGTCCACCGGCACCTTCTCGCCCGGCTTCACGCGCAGCCGGTCGCCGACGGTCACACGTTCGAGCGGCACCTGCTCCTCGCCGCCGTCGTCGCGCAAGCGCCAGGCGAGGTTGGGAGCGAGCTTGAGCAACTGCTGTATGGCCTGGCTGGTCTGCCCCATCGCCCTAAGCTGCAGGAAGTCGCCGAGGATCACCAGCGTCACGATCACCGCCGCCGCCTCGAAATAGGTGCCAACCGCACCATCGTGTTCGCGAAATTCCTGCGGAAACAAGCCCGGAACCAGCACCGCCGCCAGGCTGAACGCATACGCAAGCCCCACCCCGAGCCCGATCAGCGTGTACATGTTGAGCGCGCGATGAATCAGCGAAAACCAGAATTTGCGCAGGATCGGCCATCCGATCCACAGTACGACCGGCGTGCCGAGCACGAATTCGACCACGCCGCGCGGCTGTGGCTGCAGGCCGAACGCATCGTGAATGCCGATCATCGGCGACATCGCGAGCACCACCAGCGGAATCGACAGCCCGGTCCCGATCCACAGCCGCCGCCCGAGATCCCGCAATTCGATATCGTTGGCCGTCCCGGCGCCCGCGACCGGCACCAGCGCCATCCCGCACTTGGGGCAGCTACCCGGTTGCGCGCGGCGGATCTCCGGATGCATGGGGCACGTATATTCGGCGGCGGGCGCGCCGGCCTCGAGCATCGGGATCAGCGTCATCCCGCATTTCGGGCAACTGCCGGGAACCTCACGCACGATCTCCGGGTGCATCGGACAGGTGTAGCGGGTGCTGCCCCCTCCCGACGTCGCAGGCGGAGGTGTGGATCCTTCCTGCCGATGATCGTGAGCGTGTTCTTGATGCGGAACGTTCACGTCTGCCCTCATGTCAGCCCCTCTCGGAGTCGTGTGTTGGAGTCGGGCTTTGCGAGCCACGCTGACCGAACAGCTTCGGCCCCAACGTTCGATACGCACCTACCATCACTGGCGGCAAGATCAGCCACTGCAACAGCGGGGTAACGCCAACACCGAAAATCATCGGCATGCTCGCCGTATAGCCCCAGCCGCCGGCGCGATAGACGTTGAACCATTCGCTCCATGCAGTGAAAACCACCGCGCCGATCACGACAATTGCGCCACCTGCCCACGGACGCGACGCCGGCCAATCCGCGCGCCCGAGCATAACGCCGGCTAGCGCGAACATCGCGAGGGCAATCACCACGTCGCCCAGGGAGCAATGAAGCAGTGCCCATGCGACGCCCATACCATCCGCCGTGGCCCAGATCGTATAAAGCCTGACATGCGCGATTTCCCACGTCAGGTTCAAGACGAAGGCGAGCGCCGACCAGAGACCCAGACGTGCCACAACGCCGGACATCGCGTTGGTGCGCATTGCGCGAGGATCAATGCCGGTCTCCGGGGTAACTCGGGCCGCTCTCATCCGCGTTTGCTCATTCGGTCATCGCGTGAACAACGCCCTGCGTCCGCATCTTGTCCCGGCGTCATGCCTCGAGGCTCGCGCAGACCCGCTGCAGAAGTGCCCGTACCTCCTTGCCAAGGGCGTGCACCTCCGGATTGTCGACCAGCTGCAACACGGCCGCCGGATCCATGAACGCAACCGTTATGGTTCCATCGGCTTCTTCGCGCACGACGACGTTGCACGGCAGCAACAAACCCACGTCGGGGTCTGCCTCGATCGCGCGGTGTGCAAGCGGGGGGTTGCATGCGCCGAGGATGCGATACGGCCGCCGGTCGATATCGAGCTTGGCCTTCAGCGTCGCCTTGACATCAATATCGGTGAGCACGCCGAATCCCTCCTTTTTCAGGGCCTCGGTGACCTTCGCGACGGCCGTATCGAACGGTAGCTTAAGTTCAGTGCTGAATCCGTACATCAATCTACTCCCTTCCAGTGACGTCATAGTGCTTGGCCATGGTCGCGACGCAAGGCACGAACGCCGTTGATGATCATGCCGACAAGCCCGCCGACAAGCATCGTTTCCCCGACAGTATCGTGCCAGCCGCCCATCGGCGTCATCAACAGCATCGAGCCGCCGATCACCAGCGCCGCCAACGCGATAGCGCTCGCAAGCCGCTCGAGATTGCGGCTGAAGCGACCTCCCAGGGTCTCAAGCCCCGGAAGTCGGCCCAGATTGCCCTCGGCCATACGCCGGAGCACGCGCCGCGTGTCGCCAGGCGCATCAGCTATCAAGCGCTCCAATTCACGCGCGAGCGTGGTCGTCTTTTCCTTTATCCGCGTCGGCGCGAAGTGTTTCGCCGTCAGACGCGAGATCTCTTCGCGGAACGATTTCATGAAATTGTGTTCCGGCGCAAGTTGGCGTACCAACGACTCCAGAATGACGAAAGCGCGTGTCAGCAGGACGAATTCGGCGGGATTGTGCGCCCCGTTCCGGCTTCCGGCACTCATCAGTGAATCGAACGCGTCCCCGATCGAGACATCCGTCAGATCGGACCTGCGGATTTCATAGAGTGCAGCCTTCATGTCAACCAGCAGCGCCGCACGATTGACGTTCTCGCTTGCTGGTGCCATTTCGAGATACGCCTCGGTGGCAGTACGCGCGTCGCCTTTGACGACTGCATCGAGCAGGAGAATCAGCGAGTCGCGCATCGGCTCGTCGAGCTCGCCTGTATTTCCGAAGTCCAGCAGAGAAAGCCTCCCGTCCGGCAGGACGAAGACATTGCCGGGATGCGGGTCGGCGTGAAACAACCCTTCTTCGAAGATCGATTGCAGCATCAGTCTTACGAGGGTGTTCATCAACTGCGGCATGGCTTCCGTATGTAACTTGGCGTACTGATCGATCCGTTCGCCCGCGGAAAATTCCAGCGAGAGCACGGCTCCGCGCGTACCCGCCGCCACCACATCCGGAATCCAGAGGTCGGGGACATCTGCCAGCGCGACACGGAAGAGTGCTATGGACCGCGCTTCGCGAACGAAATCGGTTTCGCGCTTGAGACTGCTGGCAAATTCCTTCACCACGACCGGGAGATCGAGTGCGCGCAGATGGGGAAAAAGCCGCTCTCCCAGCGCCACCACGTAGGTGAGTGCCGCGATATCGGTCGAGATTATTGCGTCGAGGCCGGGCCTCTGCACTTTCACGGCCACCTGACGCCCATCGTGCATCGTCGCCTTATGCACCTGCGCGATGGTGGCGGCGGCCAGCGGTGTTTCGTCGAACGACGAGAACAAATCGGTCATCGCTGCGCCCAGTTCGGTCTCGACCGTCGCACGCATCGTGCCAACGTCCATCGCCGGCAACTCATCGTGCAGCAGTTCCAGTTCCTTGGTGTAGGCGGCCGGCAGCAGGTCGCGCCTCATCGCGAGCACTTGTCCGAACTTGAGAAAGACCAGCCCCAGTTCCTCGAAGGCTTCCCGCACCTCCTTCGGCGAAGGCCGATGCCGCTTTCCGAGCAGCGCGCCCAGGAACTTGTGTCGGACGAGCACGCGCAGGATTTGCGCCAGCCGCGGCGCTGCGCGCAGCACACTGCTTTTCTCTGCATTGATCACTGCCGCCACGCGCTTCTCCCGATACTCATGCCCAGGACCATTCCGGAACCTTCTCCCAATCCCGATTACTTCTTGGGCACCGTGTCGAGGTTCCGGGGGCCGGCCATCATTCCCTGCTGATCCATCATCGTCTGCATCGTCATCTGCATCATGTCCATGCGCTTCTGCATCATCTGCATTTGCGCGTTGGCATCCGCGGGCTGGCCCTTTTGACCCATCATGCCTGCGCCCATGGCGCCCATCATCGCGCCGCCTTGCATCATCGGCTTCATCATGGCCATGGATTCCTGCATTTCCTGCCGCTGCTCGTCCATCACGTTCCGGCGTTTCTCGAGTGTGGTCGCGCTCGTCATCTTGTGGTGCAGCGCCTGCATCTTGTTCATGTGGTCGTCCATCTGACCAATTTGACTGCTCATGTTCATGGACGAGCCGGATTGCGTCGCCGTGGCGTCGGGATTCAGCGCCGGTGCATTCGCGTCCTGCGCCAGCGGCACACCCGCGCACGCGGAAAGCAGAGCCGCTGTACCAATAGCAATCGCTAGTGTTTTCTTCATGTGGCACTCCAAGTAAACCGGTTAGGCGGATGGGCAACCCACGCCGTGGGGCGCGTGAGCCCAGCGGGAGGCAACGCCCAGGGAAATCTGGGCGCGCGCCGGCCGAGCGTCGGGAACGCGCTCAGCCGCGCGGCCGCTTACAACGTGAGATGGACGATGCGGAGGGAGAACGGCACACCCGGCGACGGATGTGCTGTCCGCGCCAATCGGAGAGCAGGCGCGGAAATCGGCGGAACGCCGAAGTTGTGGTGTGTTGCGAGTACTAGCGGCTGTCCGGAGGGTTGCTCCTGAACCAGCTGAAGCACGCCGAGCAGGGGAACATCATTGCTGCAGAACTCGTCACAGCCAATCGCCATGGCGTGGTCCGTAGCATCACCCGCAGCGTGTACTGCCGTTTTCGGTTGCTGCAGTGCCGCCGTTACGCCATCCCAAGTACACGCACCCGCGATACCCACGAATACCGCAAACGCCCAAAACCCCAGAACGGTCGAGGCAAGGAATTTGCGATGGCGGTGCAGTATTCTAGACATGACTGCTTCGACTTTACCGGCTCGATTCATTCGCTACGTGGAACGGGTGGCCTGGTGCAGGTCGCGCACGAGTCATTACTGGTCACGTCCGTTCACTTGCCCTTTCTCTGCATGACGAATGCCACGAGGCCGATGACCACGACGACAAGCAGGATCGGCCCCCATATCCCGCCGTATCCGCCCATCCAGCCGCCGCCCCACATGCCACCATTCATCATGCCGCCGTTCTGCGCGAAGGAGACGCCGGTGACCAGCAGGGACGCCGTGCCAACAGCCATTGCAAGTAAGTTCTTCATGAATTTCTCCGATCGAAACGATGAAAAAAGATGGGCTACTTGGGCAAATGGCGCAAGAGTCTGAAAGGGCGTCACACAATCTTGCGAATCCGGGCGACGCGAGCCCCAAATGCCACAGGCACCTCATCCGCGACAGCTGCCTGCAACGCAGCGCAAGAACGCTTCGGAATTCGTACCGTTGGAGCGAATCTGCGCTGAAATACTGTCGCGGTCGGTGCGGCAGCGAACACAGTCTCGTTTCAACGGTCGGCTCCATCTCGGCGAATGCGCCGCTGCCGCGGCGTGCCGATCCCGATTTGGCTTGCCGCCGCTGTCACGAATGATCTGCCGCGTGGGGATGCGGCAAAAACCAATGGACGCGCCACCCGGGCGTGGGCGGGCGCGTGAACCGAGCGGGCGAGGCGCGGGCACGACGCCCTCTGCGTGGCGAGCCGTGATACTCGACCCACTTTACCTGCGTCTGCGTGACCTCCAGCTGAGCGGACTTGTTCATCCCTGAAAGAGGTCGCAATCGACGAGCAGCCGACGACGCTCGAACTCGAGCAGGCATTTTCAAACGGGTGACGGTGCCAGTGACCCCGAAAAACGTCAGTCCGATCGTGATGCGAGCTCAACCTACGTTACCCAGCGCAGGGAATGCCTGCAGAAGCCAGATCGCAAACATCGACAGGTGACCGGTGATCATGGCAACGCCCGTGACGATCATCACCGCGCCTGCGACAGCGTAGAGAATCCGGCCGAGGCGCTTGATTTCCCGATGTCTGGCCACCAGCCGATCCGTGAACACGGCGGAGAGCACGAACGGAACGCCCAGCCCGAGCGAATAGGCTGTCAGCAGCACCACGCCAGTCGCGACGCTGGACGAAACGGCGCTCAAAGTGAGGATTGCGCCGAGGACGGGTCCGATGCACGGCGTCCAGCCGAACCCGAAAGCGAGACCCAGCAGATATGCCGGCAAGGGCCGGCCGCCCGCCAGGTGCAGGTGAAAATGGATGTCGCGCTGGAACATTCGCAGCTGCAGCAAGCCCGTCATGAACAAGCCGAATACGATGATGAGCGAACCCCCGACGATGTTGGCGGCATGGCGATAGTCGAGCAGCAGTCGCCCGAGGGCAGTGGCGCTCGCGCCGAGGGCGATGAACACCGATGAGAAGCCGGCCACAAAAAAAGTGCTCAGCATGACGGCGGGAAGCCTTGCGCCGAGGCCGGGCCGGTGGCGGTGACCGGCGGCCGACTGACCCGCAAGATAGGAGACATAGCCCGGCACCAACGGCAGCACGCAGGGCGAGAGAAACGACACGACGCCAGCGACAAAGGCGCTGGCAAGGCCGAGAGCGGACGCTTCGATCATCGGTTGCCACTCGCGGACGGAAGCACGGGTTTCAGTGCCATGCCGCATTTCGGGCAGGTGCCAGCGCCGGTCCGCCAACCCTCCGGGTGCATCGGACCCGTGAATCCGCATCCACCGGTCCTGCCGTCGGCCAGCTGCGCAGTCGCCTCGGCAGGAGCGGCAGAGGGAGTCCGTCTCGTCGTTACCCGCAACACGACGCCGAGGCGTTCCGCACCCGTTCTATCATTGCCCTGACCGCGTTTCGCCGCGATTCAAGGGCGTGCTCCACAGCGCACCATTGGTCATCAGGATCCGTGTGCCATCCTTCGCCGTCATCACCTCGCCGTCCGCCATCTGGACGTGGTTCCCGGCCGCGTCGTAGTGTGCCATGGCCCTGTCGCTCCGCTGCGTGATCCGCCCGCCGTCCAAGAGGTCGATAACCCGTTCATCCGCCCCGTCTCGGCGCAAGGGGAACGTCGATGCGAGTCCGAGGTTCAGCGCCACCTGCTCGACGATCTCCCGCCACAGCGCCTGGCCCTTCATCAGGATCCGGGTGCCGTCGCTTGCGGTCATCACGACGCCTTCGGTCATGACGATCGGGCTGCCCGCGGTGTCATAGTGGCCCATTGTGCCATCGGCGCGCAGAACGACCCGGCCGCCGTCGTTCAACTCGATGACGCGTTCCTTCGCGGCGTCCTGCGCCCCGCTCGCCGTCGCGGCAATGACGAAGATGAGCATCAGCAGCGATTTTCGTGAGCGCATGAGCATCTCCTCAGCCGGTCCGCGAAGCGACATCAATGGATGCGGCCTGCCGTCGCCGGTCAGGCAACGCGGTGGTCGACGGCGAACACCGGAAGGAATGCCGGCGTTCGCATTCTGTAGCGCCGGTACCCGTCGCCGGTCGGGGATTCGATGTCGGCGCTTCCCGGCACCGGTCCGACCCCATCATCCAAAGGGCGGCTGCCACTTCTGCAGTTCCCGGAGATCGGCGAAGAACCTTATTTTTTCGGTACCGCTTCGCTTCCCCTGGCGCCGGACATCGGCCCAATCTGGTCCATCATCGACTGCATCATCATCTGCATCATGTCCATCCGCTTCTGCATAATCTGCATCTGGGCGGCGGTGTCCCCGGTCGCGCCTTTACCCGCCGGCATTCCGCCGGCCTTGCCGCCCGACATGGCGCCGCTTTGTCCGCCCATCATCCCGCCGCCCTGCATCATCTGATTCATCATCCCCATGCTCTCCTGCATCTCCTTCTGCTGCTCCTCCATGACCTTCCTGCGATCTTCGGGCGTGGTGGCTTTCATCATCTTCTCGTGCATCGCCTGCATCTGTCTCACGTGGGCGTCCATCTGTCCCATCTGCCCTTGCATGTCCATGCCGGGCATCGACTGGGCGGAGCCCGCCTTCATCGCGGGCGCAACCGGCGCTTGGGCCAGCACCAATGCGGAGGCCGAGAAAACGCCCAGGGCGAGTGCGGAAACGGCGATTCTGTTCATCTGCAGCTCCTTGATGGATTGTGCGGGTTCATTTCGCCACGCGAACCGGAACGGCGTGCGCTGGCCACTAGGACATTGTCGACGTTCGAACCTATTTCTTCCCGAAGATGGCCCAAGCGAGCAGGGCGCCGAGGCCGAAGACAAGCAGGGTGGGAATCCACATCCAGCTTATTCCGCCCATGGATCCTCCTCCGCCCATGTATCCGCTTCCCATCATCCCGCCGCTGAACATCGCCCCGGTCGTCATACCGCCGCCGAAGAGCAGCAACAGCACAATTGCGACGGCAAATGCGATGACGAGCGCGGCCCTGGTTGTGGTGTCCATGGAAGCAATCTCCTTTGAGTTAGCGAATAGGACGAGGTCAAGTTCCGTCCGGAGCCAATGCACTGTCGGTCGCCATGCCGCCGGGTTGCGGCACCGTGTCAGCCGATCACGCGGCCAACCGGCAGCCCTGTTTGCCCTCGAACGTGGCGGCAATTGTCTGCTTGCCCATCCGGATGCTCGGTGCGGTGGCGCACGTACTGCGAAGATGTTTGCTTCATCCGCCGTCTTGACCGCACGAAGCGAACGTATCGACATGCGCCGTCCGCATCCGGATGGGTTGGGAAAATGAAATGAGTCGCCGCCCTTCCACCTCAGCCCCGCGGTTCGTCGCCGCGGAGAATGAATCCTGCGGCCGAGAGTGCGGACCCACCCGCATCAGCGGGGGCGCGTATCAACACTATCCGCGTGAGGTTGCCCAGGCGGTGACCGGAAAATTACAAATCGGTAACCGTACCGTAATCAGCGAGGTGTTCCGCACACCAAGACGCGCTGCCTCGATTTCGGCAGAGCGCTTCAGGCGGAAGGACGACCGCCCTCGACGGCTCTTACCGCCCGACGCGACCGCGCAGAGGCGGATCTCTCGCCGGGGAACGCGGACTGGTCCGCGGCGCCCCGCGTTGCTTCGGCGACGCGCGCCCGGCGCGCACCCCGTTCGCTCACCTGCTGCGCTCCGCGGCGACCGCCGCGGTGCTTTGCCTACTGCGGTGAGCACATGGCCACGGGCGGGTTGCCGTAGCCCTCCGCGACGTCGCCTCGCCCCATCATCATCATCGTGACGGCGAAGTCCATCGTGTAGCGATGATTGGTGTCCGCCCGCCGATTCCACGTGCGATAAACCGGCAACGTACCGGCGGGACACGCGCCGCTCGACGAGTCCGGCATGTACACCTGGAACACGTTGCTCGATTCCAGCATCCACTGGGTCGGCCAGTTCTGGTGGATCATCGTGCATTCCCCGGGCGACGCCGAGTAGAAATGCGTGTCCAGACCGGCGGCCGGATTGCCGTAGTAGCGACACACGGGAGACGTCGTGCCGGCTGCACCGCCGGCGGCGACGACATTGAAGCTCATGCCGGTGCGTTGCCAGCCCGGAAATCGCCCGGCATCGAGTGCGCCGATTTCCGCCGTGTCGGCGGTAATGAAGTAATGGTCGAGCCGCGCGTAGTAATACTCGACCGCGCGCGCCACCATGGGCACCGTTCCGCTGGACAGGGTGACTTTGGCCAGCAACGCCTCCTCCTGCCCGTCCATCCAGCGCACCATCCCGACGCCGGGCGCATACCAGACGTCGCGCACGTAACCCGACCCGCGTTGCTCGCGGATGTGCAGCGCGTTGAAATAGGTGCCGGACGGCGTCGTGACCGTCTCCAGCGCCTGCGCCTGGTAGCTGCTCATGTAGTTCTGCGGACCCATCATCGTATTCGTTCCGGACACGGCGGCCTGCCACATCTCCGTGTTCAGATAGCCCATGCCGGGGCCCATCATGGTCCCGGGCGCCACCGGGTTCTTCAGCAGCCATTCCGGGCCGGAGAGCGACATCATGTAATGATCGTCCGCAGGCGTCGTGCCATCGCCTCCGAAGTAGCGCATGCCGTCAGGATCCATCCGGTAGAAGTCGGTCGTGTCCTCGGAGCAGGGTGTCGCCGTCCTGCAAACGGCCGTCATGTGGACGCTGGTCAACTGTGTCGCGCCGGCCCAGTTCTGGCCCGCATGCATCACCGCCGTGGCGGTCATCCGCGGCCCGTTGGCGAAGACGTAGTCGTACCTGGCGCCATCGACCAGCGGAAAATACGACGCCGTCGACATCATCGACCCCGGCATTGCCGCCAGGCTGAGGGTCGACATCGCACCCAGAATGCTCGCTGCAAGAATTCGCTTCATATCGCTGCTCCAATGCTTCGCGCAGGTTGACTGGCTCGGTTGGCGGGATGCTGCCTCGCATTCGCTCGACGATCTCCCCCGTCAGGGATCCCACCATGAGCGCTCGAACGGGAAACGTATGTGACCGCGGTCACACTCGTCTGCCGTCGGGGCACGGAAAAACGCGCGCGGCGGACGCCGATTTCCGATGACGCATGTGAGCAGCAGCGCGGCAACCCGGCGATGACGCGAGCATTACATTTTCGTAACCATCCGGCAATCATGATCTCGATGCGATACCAGCCCGGCAGGTCCTTCTGCGGGCACGATTTGGCGCCGGAACGGCGGCGCAGCTGACGCTGTCGAACATTGCGCTCGGAAGACCGGGCAATCCCGCGACCACTCGCCCCCGACGCCGACCCGCAGGTCGCATGCCCACGCGATCACCTGACTTCGAATCGTGCGCTGACGGCGGATTTTCCTTCGAGGGTAATCGTGGATACCACCTTGGTGCCCGGCGGGAGCTTGAAGGTGCCCTTGGCTTCGAGTCCGTTTTCGCCTACGGGAACCAGCGCAATGTCACTCTTGTCGTTGCCGGTGAGCAGCGTCAGCTTGCCGGTGGCACCCTTGGTGGCGACTTTCTTGCCATGGTCCAGAATGAACACCGCCACCGAGTCCGACTTGGCGACCAGTTCGTATTGGACATCCTTGACCACGGCCACGATGCCGCCATACATCGGCTTGTGATCACCGTCGCCAAGTGCGATGGTACTTGCACCAAGTGCGATGGCGGTAACGATGAGTGTTTGGCGAATTTGCATAGGATTCCCTCCGTCGGCGGCGTTATAGAGGATGGACTCCGGGTACACGCGCCAGTACCCGGGCCCGAGCGGGTGTCGGGTGTCGGGTGTCAGTACACGACCTTGCCGCTGCCGGCGACAAGCCGTTCAACCGGCTTCCGGCCGAACAGCCAGAACATCGCCGGGGTCAGGTAGGAGTCGAGCAGTGTCGAGCTGATCAAGCCTGAAAAGATGACCATCGCGACCGGGTGCAGGATCTCGGTGCCCGGCATTCCGGCTTCGAAGAGCAGCGGCGCCAACGCAAACGCCGCCACCAACGCCGTCATCAATACTGGCGTCAGGCGCTCGAGCGAGCCGCGAACGATCATGGGCTTGCCGAAGGCCTCGTTCTCGGAGGCGCATAGATTTAGGTAATGACTGACCTTCAGGATGCCATTCCGGATGCTGATCCCGGCCAGCGTGATGAAGCCGACCAACGTCGCCACGGACAGGGGATGACCGGAAAGCCACAGGCCGATCACGCTTCCAACAAGCGCCAATGGAATGTTTGCCATGATCAGCCAGGCGAGCGCGGCCGACCGATACCGGTTGTAGAGAATGAGGAAGATGAGCGCCGCGGAAACGATCGACAGCAGGCCGATCAATCGGCTGGCTTCCTCCTGTGCCTCGAACTGCCCGCCCAGCGTAACGAAGTAGCCGGCCGGAAGCTGCTGTTCGGCGACGGCGCGGCGAATGTCCGCGACGACATCGGACAGCGCCCGATCCTGCGCATTGGCCGACAGCACGATGCGGCGACGCCCATCGTCACGCGAGATCTGATTGGGCCCGTCGGCTTCTTCGATGGAAGCGAGCAGCGCCAACGGCACACGACCTCCCGGGGTGTCGATCAGCATGCGTTTCAGGCCCTCGATCGAGCGAGCGGACTCCGGAAGACGCAGCACCAGAGCGAAGCGTCGACTTCCTTCGATCACTTGCGTAACCCGTTCGCCGTCGATCATCATCTGCAACTCGGCCAGGAGTTCCGAGGGCGATACCCCATAGTGCGCGGCGCGCTCGTAGTCGACCCGGATCTTGACCTGCGGCGTCAACACCTGCTTCTCGATCTCCAGATCGGCGACACCGGGAATGCGGGCCACCCGGTCTCGAATTGCGGCAGCTTGGCCGCGCAGCGTGTCAAGATCGTCCCCGAAAATCTTGATGGCGATCTGCGCCCGCACCCCCGACAGCATGTGGTCGATGCGATGGGAAATCGGCTGGCCGATGTTGAGCGCCACCGGCAGGGATGAGAGCACCTTGCGCATGTCGGCGAAGACGGCTGCGGGATCGCGGCCGGAACGTTCGAGCGCCACATCGAGTTCGCTAACGTGAACGCCCTCGGCATGTTCGTCGAGTTCGGCGCGGCCCGAGCGGCGGCCAACGTGCTGCACCTCGGGGACCTGTTTCAACAGCACTTCGGCTTGCCGCGCCACCGTGATCGTTTCTCCCAGTGTCGTGCCCGGATTGAGCCGCATCCCGACGACGGCCGATCCTTCGTTGAATGGGGGCAGGAACGTCCTTGCGAAAAAAGGTACCGTCCCGGCCGCAATGATCGCGGATACGGCGCCCGCGGCGAGCAGGGATTTCGGATGCTCCAGCACCCATTCGAGCGACCGTCGGTAGCGCGCCTTGATCCATTGCAGCAACCTGGTATCGCCGTGGTCGAGCTGCTTCATGCCCGGCAGCAGGTAATAGGCCATGACCGGCGTCAGTGTCACTGATACCAGCATCGAAGCCAGCAAGGACACGATATAAGCAATCGCCAGCGGCAGCATCAGCCGCCCCTCCATGCCCGGCAGAAAGAACAGCGGGACCAGCACCAGCACGATGATCACGGTGGCATAGACGATGGCGGATCGGACCTCCATCGTCGCGCTGGCAATCAACTCGGCCGGACGAAAGTGAACGTGATGCGCCTTGGCGTGCCGGCGGTCGAGTTTCATGCGGCGCAGCACGTTTTCCACGCCAACGACTGCGTCGTCGACCAAGCCACCAATGGCGATGGTCAAGCCGCCCAACGTCATCGTGTTGATCGAGAGTCCGAAATACCTGAACACCAGGACGGTGACCAGGATCGACACCGGAATGGCGGTCAGTGAAATCAGGGTCGTGCGCAGATTGCCGAGAAAGAGAAACAACACGACCGCGACCACCGCTGATGCTGCCAGCAGCTTCCCCTCCAGTGTCGAAATCGACGCCTCGATGAACGACGCTTGACGGACGGTCACGACCGGCGTTTCCATCCCCGGGGGGAGGGTCTTGGCCAACTCGGACAGTGCCGTCTCGATGTGCTCGGTGAGCCGGATGGTGTCGGCCGTCGGTTGCTTCTGGATGCCGAGCACAACGGCCGGCCCGCCGTTGTAGCCCGCGTCGCCGCGTTTGATCGCAGGCGCAAAGGTCACCTCGGCGACTTGACTGAGCAGAATGGGTTGGCCGTGCTTGACCCCGACCGAGAGTCGCTGCAGGTCTCCCAGCCGCGACGTGCGACCGATGTTGCGGATCAAATACTCCCGCGAATTCAGCTCCAGAAAGCCACCGCTGGTATTCGCGGCAAAGCCCTTCAACACGCGCGCGATTTGTTCCAGCTTGATGTCGAGTTCCGCCATCCGTGCAGTGTTCGGCTGCACTTGGAACTGACGTACTTCGCCGCCGATCGGAACGACCTGCGCGACGCCGGGAATGGTCAGCAACCGCGGCCGCAGAACCCAGTCGGCGTATTCGCGCACCTGCATCGGAT
Source organism: Betaproteobacteria bacterium (assembly GCA_040007035.1). GTDB lineage: Bacteria > Pseudomonadota > Gammaproteobacteria > Burkholderiales > Casimicrobiaceae > CAIWHR01. Next base: position 5,880 of record JBDTVU010000014.1, on the reverse strand, counting down.
CGATCTTCCTGGGATCGATGGGAAGCGCGATCAGCATGATCTCCCCCATGATGGAGGCAATCGGACCCATCGCCGGCGTGACGCCTTCGGGCAACTGATCCTTGACCAGCGCGATCCGCTCGGTGACCACTTGGCGCGCGCGATAGATGTCAACGTCCCAGTCGAAGGTCGCGTAGACGATGGACAATCCAACCGAAGAAATCGAGCGGACGCCGGTCACGCCTTGCATGCCGTTCATCGCCGTCTCCAGTGGAAACGTGATGAGCTGCTCCACCTCCTCCGGCGCCATGCCACCGGCTTCGGTCATCAGCGTAACGGTCGGCCGATTGAGGTCGGGAAAGACGTCCACGGGCATGCGCGTGAGCGTAAGCGCGCCGTAGATCATCATCACCACCGCCACGGCAACGACCAGCAGCCGATTCTTGAGGCTTGCTTCAACAAGGTAGGAAAACATGGTTTACCGCACCTGATTCAGGAGGGAGGCGCCCTGCACGACGATGCGATCGCCCGCTGCCACACCATCAACGATGGTTGAGGTTGCGCCATCCATCGGCACGTAACGCAACGTCTTGGGTATGAATCGCTCGGCGCTGACGTGCACCCAGACGATGTCCTGGTTGTTTCGGTCCTTCACAATTGCCGTGGCCGGCACCGCGTAGCCGGTGACGGTCTGCGCGGTCTGCGCCAACACCGTCAAAGGCTGGCCCACAGTCAGGGAAGGCAGCGGCTGCTTACCCGCATTGAAGCGAAACAGGATGGGAAGTGCTTGCTCGCGCAGACTGCGCCCCGCTCCAATAAACGTGAGCGGAAGGGAGATCCCGGGCTCGATGGTCGCGCTGGCGGCCGTGATGCGCGTGGCGAGTTTCGCGTCATGGGCAATCGCTTCGACCAGCAGGCGGGTCGGATCGACAATCTCGAACAACACTTCGCGGGCGTCAACCACCTGACCGGAAACGACTGTGGCCGAAGCAATCACTCCCGTCACCGGCGCCACCAGCGCTTCGGTGATGGACAGACTGCCACCCACGGCCGCAAGACGTTCGGTCAGCGCGCCCACCTCAGCCTTCGCCGCATCGATGTCCTTTTGCGGCACCGTGCCTTCGAGCTGCTGCAGGCGAGCGACGCGCTTCTCGGCGAGCGACTTGTTGGCGCGCAGCTCGGCGGCTTGGGCCGCCTGGTTGGCGCGTTCGATCGCGCCTGCCGACGGCCGGACATAGGCCAGCACTTCGCCCTTTCTAACTTGTTGCCCAAGCAACGGCAGACCCCGTGGCCCCGGTTCAATGCGACCGGCCACCGTCGGCTGCACTTTTCCGCCGGCATTCGGGTCCATCGCGACCTTGCCAAACAACTCGAAGGTTTCTGACGAGGCGGCCTGTTTTGCGACCAACGTTCGCAGTCCCAACTGGCGCTGCGAGAGCTTGGGTAAGTAGACGCTGCCATCCGGCAATCGTTGCGGCCCGACGCCTTGGCTGGGCGTCGGCGCCGGTCCGTGATCGTGGCCGGCATCGGCATGGCCCGCAATTGGGGTTGCGGCGGCGATGACCGACGCCAGCAATGGAATGAGCGGGTTCATGGGGCGGTTTCCTTGGCACGATGACGGCGGAGCAACAACCAGGCGAGGGCGATCATGCCGAGCAAGTGAAGGCCGCCGGCCACCCACCACCACCATTTCCACTGAGGCGCCGCAGTTGAATGCGCGCCGTCTGCGGTGAGATCGGGGATAACGACTGCCGCCGTAAGCAGATCGCTTTCACCGACGGCTGCGATGGCGAACGTGATCGGGAGTTGTGCCGGCTGGACCAGCAGGGCATGCTTGAATGTGTAAGTGCCATCGACGTTTTGTTGCGCGACACCATTCACCGACCCGATCTCGACGTCGATCTTCGCGTTGGCAATCGGTTCGTTGGTCGAGTAACGGTCGAGAAAAAGCGTCATCGTGCCGTTGTCGATGACTCCCACGATCTCGAACAGGTCGGAATTCGCCTCGACGCGCGGCACCCCTCCGGCGATCGCGGCGGGGACGCCGGGTGTCGAGTCGTCGTGTCCTTCGTGGGCGTAGGCAGCGAAGGCCAGCAGGCTTAGCGCAACCCACGCGCAATGCAGTAGTACGCGTACGACAGTCATGGGAAGACTCCGAGTGCTTGATTCAATCGGGAGATCGCACGCCCTACCTCGATCCGTGCGCGCGTCAAGGCAAGCTCGGCATCGAAGCGTTCGTTTTCGGCACGCAGCCGGTAGGGCAGGTCGACTTCGCCCAGCGCGAACGCCTTGGCGTAAAGGGCCTGGGTATCGGCGGCCAAGCGGAAGCGCTCGGCGGCGAGCTGTTCGATCTCGCGTGCCTGTTCCAGGTCGACTTCGGCCGCACTGATGTCGGCCACCAGCTTCTGCCGGTCCAGGGTCAGCGTGGCCTGCGCTTCGATGAGTTCGGAATTGGCCGCAGTGATGCGCGGCTGATTGCGCGCATCGGTTCCAAACGGCACCTTGATCCCGACAATGATCGAATTCGCATAGGACTCGCCGAACGCGGAGCGCTCCCGGCGCATACCGACTTCGATCTCCGGCGGATCGCGCGTCGCGGTCGTCGTTTGCCCAAGTTTGGCACGTGCGGTGGCGGCCGCGCGCCCACCGGCGTCGAGTTGCGGATGGGTTTCGAGATCGCGGGGCGCCGTCGAGACCGGCTCGGCGACCGCGGGAAGCAGCTTCATGCCAGTCAGTACGTAGAACGTCTGCGCAGCGCGGTACGCCCGCGCACTGGTATCCGCGAGCACCGCTCGGGCCAGTTGCTCGGCAGCACGCGCTTGATTGAGGTCGACCCGGGCAAGATCGCCGGCCTTCAGGCGCCGCTCGACATCGGCGGCCAGCGCCACTGCCTCGCTTACCTTTCGCTGTGCCAGTTCCTGTTCGGTGGCGGCCAGACGGGCCTGCCAATAAGCCTCACGCACCTCCCCGGCGACGCGCCAGCGCTGGAACCGTAGCGTGGAGCCGAACTGTTCGGACTCCGCCTTGGCCAGCGCCTGTGCGGCGCCGCGGGTGGCGGGCGCCCACATCGGAAACGACACCACGCCCTCCAGTTCGCGTACGCCGGCGTTCTGGTTGGCCTGGTCCGTGCGGTAGCCAAGATTGACGCTCGGCGGCTCCGGAAAAAGCGCTGCCGCGGCATCGCGTTTCGCGGCGAATTCGTCTTCGCGCGCGCCCGTGGCCTTGGCGGTGGGTTGCCTGTTCCACGCGCCCTCCACCGCGTCGTGCAGGGATTGCGAGTACGCCGGGACCGCAGCGCCCACCGCCGCCAGCAGCACAAACAGCAATAGCCATCGTTGCATCGAGGTCTCCATTGAAAACGAGACATGCTCGACGAGACAACTCTGGCGTTTCGCTGCGCGCGCGGATTGCTGAAGAGTGGGGGCGTCTCGCCGAATCAGACGGCGGCACGCCAGCAGGGCCGCTCGGGCCCGTCCGGAATATGCGACTTGTATCCTGAGTTCTCGCTGTCGCCGGCGGTCACGCCGACCGGCGGCAACGCTTGCACCAGCGCCAAAACCGGCTCGAGCGCAACAAAGTGGAATGCGCTGCAATCGAGGCCCGCACCCGCGGTGTGCCCCGGGACGCCGTGATCGTGGCCAATGCCATGATCGTGCACGTCGGCTGCGTGCGGGCGTTCGTGCGGCGCGGGCGCCCGGTCGCGCTGTCCATCACCCTGCGGACAATGGCCAACCCCTGCGGCCCATGCGGTCTGAATGGGCAGCACGGCCAACAGCATCAGCAGGACAAAGCGCTTCACGGCCGCGGAGTATAGCGCAAGCATCGGATGCAGGAAGTCATCCCGCCAGCCGTCCGGGAATCACGATCTCGAACCGGGTGAGACCGTCCTCGGAAAACGCCTGCACGGTTCCGTGATGCGCGGCGATGATCGACCTGGTGATGGCCAGCCCGAGCCCGGCGCCGTCGGTCGACCTCCGCCGCGATGGATCGACACGGTAGAAACGATCGAACAGGCGCGGCAGATGCTCGGCGGCAATCGTCGCACCCGGGTTCTCCACGGCGATTCCGAGCAGTCCGCCCGGCGCCGGGTCGATCTTCACGTCGACGCGCCCCCCGCGCAACGTGTGGTCGATGGCATTCGACAGCAGGTTGCTGATCGCGCGGCGGATCATCGACCGCTCTCCATGAACGGCGCCGTTGCCGGCGACGGCGAGCGTCACTCCGTTTTCCTCCGCGAGCGCGTCGAAGAACTCGAACAGCTCCCGCACTTCGCTCGCGACGTCGATCGCCTCGTCGTGCGGCACGATCAGCCCGTTGTCCGCCTTCGCCAGGAAGAGCATGTCGGTGATCATCCGGGCAAGCCGGTCGTACTCCTCGACGTTCGAATAAAGCACTTCGCGATATTCGTCGACCGAGCGCGAGCGCGACAGCGCCACCTGCGACTGCATCATCAGGTTGGTGACCGGCGTGCGCAGCTCGTGGGCGAGGTCCGACGAGAACTCGGACAGCCGCCGGAACGAGTCCTCCAGCCGCGACAGCATGTCGTTGAACGACGTCGCGAGGGTGACCAGCTCCGCCGGCAGCGTGGCGAGCGGCAGACGGTCGTGCAGCCGGCTCGCCGTGATCGTCCGTGCGACGGCCGCCATCGCGCGGACGGGTGCGAGGCCGCGCCGGGCTGCACCCCAGCCGAGCACGCCGGCGAGGACGATCCCGCCGGCGATCGCCAGCCAGAGATTGCGGTAGAACTCCGCCAGAAACAGCCGGTGATGGTCGATGTTCACCGCAATGCCGACGATGGCGTGGGGAACGCCCGGCATCTGTGTCGGGACGCGAATGACGGAGCCGCGGTGCGCGTGGCCATCGTATTCCCATGTCACCAGCGGCGGCTGTGACGCGCCGACGCCGGGGCCGGGATCGACGAGCAGCCGGGCCGGAAAGGCGATGCCGGGCGAGGTGAACAGCGGCTTGCCGTCCGCGCCGGTGATGCTCATCACGAGGCTCTGGTGGCCCATCAGTGCATCGTCGATCCGGTGCGGGATCGCGTCGAGGTCCGCCGGCGAACGGGCGCCGGCCAGCAGGTGTTCGACCATTTCCTGCTTGCCCTGCAGCTCCATCCGATCTTCTTCGGCAAAATGCCGGTCGACCGCCATGCCGACCGAGTAGCCGATCGCGAGCAGGATCACTGCCGAGATCGCACTGAAGTAGAACGTCAACCGGAACGTCAGCGACAATTGCCGCATCAGGCGATTTCCGGCGTCTCGAGGACGTAGCCCATGCCGCGGACCGTGTGGATCAGCTTGGGCTCGAAGTCGTCGTCGATCTTCGCGCGCAACCGGCGGACGGCGACCTCGATGACGTTGGTGTCGCTGTCGAAGTTCATGTCCCAGACCTGCGACGCGATCAGCGATCGGGGCAATACCTCGTCGTGCCGGCGCAGCAGGAGTTCCAGCAGCGCGAATTCCTTCGCCGTGAGATCGATGCGCCTGCCGGCGCGGATGACGCGCCGCCGGAAGAGGTCGAGTTCCATGTCGGCCACGCGCAGCACTTCGGGCTCCTTGGACTTGCCGCGGCGGAGCAGCGTCCGCACCCGGGCGAGCAGCTCGGAGAACGCGAACGGCTTGACGAGGTAGTCGTCGGCGCCGAGCTCGAGCCCCTTGACCCGGTCATCGACCTGGTCGCGGGCGGTGAGGAACAGCACCGGCATGGTGCGCCCGGCATCGCGGATCGCGCGCAAGACCGACCACCCGTCGCGCCCGGGAAGCATCACGTCCAGCACGACAAGGTCGTAGTCGTCGGAGGTCGCCGCGTGTACCCCGTCGTGACCGTCACGCACCAGGTCGACGACGAACCCGGCCTCGGTCAGGCCCTGCTTCAGATAGTTGCCGGTCTTCGGTTCGTCTT
>JBDTVU010000013.1:0-41967 GCA_040007035.1 Betaproteobacteria bacterium | reverse complement strand
CGCTGCTGACCGGCACCGGCCGCGACCTCGACCTGCAGACGTTCAAGGTCGTCGACCCGATGTCCGGCCGGCTGCTCGGCCTGCGCGCCGACATCACGCCGCAGGTCGCGCGGATCGACGCGCATCTGCTGAACGAGCCCGGCGTCACGCGGCTGTGCTACGCCGGCAGCGTGCTTCGCACGACGCCCGCGGCGACGTCGCAGACGCGCGAAGTCGTCCAGATCGGCGCCGAGCTCTTCGGCGAGCCGGCGATCGCCGGCGACGAGGAGGTGGTCGGGCTGCTGCTGTCCTCGTTCGCCACGGCCGGCGTGCGCAACCTGCACCTCGACCTCGGCCATGTCGGCGTCTATCGCGCGCTGGCCTCCGGCGCCGGCATCGCCGGCAACGGCGAGGACACCGAGCTGTTCGCTGCGCTCCGCGCCAAGGACGCGCCGGCCGTGGCCGAGCTGACGGCGAAGCTGCCGGCGGCATGGCGCACCGCTCTCGCTGCGCTGCCGGCGCTATACGGCCCGGCGCAGGACGTGCTGTCCGCGGCGCGCGCGCAACTGCCCGACACGCCGGCGATCAGCAACGCGCTGGCGGCGCTGGCCGCGCTGGCGAAGTCGGCACAGCCGCTCGTCGAGGCGCTGCACATCGATCTGGCCGACCTTCGCGGCTATCATTACCAGAACGGCGCGATCTTCTCGGTGTTCACCGCCGGGGAGCCGAGCGCCATCGGCAACGGAGGCCGCTACGACGGCATCGGTAAGGCGTTCGGCCGCGCGCGGCCGGCGACGGGGTTCACGCTGGACCTGCGGCAGCTCGCAGGGATTGCGGCCCGCACCGGCTGACGGGCGCACCGGCAGTTACGAAAGGCGGGGGGAATGGGGAAAAACGTCGTCGTCATCGGCACCCAGTGGGGCGATGAAGGCAAGGGCAAGGTCGTCGACTGGCTGACCGAACACGCGCAGGGCGTCGTCCGCTTCCAGGGCGGCCACAACGCGGGGCACACGCTGGTCATCGGCGGCAAGAAGACCGTGCTGCGGCTGATCCCGTCCGGCGTGCTGCGGCCGCAGGTCGGCATCTTCATCGGCAACGGCGTCGTGCTGTCGCCCACGGCGCTGCTGCAGGAGATCGGCGAGCTCGAGGCGGCCGGCGTCAGCGTCCGCCCGCGGCTGAAGATTTCGCCTGCGTGCCCGCTGGTGCTGCCGTACCACGTCGCGCTCGACCAGGCGCGCGAGGGCGCGATGGGTGACGCGAAGATCGGCACCACCGGCCGCGGCATCGGCCCCGCGTACGAGGACAAGATCGCGCGCCGCGCGATCCGGCTGCAGGACCTGCTCTACCCCGACCGTTTCGCGGCGAAGCTCGAGCCGCTGCTCGCGTATCACAACTTCGTGCTCACGCAGTACTTCAAGCGCGACCCGGTGCCTTTTGCCGAAACGCGCGACGCGACGCTGGCGCTCGCGCCGCAGTTGAAGCCGATGGTCGCCGACGTCGCGGCGCTGCTGCAGGCGGCACGGGCACGCGGCGAATCGCTGCTGTTCGAGGGCGCGCAGGGCGCGCTGCTCGACGTCGACCACGGCACCTATCCGTACGTCACGTCGTCGAACTGCCTCGCCGGCACCGCAACCACCGGTGCGGGCGTCGGCCCGCAGTTCCTCGACTACGTGCTCGGCATCGTGAAGGCCTACACGACGCGCGTGGGCACCGGTCCCTTCCCGACCGAGCTGACCGACGCCGTCGGTGCCGGGCTCGCCAAGCGCGGCAACGAGTTCGGCTCGGTGACGGGCCGGCCCCGTCGCTGCGGCTGGCTCGACATCCCTGCGCTGAAGCGCTCGTTCGGGCTCAACGGCGTCACCGGCATGTGCATCATGAAGCTCGACGTGCTCGACGGCATGGACGAGATCCGGATCTGCACCAGCTACACCGTCGACGGCGCGCCGCTCGCGCTGCTGCCGTCCGGCGCGGACGCCGTCGCCGAATGCCGTCCCGTGTACGAGTCGATGCCCGGCTGGAAGGAGTCGTCCGTCGGCGCGACGACGTTCGACGCGCTGCCGGCGAACGCCCGCGCGTACCTGCGCCGGATCGAGTCGCTGACAAGCACCCCGATCGCCATGGTGTCGACCGGCCCCGACCGCGACGAGACGATCCTGCTCCACCATCCGTTCCGCTGACCGGGCAATCCGATGCCGAGCCTCCACGTCAGCTGGGACCAGTACAACATGCTGGTCGAGCGCCTCGCACTCAACGTCCACGAGTCGGGTTTCGAATTCAACCAGATCATCTGCATCGCCCGCGGCGGCCTGCGCGTCGGCGACGTACTGTCGCGGATCTTCGAGCACCCGCTCGCGATCCTGTCGACGCATTCGTATGCGTCCGACGGCGGCACGATCCGGGGCGAACTCGTCATCGCCGAGCACATGACGATGACCAAACCGCGACTCGGCGAGCGCGTGCTGCTCGTCGACGACATGGTGGATTCGGGCCACACGCTGGCCGCCGTCCACGACGAGCTGCCGAAGCGGTTCCCCCACGTCGTCGCGCTGAAGACGGCGGTCCTCTGGTGGAAGGCGTGCTCGGTGTTCGTGCCCGACTTCCACGTCGAGCACCTCGCCGACAATCCGTGGATCCACCAGCCGTTCGAGGTCTACGACACGCTGCGGCCCGAGTCGCTCAAGGCCAGGCTCGGCGGCCGTTAGCGCCGTCGCATGGGCCGTGCGGGACCCCGGCGATGGTCCGGGATTGATTTCTGGCGTGAAGTTTGCATTACTACGCCATCGGGCAGGCGCCTGGGGCTCTGCATCCCGACGGATTCCGGCGCGCCATCCCGAAAGGGAGAGTCATGAAGCGATTCGCGTACGGCCTGATAACGGCACTTGTGGCCGGCTTCGCGTCGCTCGGCGTCACGGCGCAGGACGGCATCACGCCGACGTCGATCCTGATCGGGCAGTCGGCCGCCCTCAGCGGTCCGGCGGCGCAGCTCGGCATCCAGATGCGCGACGGCGCGAAGCTCTGGCTCGACCAGGTCAACGCGGCAGGCGGCGTCAACGGCCGCCGGATCGAGCTCAAGACCCGCGACGACAAGTACGAGTCGAAGCTCGCCGCCGAGAACACGAAGAAGCTGATCGAGGAGGACCGGGTGTTCCTCCTGTTCGCCTATGTCGGCACGCCGACCAGCCAGGCGTCGCTGCCGATCTTCACCGAGGCGAGGGTGCCGTTCGTCGCGCCGTTCACCGGTGCCGAACTGCTGCGCGCGCCGCTCAACCGATACATCTTCAACGTCCGCGCGAGCTATTACGACGAGACCGAGCGCATCGTCGATCACCTGACGCGCTCGGGCGTCAAGAAGTTCGCCGTGTTCTACCAGCACGATGCGTACGGCCAAGCGGGGCTCGAAGGCGTCAAGCGCGCGCTCGCGCGGCGTAACCTGACGTGGGTCGCAACCGGCACCGTCGAGCGGAACACGACCGACGTGGCGGCGGCGGTGAAGACCATCCACGCGGCGCAGCCGGAGGCAACGGTGATGATCAGCGCCTACACGTCGACGGCGGAGTTCGTCCGCCAGATGCGCAAGTCCGGCAGCATCTCGCAGTACTTCACCGTGTCGTTCGTCGGCAGCAAGGCGCTGGCCGAGGCGCTCGGCGACGAAGGCCGCGGCGTGATGATCGCGCAGGTGGTGCCGTTTCCGTGGAGCCCGCTGACGCCGATCGTCAAGGAGTACCTCGACCTCGCCAAGCGTTCGGGCAAGGTCGATGTCAACTTCTCGAGCCTCGAGGGATTCATCGCCGCCAAGGTGCTGGTCGAGGGCCTGCGCCGAACGGGCAAGGATCCGACGCGCGAGAAATTCGTCACCGCGATGGAGTCGATCTCCTATCTCGAGATCGGCGGCTTCCTGGTGCGGTTCTCGCCGGAGAACCACAACGGCTCGCAGTACGTCGACCTGTCGATGATCGGGCGCGACGCCAAGTTCATCCACTAGCGCCGTCGCAGCGCCGAGGCCACAGACAAAAACGCCCGCGGGAAGCGGGCGTCTCGCGTTGCTGCGGTGTTACAGTGATCGTGGTGCCCAGAAGAGGACTCGAACCTCCACAGTGTTGCCACCGCTAGGACCTGAACCTAGTGCGTCTACCAATTCCGCCATCTGGGCAACTGCAACCCATAATTTTACGTTTCGTCGCCAACCTTGTCAAAAAAGCCCGAATCCCGCGCCAAGCCCCGCACCGCGACCGCGCCGGCCAAGCCGCCGGCGCCGCGCGGCAAGCCGGCCGCCGCAACGACACCCGCGCGCCGCCCGACGGCTGACCGCGCCGAGCCGGCGGCCGGCCGCCGCCGCGACATCGATCCTGCGCTGCTGCCGTCGCGCGGCGCGATCCTCGAAGCGCTGCAGCGCGCCGCCGTGCCGATGCCGCCCGCCGACCTCGTGCACGAGATGGCGGTCGACAAGCGCGCTCGCGAGGCATTCCTCGGCCGCCTCGAGGCGATGCAGCGCGACGGCCAGCTGCTGGTGAATCGCAAGGGCGAGCTCCTCGTCGTCGCCAAGCTCGACCTCGTCGCCGGCACCGTGCAGGGCCACCCGGACGGCTTCGGCTTCCTCGTTCCCGACGACGGCGGCGCCGACCTGTTCCTGAGCCCGCGCGAGATGCACAAGGCGCTGCACGGCGACCGCGTCACCGGCCGCCGCATCGGCACCGACAAGCGCGGCCGGTCCGAGGGCGAGATCGTCGACGTGCTCGAGCGCGTCAACCGCACCGTCGTCGGCCGGCTCTACGACGAGCACGGCATCGGCTTCGTCGTCGCGGAGAATCGGCGGATCAGCCAGGACCTCCTCGTGCCCCCCGAGGCGCGCGGCGAAGCGAAGTCCGGTGACGTCGTCGTCGTCGAGATCGTCGAGCAACCGTCCCGCCAGCGCGAAGCGATCGCCCGCGTGGTCGAGGTGCTCGGCGGCTATGCCGATCCCGGCATGGAGATCGAGATCGCGCTGCGCAAGCACGACCTGCCGCACGAATTTTCGGTCGGCGCGAGGAAGCAGGCGGGAAAGCTGCCGAAGACGGTCACCGACGCCGACCACGCCGGCCGTGTCGACCTGACGGCGCTGCCGCTGGTGACGATCGACGGCGAGACGGCGAAGGATTTCGACGACGCCGTCTGGTGCGAGCGCAAGGGCAAGGGCTTCCGGCTCGTGGTCGCGATCGCCGACGTTTCGCATTACGTCCGCGACGGCGACGCGCTCGACCGCGACGCACGCGAGCGCGGCACGTCGGTCTACTTCCCGCGCCGCGTGATCCCGATGCTGCCCGAGGCGCTGTCCAACGAGCTGTGCTCGCTCAAGCCCGACGTCGCGCGGCTGTGCATGGTGTGCGACATGGAAGTGGCGGCGACGGGCGCGATCAAGGGTTACCGCTTCTACCCGGCGGTGATGCACTCGCGCGCGCGGCTCACATACACGCAGGTCTGGGCGTGGCTGTCCGACGAGAAAGCAGCGCCGAAGGAGGCGCGGCCGCTGCTGCCGCACCTGAAGCCCCTCTACGCGCTGTACCACGCGCTGAAGGAAGCGCGCGAGGCGCGCGGCGCGATCGACTTCGACACGCCCGAGATGCAGCTCGAGTTCGACGTGCACGGCAAGATCGTCCGCATCGTTCCCGTCCTGCGCAACGACGCGCACAAGCTGATCGAGGAGTGCATGCTGGCGGCCAACGTCTGCACCGCCGAATACCTGCGCGAGCACGGGCATCCGGCGCTGTACCGCGTCCACGAAGGCCCGACGCCGGAAAAGCTCGCGCAGCTCAAGGAGTTCCTGGCGAGCTGCGCGCTGACGTTGCCCGGCGGCGACGACCCGACGGCGACCGACTACGCGAAGCTGCTGCTGAAGATCAAGGACCGACCCGACTACGCGCTGCTGCAAACGGTGCTGCTGCGCTCGCTGCAGCAGGCGCAATACCGGCCCGAGAACGTCGGCCACTTCGGACTGTCGTACGAGGCCTACGCGCACTTCACGTCGCCGATCCGCCGGTATCCGGACCTGCTCGTCCATCGCGCGATCAAGGCGGTGCTGGCGCAGAAGAAGTACCAGCCGTCCGCGGCAAGCTGGGCCGAGCTCGGCGTGCACTGCTCGCTCACCGAGCGCCGCGCCGACGACGCGACGCGCGACGTCGAGAACTGGCTCAAGTGCTACTTCATGCAGGACAAGGTCGGCGAGACGTTCGACGGCACGATCAGCGGCGTCACCAGCTTCGGCCTGTTCGTGACGCTCGACGGTCTCAACATCGACGGCCTCGTCCACGTCACCGAGCTCGGCCGCGACTACTTCCACTTCGACCAGGGCCGGCACGCGATGATCGGCGAGCGCAGCGGCCGGGTGTTCCAGCTCGCCGGCCGCGTCCGCGTCAAGGTCGCGCGCGTGGACCTGGAGACGACGAAGATCGACTTCACGCTCGCCGACGAGACCGTCGCCGCGGCACCACCGCGGGCAGCGTACAGCGAACCCCTCGCCCGCAGCGACCGGCCGGCGAAACCGCGCGCGAAGCGCTGAGCGGCGAGCTGTCCGCGGCGGATCGGCCGGTAATGGCGGCCAATGCGTCGCCATGCTTGGACGCGTGGCGTTCCGCAGGCATTTTCTGGCTGCACTTCAACGGCTTGCAATTTGTTTCCGCCGCCTGTGTGCGGCGCAACAATCGGGGCGCGGCGCTGCTAGAATAGTCGCTTCGATCCTCATTCCGGCCGCCGACCGCAAGACCGGCGCCGCCTCGCATGGACATCGGCACCCCTCTCTCCCCGTCGTCGACCAAGGTGATGCTGCTCGGCAGCGGCGAACTCGGCAAGGAAGTGATCATCGCGCTGCAGCGGCTCGGCGTCGAAGTCGTCGCCGTCGACCGCTACCCCAACGCGCCAGGGCACCAGGTCGCGCACCGGGCGCACGTCATCGCGATGACCGACGGCGTCGCGCTGCGCCGGCTGATCGAGCAGGAGCGCCCGCGACTGATCGTGCCGGAGATCGAGGCGATCGCCACCGACGTCCTCGCGGTGATCGAGCGTGACGGCGTCGCCGAGGTGATCCCGACCGCGCGCGCGGTACAGCTCACGATGAACCGCGAGGGCATCCGCCGGCTTGCCGCCGAGGACCTCGGGCTGCCGACCTCGCCCTATCGATTCGCCGACAGCCTTGACGAGTTACAGCGCGCGATCGACGGCGGCATCGGCTACCCGTGCATCGTCAAGCCCGTGATGTCGTCGTCGGGCAAGGGCCAGTCGCTGGTGCACAACAAGGGCGACGTCGCCGCCGCGTGGCAGTACGCCGAGAGCGCCGGGCGGGTGCGCGGCAGCCGCCTCATCGTCGAGGGTTTCATCGACTTCGACTACGAGATCACGCTGCTGACGGTGCGCGCCGCCGGCGCCGACGGCGCGCTGGAGACCCGGTTCTGCGAGCCGATCGGCCACGTGCAGGTCAACGGCGACTACGTCGAGTCGTGGCAGCCGCAGCCGATGTCGGCGGCAGCGCTCGCAAAGTCGCGCGAAATCGCCGCGAAAGTGACGGGCAACCTCGGCGGCCGCGGCATCTTCGGCGTCGAGCTCTTCGTCAAGGGCGACGACGTGTGGTTTTCCGAGGTCAGCCCGCGCCCGCACGACACCGGGATGGTCACGATGTGCACGCAGGTGCAGAGCGAGTTCGAGCTCCACGCGCGCGCCATCCTCGGCCTGCCCGTCGACACGCGGTTGCGCGCAGCCGGCGCGTCGGCGGTGATCTACGGCGGCATCGAGGCGCGCGGCGTGCGCTTCGAGGGCATCGCCGATGCGCTCGCGGTCCCCGAATCTGACCTGCGCCTGTTCGGCAAGCCCGAAGCCTACAAGAAGCGCAGGATGGGCGTGGCGCTCGCCACCGGTCCGGACATCGACGAGGCGCGTCGCCGGGCAAAGGACTGCGCGGCGCGCGTCAAGCCGCGCGCCTGAACGCGCTCCCGGGCAGGCCGCGATGCTGCACCTGATCGTCCAGGCGCCGGAGATCGGCGCCGCCGAACTCGCGTCGATCGCCGAGCGCGCCGGCGCGCAGGGTATCCACCCGCTCGAAGGCGGCGGCCAGCAGGCGTACCGGTTGTCGCGGGTGCAGACGCGCGCCGGCGTCGCCGAGTTCTGCGCGGCGGCGGGCATCGACTGCGCGTTCGTTCCGCCGGACCTGACCCGCGACCGCGTCCGCGTCGTCGCGCTGGACATGGATTCGACGCTGATCACGATCGAGTGCATCGACGAGATCGCCGACATGATCGGCATCAAGCCACAGGTGGCGGCAATCACGGCGAGCGCGATGCGGGGGGAAATCGACTTCCGGGAAAGCCTGACCCGCCGGGTGTCGCTGCTCGCGGGAATGTCGGCGACGGCGCTGGAGCGCGTCTACGCCGAGCGGCTGCAGCTCACGCCGGGGGCGGAGCGGCTGCTGGCCGGCTTCGCCGCGACGGGCGCGAAGACGCTGCTCGTCTCCGGCGGCTTCACCTTCTTCACCGACCGGCTGCAGGCGCGCCTCGCCATCGATGAGACCGCGGCCAACGCGCTGGAAATTGCCGACGGCAAGCTCACCGGGCGCTTGGTCGGCAACATCGTCGACGCGCAGGTGAAGGCCGCCCGCCTGCGGGCGATGCGGGCACGCTACGGCCACGGCGGGCTGGTCGTCGCGATCGGCGACGGCGCCAACGACCTGCCGATGCTGCGCCAGGCCGACATCTCGATCGCATATCGCGCGAAGCCAGTCGTCCGCGCCGAGGCGACCTACGCGATCAACCGCTGCGGCATCGACGCGGTGCTCAACCTGTTCGCCTGACCGCGGCAGTACGTCAGCGCAGGAACGCGGCGATGTCGACCGCCGCGAGGACGATCACCACCCCGAACGTGCAGACGGTGCCGAGCATGCGGCCGGCCGACGTGCCCGCCGTGCGGTTGAGGCCGATCGCGTGCGCCACGCGTGCGGCGATGAGGACGGCGCCGCAACCGTGCAGCAGCACCGGGCCGGCGTGGTTCAGCTCGGCAACGAGCAGCAGGACAAGCGCCAGCGGAACGTACTCGACAGCGTTGCCGTGGATGCGGATCGCGCGCGCAAGCCGGCGGTCGCCGCCGTCGCCGAGGCCGGTCTTCGTCCGCCAGCGCAACCGGATGGTGGCCAGCGCGAATGCCAGCACCAGCAGCGCGGCCAGCCCCGCATAGAGGGCGGTGATCGGGGCGTTCAGGTCAGGCATCGTCGTCGAAATCGCCTTCGTCCATCCACGCCATCTGGATCGCCTCGAGGATCTTCTCTCCGCCGTGCTTCGGGTCGTCGTCGAATCCCGGCAGCGCGAGCACCCACTTGTACAGTTCGGTGAACAGCGCGTTGCGCGGGTCGATGTCCGGGCGCGCTTCGCTGAGAGCGATCGCGATCTCGCGGCTGTCGGTCCATTTCATCGGCCGGCGGTCAGGACGCGGTCAGCGCCCTTCCTTCGCATAGTTGATCGTGTACTTCGGGATCTCGATGACGAGCTTGTCGTCGCCGACCTTCGCCTGGCACGACAGCCGCGACAACGGCGTCAGCCCCCACGCCCGGTCGAGCAGGTCGTCCTCGTCCTCCGTCGACGGCGACAGCGAAGTCAGGCCCTCGCGGACGATCACGTGGCAGGTCGTGCAGGCGCAGGATTTCTCGCACGCGTGCTCGATCGCGATTCCGTGGTCAAGCAGGCTGTCGCAGATCGAGGCGCCGGGCGTGGCATCGAAGGCCATGCCTTCGGGGCAGAGCTCGGCGTGGGGCAGGACGACGATTTCGGTCATGAAGTGGGCAACTCTGCGCGCGCGTCAGCCGAGCGCGCCGACGTGCCGGCCCTTCAGCGCCGCGCCGACACTGCGGTTCATCCGGCGCGCGGCGAACTCGGCCGTCACGTGATTGAGCGCAGCGCTGGCGGCAACGAGCGCGCGGTGGTCGGTGCCTTCGCGGCAGCGCCCGAGCGCGGCCAGCGCAGCGTCGATCGCGGCACGCTCGTCCGGCGCCAGCAGATCGCCGTCGGCGGCGAGTGCCGAGCCGGTCGCGGCGGCCACCTGGTCGGCGTCGACCTGCGCCTCAGCCAGCGCGCGCGCCGCCATGTCGTCTTCGGCGTGGGCGGACGAATCGGTGAGCATGCGGGCGATCTCGGCGTCGGAAAGCCCGTACGACGGCTTGACCGTGACTGCGGCCTCGACGCCCGATCCCTGCTCGCGCGCGGCGACCGCCAGCAAGCCGTCGGCGTCGACCTGGAACGTCACGTGGATCCGCGCGGCGCCGGCCGCCATCGGTGGAATCCCGCGCAGCTCGAAACGCGCGAGCGAGCGGCAGTCGGTGACCCGCTCGCGCTCGCCCTGGAGCACGTGGATCGCCATTGCCGTCTGGCCGTCCTTGAAGGTGGTGAACTCCTGCGCGCGCGACACCGGGATCGTCGAATTGCGCGGCACGATCTTCTCGACCAGGCCGCCCATCGTCTCGAGGCCGAGCGACAGCGGGATCACGTCGAGCAGCAGCCAGTCCTCGCCGGCGCTGCGATTGCCGGCGAGCGCGTTGGCCTGGATTGCGGCGCCGAGCGCCACGACCTGGTCCGGATTGAGGTTGGTCAGCGGAGGCTGGCCGAAGAAGTCGCCGACGGCCTGCTGGATCTGCGGCATCCGCGTCGCGCCGCCGACCATGACCACGCCCGTGATGTCGCCGGGCGCGAGGCCCGCATCGCGCAGCGCGCGCCGGACCGGGGCCAGCGTCTTGGCGACGAGGTTGGCGGTGATCGACGTGAAGATCTCGGCGGTCAGCGTGAGGTCGACCTTGTGCCCCGTCGACAGCGTGGCGACGATCGGCGCCGACGTGTGGATCGTCAGGTTCTCCTTCGCCTCGCGCGCCTTGACCATCATCAGGCGCGTGTCTTCCGGCGAGTGCGGCGGCAGCCCGGCCGCCTCGATCACCCAGCAGTAGACGCGGTGGTCGAAGTCGTCGCCGCCGAGCGCGGAATCGCCGTTGGTGGCGAGCACCTCGAACACGCCGCGCGAAAGCCTCAGGATCGACAGGTCGAACGTGCCGCCGCCGAGGTCGTAGACGGCGTAGGTGCCTTCGGACGCATTGTCGAGGCCGTACGCAATCGCGGCCGCCGTCGGCTCGTTCAGGAGCCGCAGCACGTCGAGGCCGGCGAGCTGTGCGGCGTCCTTCGTCGCCTGCCGCTGCGCGTCGTCGAAGTACGCGGGCACGGTGACCACGGCGCCCACCAGCGCTCCGCCGAGACTCGCCTCGGCACGCACGCGCAGCGCCTTCAGGATCTCGGCCGACACCTCGACCGGGCTCTTCACGCCGGCGCGGGTGGCGAGCTTCACCATTCCCGGCTCGTCGATGAAACGATACGGAAAGCGGCGCGCGTCGGTGAGGTCGGCGAGGCCGCGGCCCATCAGCCGCTTCACCGACACGATCGTGTTCTGCGGGTCGTGTGCCTGCAGCGACTGCGCCGCCCGGCCGACGTCGATGCCGCGGTCACCGTAGCGGACGATCGACGGCAGCAGCGGATGGCCGGTCTCGTCGGGCAACACGACCGGTATGCCGTTGCGGACGGTCGCGACGAGCGAGTTCGTCGTCCCGAGGTCGATGCCGACGGCGAGCCGCCACCGATGCGGTTCGGGCGAGGCATCCGGCTCGGAAATCTGCAGCAGCGCCATCGGGTGGTCCCCGTCGTCTCAGCCGTCCTGCGCCGCGGCCATCGCGTCGAGATCGGCGGCAAGCTTGGTCAGGAAACGCAACTCGCGCAACCGCGCCCGCGCCGCATCCCAGGCCGCGTCGGCGTCGATCAGCGCGGCGACCTGCGCGTCGAGCGCTGTCGCCTCCCGCCGCGCGTCGGCGAGCAGCGCCTCGAGTGCGCCAAAATCACCGGCGTCGGCAGCGGCGGCCGCTGCCTCGCGGCGCTCGAGCTGGCGTTCGAGGAACGCGAGCGGCAGCGCATTGTCGGTCTCCGCCGGCGCACCGGCGCCGTGAAGCTCGAGCAGGTACTGGGCGCGCGCCACCGGATCCTTCAGCGCGCGATACGCCTCGTTGACGCGGGCGGAGGATTGCGCCGCGAGCCTGCGCTCGGCCTCGCTCGCGGTCGCGAATCGGTCCGGGTGCACTTCGCTCTGCAGCGCGCGATACGCGCGGTCGAGCGTCGCCGCGTCGAAGCGGAAACGCGGTGGCAGGCCGAAGAGCTCGAAGTGATTGCGGGAGAAGTCGATCATCGTGGTGGTCCCCCGTCCGCCCGCCGGGCGAGGGAGTGCGGTGGGTCGGGACCCGCCGCCGGTCAGATGTTGAACGATTCGCCGCAGCCGCAGGCGTCCTTGACGTTCGGGTTGTTGAACCGGAAGCCCTCGTTCAGCCCCTCGCGCGCGTAGTCGAGCTCCATGCCGTCGAGGTACGGCAGGCTCTTCGGGTCGACGACGACGGTTACGCCGTGGCTCTCGAAGCGCAGGTCTTCGTCACGGAGCTCGTCGGCATACTCGAGCTTGTACGCGAGGCCCGAGCAGCCGGACGTGCGCACGCCCAGCCGGAGGCCGACGCCCTTGCCGCGTTTGACGAGGTGGTTCGCGACGTGCTTCGCCGCGGTTTCGGTCAGCGTGATCGTCATCGTTCGTCCTGCGTCGTGGCGATGCTCAGTCGGCGGTCGCGGGTTGCGCGGCCGGCGCGCACGCGGCGGCCTCCGCGGCCCCCGCCCCGCCGGCGGCGTGCTTGTGGCGGTAGTCGGCGACGGCCGCCTTGATGGCGTCCTCGGCCAGGATCGAGCAGTGGATCTTGACCGGCGGCAGCGCGAGCTCCTCGGCGATCTGCGTGTTCCTGATCGACATCGCCTGATCGAGCGTCTTGCCCTTCACCCATTCGGTCACCAGCGACGACGACGCGATCGCCGAGCCGCAGCCGTAGGTCTTGAACTTCGCGTCCTCGATGACGCCATCGGGGCCGACCTTGATCTGCAGCTTCATCACGTCGCCGCAGGCCGGCGCGCCGACCATGCCGGTGCCGACGTCGTCCGCTTCCTTCGGCAGCGAGCCGACGTTGCGCGGGTTCTCGTAGTGGTCCAGTACCTTGTTGCTGTATGCCATGATCGGTGCTCCTCGAAGCTAGTGGTCGGCCCAGACGACCGTGTTGAGGTCGACGCCTTCCTGGTGCATTTCCCAAAGCGGCGACAGCTCGCGCAGCTTGCCGACCTTGCGCTTGAGCAGTTCCACCGCGTAGTCGATCTCCGCCTCCGTCGTGAAGCGGCCGATCGTGAAGCGGATCGAGCTGTGCGCGAGCTCGTCGCTGCGGCCCAGCGCACGCAGCACGTACGACGGCTCCAGCGAGGCCGACGTGCACGCCGAGCCCGACGACACCGCGATGTCCTTGATCGCCATGATCAGCGACTCGCCTTCGACGAAGTTGAAGCTCGCGTTCAGGTTGTGCGGCACGCGATGGTCCATGTCGCCATTGACGTAGACCTCCTCGATTGTCGACAGGCCCTGCTGCAGGCGGTCGCGCAGCATCCGGATCCGCTCGTTCTCGGTGGCCATCTCCGCCTTCGCGATGCGGAACGCCTCGCCCATGCCGACGATCTGGTGCGTGGGCAGCGTGCCGGAGCGCATCCCGCGCTCGTGGCCGCCGCCGTGCATCTGCGCCTCGATCCGCACCCGCGGCTTGCGGCGGACGAACAGCGCACCGACACCCTTCGGCCCGTACGTCTTGTGCGCCGAGAACGACATCAGGTCGACCTTGAGCTTGCCGAGGTCGAGCGGGATCTTGCCCGTCGCCTGCGCCGCGTCGACGTGAAAGACGATGCCGCGCGCGCGGCAGATCTCGCCGATCGCCGCGATGTCCTGGATGACGCCGATCTCGTTGTTGACGGCCATCACCGACACCACGATCGTGTCCGGGCGCAGCGCCGCCTCGAATGCCGCGAGATCCAGCAGGCCGTCGGGCCGCACGTCGAGATACGTGACCGCGTAGCCCTCGCGCTCCAGCTCGCGCGTCGTATCGAGCGTCGCCTTGTGCTCGGTCCTGACGGTGACGAGATGGCGGCCCTTGTCCTTGTAGAAGTGCGCGGCGCCCTTCAGCGCGAGGTTGATCGACTCCGTCGCGCCGGACGTCCAGACGATCTCCTTCGGGTCGCATCCGACGAGCGCGGCGACGTGCGCACGCGCGTCTTCGACCGCCTTCTCCGCTTCCCAGCCGAACGGGTGCGAGCGCGAGGCCGGATTGCCGAAGTGCTCGGTCAGGAACGGGATCATCTTCTGCGCGACGCGCGGATCTACCGGCGTCGTCGCGGAATAATCGAGGTAGATGGGTGTCTTCATCGCGTTACCGGCGCGTCGCGTTGCGGCGGACTCAGCGCGCCGCCGATTCCGGCGTCCGCGGCGCCGCCGCCGGCCCCCGGTGGTCCTTCAGCACGACGACGTCCGCCTTCTGCTGCTGCTGCCGGACGAGCTCGGCCAGCGTCACCGAGCGCAGGAACGTGAAGATGTGCTCGTTCAGCCCCGCCCACAGCTCGTGCGTCATGCAGCGGCGGTCATCGTGACAGTTTTCCGCACCCCCGCATTGAGTGGCGTCAATGGGCTCGTCGACGGCGAGGATGATGTCGGCGACCGACACCGTCTCCGTTCCCCGCGCAAGGTGGTACCCGCCGCCGGGGCCGCGGACGCTCTCGACCAGCCCGTGCCGGCGCAACTTGCCGAAAAGCTGCTCGAGGTACGACAGCGAGATCTTCTGCCGTTCCGACACCGCCGCCAGCGTGACCGGGCCGTTGGTGCCGTACAACGCCACGTCGATCATCGCCGTGACGGCAAACCGTCCTTTGGTGGTGAGGCGCATCGTCGGTCACCTGTTCCAGAAAGTTCTTCGGATCGCCGGGGCGGCCTGTCCGCCACGGCGCGGTCGGCGCGGATCGCCCGACCTCCCGGAATTATCCTATTCCCGAGTAGATTAGTCAACTAAAAGTTCGACTGGTTCACTCGATCATCCGATTCAGGCCCTGCGGGTCGAAGGCCTCGGCCACCGCCTTGGCGTCGCCGCACTCGACGCCGTCCTGCTGCAACTGCACAATCAGCCGCTCCAGCCGGGCGTCGGTCGCGGCGGCATGATCGATCAGCCGGTGGATCGCCTGGACCATCGGATCGTTCATGTCCGCTGCGATCGCATAGGCCGAGAATCCCATCTTCGTCGCCTGGTCTTCCCGCCGGTGGGCGTCGTCGCCGACGACGACACGGCCCGGGATGCCGACGACCGTGGCCCCGGCAGGGACGTCACGCACCACGACGGCATTCGAGCCGATCTTGGCGCCCTCGCCGACGAGGATGGGACCAAGCACCTTGGCCCCGGCCCCGATGACGACGCCCTTCCCGAGCGTCGGGTGGCGCTTGCCCTTGTTCCACGACGTGCCGCCGAGGGTGACACCGTGGTAGAGCGTGCAGTCGTCGCCGATCTCGGCGGTTTCGCCGACGACGATGCCCATGCCGTGGTCGATGAATACCCGGCGGCCGATCGTGGCGCCGGGATGGATCTCGATGCCGGTGAACAGCCGGCTCCAATGGGCGAGCCAGCGCCCCAGCCACCGCCACCCCCAACGCCAGGCGCGGCCGGAGACGGCCCGGTGCCAGACCAGCGCGTGCAGCCCCGGGTAGCAGGTGAGGACCTCCCACGTCGTGCGGGCGGCCGGATCGCGGTCGAAAACGATCGAGATGTCTTCGCGAAGGCGGGCAAACATGGCGCTATTTTTTCATATCCGATTTTTTTGCTCAAGTATTAGGGCTCGCGCCCCGGCCGCGCCGCCGGCAACCGATCTCCTTGCGGCCGGTTTGCGTGCGGGGACGTCGATTCGATAATATCCCCCCGCGATCCGCAGTCATCCATCCCGCGGTGCGCCGCGCCTTTCCGGCGTTGCCACCCCGCACCGGAGAAGCCCCATGTCCTCCCGTTTCCGTTCGCTCGCCCCGCTCGTGCTGCCCGCGCTGCTCGCGGCATTGTCGCTGTCGTCCCCGGCCGCCGCGCAGGACGTCGTCCTCAAGGTTCACCATTTCTGGCCGCCGGGCGCGATGGGCCCGTCGACGATCCTCGCGCCATGGTGCGACAAGATCGCCAAAGAGTCGGGCAACAGGATGAAGTGCCAGATCTACCCGGCGATGCAGCTCGGCGGCACGCCGCAGAACCTCATCGATCAGGCGAAGGACGGCGTCGTCGACATCGTCTGGACGCTGCCCGGCTACACCGCGGGCCGCTATCCGCTGATGGAGGTGTTCGAGCTGCCGTTCATGTCGAGCAGTGCGACGGCGACGAGCCAGGCTGCGTGGGAGTACTACACGCAATACGGCAGCAAGGAATTCCCGGGGATCAAGGCGCTGGCGGTGCACGTTCACGACAACGGGTACATCCACACCAACCCGAAGCAGGTCAAGGTGATGGCCGATTTCAAGGGTCTGCGGATGCGGGCGCCGACGCGACAGACCAACAAGATGCTCGCCGCACTGGGCGCGAGCCCGGTGGGCATGCCGCTGCCCGCGCTGTCCGAGGCGATCTCCAAGGGGGTCGTCGACGGCTACCTGCTGCCGTGGGAAGTCATTCCGTCGATCAAGGCGCACGAGCTGACGAAGTACGAGAGCGAGACCGATCCGAAATCGCGCGCGCTGTACACGGCCGTGTTCATCTTCGCGATGAACCAGGCGAGGTACGACGGCCTGCCGCCCGACCTGAAGAAGGTCATCGACGCGAACTCCGGGCTTTCGCTGTCGCGCTCGATGGGCGCGCAATGGGACGCGTCGGCGCCGCCGGCGAGAAAGCTCGCCGTCGACCACGGCAACACGTTCTACACGATCCCCGCGGCCGAGCTCGACAACTGGCAGAAAGCGACCGCGTCGCTGCCGGACGAATGGGTGAAGGACGTTTCCGCCAAGGGCAACGACGGCAAGGCGCTGCTGCAGACGGCAAAGGATCTGATCGCCAAATACGAGAAGTAGCGGCGGACGCGCCGCCGGTCAGGCCAGCAGGACGGCCGCGAAGAGCAAGCCGACGACGACGAGCGCGAACAGGAACCCGTACGCGAGCGCGATGACGATCGCCCGCGCGACGATGCCCGACCAGCGGCCGCCGTAGACGGCCTTCATCGCCCACAGGAAATACACGGCGATCCAGACCGCCAGCGCCGTGCGCAGCGGCCCGAACGGGATCGTCGCCAGCATCAGCGCAAGGCAGATGAACGCGTGATTATGGGCGCCGAACACCAGATGCTCAGCGTACTTCCGCGGGCGCAGCGGGTAACGCCGCCAGCGCCCTGCGTAGACGATCAGCAGCAGCACGGCGAACGCCGGCAGCAACGCGAACATCGCATACGGTCCGTAGCGGATCGCGCCCTGGAAGAGCTGCTCGACCTTCTGCTGCCGCGGCTGCTTGTTGAAGCGCTCGAGCCGCTGCTTCAGCCGGCCCGGAAGAACGCCGTCGATGCCCTCGACCCGCACGTTCATGTCGTCGTCGAGCGCGATGTCCACGCCGTTGTCGCTACGCACGATCGTCGCGTCGCGACCGGGCGTGTCGCCGGCCACGAGGACCGGCAGGTCGCCCGTGAAGCGCAACAACGCGAACAGCGCCAGCGACAACACGAGGAACAACCGCGCCGGCCGGACGTACCGGCGGCGGCGTCCGGCGAAATATTCGCGGGTCAGGAATCCGGGCCGGAACAGGAGCCCGAAAAGAGTCCGCCACAGGCGCCCGTCGAGCGCGACGTAGCGCCCCGCCGCCTCGCGCAGGAACTGGCGCGCGTTGGGCAGCGCGAGCCGGGTTTCCTGGCCGCAGGACGGGCAGAACGCGCCCGTCACCGCCGCGCCGCAGTTGCGGCACGCGTCAGGAATTGCCGCACTGGCGGATGCGGACGCCGCGCGGCGATCGTCGTCGGGACGCCCTGCGGTGCCTTTCATCGCTTCACCGCCCGAGCTTCTGGTCGATGCGGGCGAGGATGCCGCGAAGGATGCTCACTTCCTCCTTCTCCAGCCCGGTGCGGCCGAACAAGCGACGCAGCCGCGGCAGCAGCCGCTTCGGCATCCGCGGATCGAGGAAGCGGATCGCCGTCAGCGTCCGCGTGCCGTGCGCGTAGAGCGCCTCGACCTCGTCGGAGGTTGCCGGGCGGAATCGCGGCGCACGCCAGACGTCACCGCCGGTGGCCGCCACCCGCAGCTCGTAGCACGCGACCTGCACGGCGGCGGCGAGGTTGAGCGATCCGTAGTCCGGGTTCGCCGGGACCGTCGCGACGACGCCGCAGCGTGCGAGCTCCGCATTCGACAGCCCCGACATCTCGGTGCCGAATACCAGCGCCACGTCGCCGTGCGCCGCATGACTGACCGCCTCGCCCGCCGCTGCGCGGACCGGCAGCACGCGCCCGGCGAATTCGCGCGGCCGCGCGGAGAACCCGACCGCGAGCACCGTGCCCGAAAGCGCGTCGCCGAGCGTCGCCACGACGGCGGTGCCGTCGAGGATCGCCGTCGCGCCCGAAGCGAGCGCCACCGCGTCGGGATCGGGAAACCGGCGCGGCGCGACGAGCACGAGGCGCGTCACGCCCATCGTCATCATCGCCCGCGCCGAAGCGCCGATGTTCCCCGGGTGGCTGGGTGCGACGAGGACGATGCGGATGCGG
The DNA here is from genome assembly GCA_040007035.1 of Betaproteobacteria bacterium. Classification (GTDB taxonomy): domain Bacteria; phylum Pseudomonadota; class Gammaproteobacteria; order Burkholderiales; family Casimicrobiaceae; genus CAIWHR01. The sequence continues at coordinate 23,365 of JBDTVU010000013.1, read as the reverse complement.
TCGAGGAGGGTCGTCATGAGGCGGCCGCCGGAATGCGGCGGCGCGAGCGGTTACAATGGTTGCTTCCGTTCCCTGCGTCCGTCCGCTGCCGCGCTGTGCGCGTTTCGGGCGGCGCCTTCCCCCATGCACCCGACACTCACGATAGCGGTGAAGGCGGCGCGCCGCGCCGGCACCGTCATCAACCGCGGCGCCCGCGACCTCGACCGGCTCACCGTCACGGCGAAGGGCCCGAAGGATTTCGTCAGCGAGATCGACCGCGCGGCCGAAGCCGCCATCGTCGAGACGCTGCTCGATGCATATCCGGACCACGCGATCTTAGCAGAGGAAGGCACGGCCAAAGGCGCCAACGCCGACGCCGAGAACATCTGGATCATCGACCCGCTCGACGGTACGACGAACTTTCTGCACGGATTCCCGCAGTACTGCGTGTCGATTGCGCTCCAGCACCGCGGGCAGGTCACGCAGGCGGTGATCTACGACCCGGTGCGCAACGACCTGTTCACCGCGACCCGCGGCCGCGGCGCGTTCGTCAACGACCGCCGGATGCGGGTGTCGAAGCGCCACGCCCTGCGCGACTGCCTGATCGGCACCGGCTTCCCGTTCCGTGACGGCAGCTATCTCGACACCTACCTCCGGATGATGAAGGCGATGATCGAGCACACCGCGGGGCTGCGCCGCCCCGGCGCCGCCGCGCTCGACCTCGCCTACGTCGCCGCCGGCTATTACGACGGGTTCTGGGAAGTGGGATTGAACCCGTGGGACGTCGCAGCGGGGAGCCTGCTGGTCCAGGAAGCGGGCGGCCTGATCGGCGATCTCGCCGGCGAAGGCGATTTTCTCCACGGCGGGCAGGTGATCGCCGCCAACCCGAAAGTGTTTGCGCAGATGGTCACCGCGCTGGCGCCGTTCCGCGCGGAAATGGCCCGCGAGATCGCGCCGAAACCGGTCCATCCCGTGGCCGATTGAGTGCCGCCGCGCTTGTGCCGGCATTTCGCGACGTCCATGACATAGGCATTGCGGCCCGCATCGGCTACCATTGGCCCGGGCGCCTCTGGTGGTGGCGTGATCGGGATGACCGGCACTCGCTGGCACCGAACTTGCTCGCTTTACTGGTCGGCGCAACGATTCCGAGACTGGGAGCAAAGATGATTCGCCATCGGCCCATGCAGTCCCTGTCCACACCGCGGCACGCGGCGCCGCGCGCTGCCGTTGCGCTCCTCTGCGCCTTGCTGCTGGCCGCAGTCGCCGCACCGCGCGCCCATGCCGAGCAGGTCTCCACCGTGCGGCTGATGCTGCACCCGTACGCGGCGGCCAAGGGCGAACTGCCGCCGGCGCAACTGGCAAAGCTCGAGACGCTGGCGGGCGTTTCGCTGACGCTCGTGGGCACAACGCGCACCGGCGCGCTCGAATTCGCGCTGCCCGAGCCGCGCGAGGCTGCGCTGCTGGCGCCGATGCTGCAGCGGCTGCGCAACGACCGCTCCGTGCTCTGGGCCGAGGCGCCGCTAGCGCGACCGGGCATCCAGAAAGCGCTGCTGAAGGCGGGTGCGCCGATCGCGAGCGCCAAGCTGATGGTGCGCCTGAAGGACGGCGTCGCGCCGGACTGGGCAACGCTCGCGCCGCGATTTGCCGACACGCTCGGCCTCGCCGTCGCGCCCGACCGCCAGATCGGCAACGTGTGGGTGCTCCGGCTCGTCGCGGCGCAGAGCGCCGACAAGCTCGCGCAACTGGCGGAGCTGCTGCAGGCGGATCCGGCGGTCCAGTACGCCGATCCAGTGCTGCGCAAGTACGTGAACGGCTTCCCCAACGATCCGCTGTACCCGCTGCAATGGGGGCTGTCCGACCCGGTCTCCGGCGTCAACGCGGCCGCCGCGTGGCGGCTGCAGACGGGCTCGCCCGGCATTACGGTGGCGATCGTCGACACCGGCATACTGCCCCACCCGGACCTCAACGGTCGCGTGCAGCCCGGCTACGACTTCATCACCGACGCCGACCGCGCCCGCGACGGCGATGCGCGCGACGGGAATCCGCGCGACGAAGGCGACTGGATCGACGGCGGTGGCTGCGGCGGCGGCTATCCGGCGCAGGACAGCTTCTTCCACGGCCTGTTCGTCGCCGGCATCATCGGCGCGGCGTCGAACAACGAGACCGGCATCACCGGCATGGACTGGAGCGCGAGCCTGCTGCCGGTTCGTGCGCTCGGCGAGTGCGGCGGCACCGACGACGACGTGTTCGCCGCCGTGCTGTGGGCGTCGGGCGTGCCGATCGCCGGCGCGCCCCCCAATCCGACCCCGGCGAAGGTCATCAATTTGAGCCTCGGCGGATACGGCGCGTGTGCGCAATCGATCCAGGAGGCGGTCGACGAGGCGCTTGCGCAGGGCGCGGTCGTCGTGGTCGCGGCCGGCAACGAGTCGGCGGACGTGTCGTCGTTCGTGCCGGCGAACTGCAGCGGCGTCATCACCGTCGCCGCGCACAACCGCAGCGGCGAGCACGCGGTGTATTCGAACTACGGCCGCCGCATCGACCTGTCGGCGCCTGCCGGCGACGGCGACACGCAGGACAATGCGACGTTGTCGATCGACAACGACGGCACGACGGTCCCTGGCAATTCGACCTACGGCTACGCGGTGGGGACGAGCTTCTCGGCGCCGTATGTCTCCGGCACCGTGTCGCTGATGCTCGCCCGTAACCCGCTGCTCACCCCCGGCCGCATCCTCGGCATCCTGCAGGGCACGGCTCGCGACTTCCCCGTCGGCACCCTCTGCGCCGCGGGCGCACTGTGCGGCATCGGGATGCTCGACGCCGGCAATGCGCTTGCCAACACCGTCCCCGGCAACCTGACCGCGCCGCCCGGCGCGGTGACCGTCGTCGAGTACTACAACCCGGCGCTCGACCACTATTTCATCACCGGCCAGGCCGCTGAGATCAACTACATCGACGTCTACCTGCGCGACATGTTCCAGCGGACCGGGTACATCTTCTACGCCTATCTCGACCCGTTCATCGCGCCGCCGTCGGCGCGGCCGGTGTGCCGGTTCTACGCCGGTGCCGAGGTGCTGATCAACTCGCACTACTTCACCGCCAGCCCGGTCGAATGCCAGTTCGTGCTGGCGCGCTGGCCGGGCATCTGGAACCTCGAGGACGCCGCCTCGTTCTACATCGAGGTGCCGGACAGCAACGGCAATTGCCCCGACGGCACGGTTCCCGTGTACCGCTTCTTCAACAACCGGCGCGACGCGAACCACCGGTACACGGTCGACTTGTCGATTCGCCGCGGGATGATCAACCGCACGTGGGTGCCGGAAGGCAACGGCCCGAACGGCGCGGTGTTCTGCTCGCCAGTCTAGACAGCGACCACGCGAACGACAACGGCCGGCGGAGCGCTCCGCCGGCCGTCCTGTTTCAGGGTCCCGCTACGCAGCGTCGGTGTCGTTGGGTGGCGGCGCGGAGGCCGCCGGCGTCACCGGCGCGCTGACCGCCCACTCCTTCAGCAGCGCATAGCCGACAGCGAGCAGCACCGGCCCCAGGAATACGCCGATGAAGCCGAACGCCACGGCGCCGCCGAGCACGCCCATCAGCACGAGGATGAACGGCAGATCGCTGCCGCGGCTGATGATGAGCGGCTTGATGACGTTGTCGACGGTCGACACCACCAGCGTCCCCCAAGCGAGGACGAAAATGCCCCAGCCGGTGTCGCCTTGGCTGATCAGCCACACGCCCGCGGGAATCCACACCAGCGGCGGCCCGATCGGCACCGGCGACAGGAAGAACGTGATGAAGCCGAGCAGCGGCGCCGCCTTGATGCCGGCGATCGCGAATCCGACCGCTGCCAGCACCCCCTGGACGAGCGCAGTGCCGAGGATGCCCAGCACGACGCCGCGCACGGTGATCCCGGCGACGCGCGCGAGATGCTGGCCGCGCTCGCCGGCGATGCGGCCCGCGGCGCCGAACAGACGGCTGACCAACACCTCGCCGTCGTGGAAGAAGAAGAACGCGATCAGGATCGACAGCGCGAGCTGCAGCAGCGCCCCCAGCACCGACGCGCCGCCGGACACCGCATACTTGCGCGCCGGCTCGGCGAGCTTGCGCAGCTCGTCCATCACCTTCGCCGTATCGTTGGCGAAGCCGCCCCAGTACGCGCTGGCACGCTCGCCGATGTAGGGAAGCTGCGCGACCCACGCCGGCGGCTCGGGCGGGCCTTGCGCGACCAGCATGCGGATCCACTCCGCGACGCGGTCGGCGTTCTCGGCAATCGTCGCGCCGACGATGACGAACGGCGTCAGCACCGTCAACGCGATCAGCGTGACGAGCAGCAACGCCGCCAGCGTCGGCCGCCCGCCCAGACGATCGCGCAGCCAGAGGAACAGCGGCCACAGCGTCGCCGTCAGGATCGCCGCCCACACGATCGCGGTGATGAACGGCTGCAGCACCAGGAACACGCCAACGAGCAGCAGCGCGAGGACGACGAGCGTCAGCGTCTGGTCGATCCGGGAGGGTGGTTTGGTCATGGTGAAGCGGCGGCACGCTCCGCTGCCGTGGCGGGCGGACGAAGTCTAGCACCCGGCCGCGCCGCGGCGTGACTCGAACGGCGCCTGCGCCTTACTTGAACACGAGCACGAGATCGGCGAGCAGGATCAGCAGAACGATGATGCCGATGATCGCCAGCGCCGCCGTCAACGTCGCCCGCGATTCGGCGTGCGCCGAAAGCATCTCCTCGGCCAGCTCGGCCAGATGGAGGTTGTCACCCACCAATTCCTGCAGCGGCAGACCGCCGTCCGTTCCGGGGGCGGTCGACGCCGGAATGGTGACCGGCAACACCATCGAAAAATCGGTGACGGGCAGCGTCCGAAAACCGGCCGTGTCCCACACCTTGGTGCGGCCGGCGGCACCCTTGCCATAACCCAGTCCGCGGGTGCGGGTCGGCGACACTTTTTCGCCGGCGTCGACGAAAAATTTCGTCGGCAGCGCGCCGGCGAGCGCGATCCGCAACAGCGCCTCGAACTTGCGGCTCGACAGCGCGACGTTGACCTGGAACTTGGCAGTTCCCGGCGCGCCGTCGCGCGCCGCGGCGGGCACGTACACCATGGTCCCGGCGACACGAGGCCGATGGCGACGGGGTTCGTCGGGACGCTCGCGGATGCGGAGCACGCCCCGCAGCGCTTCCAGCCGCCCGCCCGGCGAGAGGACGACCGATTCGCCGTCGGCCAGCGCCACCCGCATGACGAGGACGTTTTCGCGCCCGTCCTCGATCACGAGCCGCGCCTTGAGCGGCTTCAGCGCCACCAGCGGCATCGCCTCACCCTGCCCTTCCCCAGGCCGTTGTCCTCATCGCCGGCACTCACGGGTGCCGGCGCGCAATTGCGTCAAAAAATTGCCGCCCGGAGGCGGCGCGCGGCGTCGAATGGCGAACACTGAGGGAGGAGTTGCGAGGCGCAGAGCCTGCCTCTTCCGCTGATACCCCACGCGCTACCCCTTGTGTCCTTTCCGCAGTTCCGGTGCTGCCGCTTGTCTGCACGCCACAATTGTATTCGATGCAACCCACACGCGCATTGCGCACCATTCAACTCGCGAAGATTCCGATGTAGTGCACATGCGCGTCGCGCGTGCTTCGATTCGGGCATCCGTTGATACAGCGCGGAGTAACCGGAACGTGGGCACGATGATCGTCGCAGCGCCGCCGACCTGAGCGATCGCAGCAATGAAAACCCCGCCACGCGGGCGGGGTCGTCGTGCATTTCGCGGCCCGGAATTACTTCTTGTTGCGCCAGCGCGCGATCATCAATGCGACGGCCCCAATGCCGAACAGCGCGAGCGTTTCAGGCTCGGGCAATTCTTGAACTGATGCGAGGGCCAATGCGGGAGTCGCGAACATCAGTGCCGCTGCGAGAAGTCTCGTGATACGCACAATTTCCTCCCAAGGTTCTGTGAACTACATCCCACTAGCGGGATGCCGAGAGCGCACCACGCGCGTGGCACCTTCAGCACGAATTGTGCCGCGATCCTAAGCCAGTGTTTTGATGGCAGTTCTGGAATTCTTGTCGCGATCCAGGTTGGTCAACTGTAAGGGGTATCGACACTCGGTCTGTTCATTGAAGGTGCAGCTCGATCGCCGGGACGGGACGAACCAACGGAGCGACGCGTAAGGAGATGCGTCGCCCCGAAGCCCGGACTGCTGCGCAGGAGGAATTTCGCGGTAAGGCCCTGCGCGGCACGTCGGCGAGCGCGATCATCGGCGTCGCAGCGGTGCGCATCGGCGGTACGGACGGTTCGGCAGCTTGCGACCCTTCGGCAGTTCGCGGAAAGCGAAAATCTATCCGGCGGTCGACGTCGAAAATTGGTGCGAAACGATGCGGTCAACGCTCGTTGCGCTTGCGGAATCACACCGATTGCGCGGGAGTGTGAGCCGGCCGGAAACGGGCAATTGGCGGAGAGTAAAGGATTCGAACCTTTGATACGTTGCCGTATACCTGATTTCGAGTCAGGCGCCTTCGACCACTCGGCCAACTCTCCGCAGCCGCATATTATAGCCTGACGCAGCTCCCCGCGGCAGCGGTGGGGGTCGCGGGGCACGCGCGAATTCCGACGAGCGCCGTTTCTGCAAGCGGCAATAGAAAACGGGAGCCGCGGCTCCCGTCGTCCGTGTGCGCATCCGGTCGTCACTTCTTGCTCGAATCCTTCGCCGCGCCCGGGCCGGTGGCGGCGGCGGACGGCTGGGACGGCGTCTTGGCCGGGCCCTTGGCGTCCGCCGATTGGCCGGGGCGCGCCCCTGCCGGTGTATTACCTTGCGCCGTCGTAACGACCGCGGTTCCCGCTGCCGCAGTCGGCGTCGGGTGAACGATAATGCCCTTCGCCTTCTGCTCGGCGATGTAACGCGCCACGACGCGATCCTCCGCCTTCGCCTGCTGCGCTTTCGCAGCGGTGGCCGCGACGGCGTCCTTCGCCTTCTTCTCCTCCGCCGCCGCTTTCTGAGCGTCGGTGAGCGGCGCCGCAGGCGGCAGCTTGGCCACCGCGACACCCCACGTCGCCACCACCAGCGCGGCGGCGATCATTGCGCGCATCGTCGTCATTTCGATTGCTCCCTGTCGATCCGTATCGCGTTTCGCTAGGCCGGCTTCGTCTGTCCGACCGGTGTTGCCGCCGGCGCCGAGGCGCGCGGCACGAATTTCTCGCTCGCTTTGCCGGCGACGACGTCGTCGTACCAGCGCTTGTGGTGATGCTCGGCCCAACTCGCGTCGACATAGCCGTAGCGCATCGCCTCGTACGCACCGGCCATCCCCAGCGTGCCGAGGTAGATGTGCACGCACGCCAGCGCGATCGCGAGATACGCGGCGATCATGTGGATGACGCTGGTGATCTGCATCGTGGAGCGCGTCTGGTCGAAGTTCGGGAACACCAGGATCAGCCCCGTCACCACCAGCACCGTGGTCGCCAGCACCACGATGACCCAGAACACCAGCTTCTCGCCGCCGTTGAACTTGCCCGACGGGTATTCGTGGCCCTTGAAGTAGTCGACCATGCGGGTGAACCACTTGAGATCTTCGACGCCGAACCCGTTGTGGCGGAGGTAGCGGACGATCATCCACGGCACGGCGAAGATCAGCACCGGGCCCGCGAAGTTGTGCGCGTTCTTCGCGATGGTTGCCAGCCACGAGAACAGCGTGTAGCCGATCAGCGGCAGCAGCACCGACTTGCCGAGCGACAGAATCAGCCCGGTCACCGCCAGCGTCACCCACACGATCGCCAGCAGCCAGTGCGCGTAACGATCGGCCGGCGTGAACCGCTCGATGACGCGGTCGTTGGGCTTGACCTCGACCGTCATCGTGCCGCGGATGAAATAGAACACCGCGAGTCCGGCGACGGCGAGCGCGAGCAGCACTCCGCCCCAGAACGCGATCGGCACGCGTACCGCACGCCAGGTCTCGCCCTGCGACTGGATCAGGATGTTGGTTTCGCGGCCCTGCACGGTCGTGACCTGCTTCTGACCGGAGCGGATCTCGTTCCAGACCGGCTCGTTGTTGAGCGGCTGTGTGGTCTGCCGCTGCTGCTGCGCCTTCGCAAGATCCGCTTCCGCCGGGTTGACCGCCGGCGACTGCGCGACGGCGAGGCCGGCGGCGAACCACAGCACGGCGACGAGCGCGCTTGCCGCGCGCGTCAGGAATGGGCTCCGCATGCGTCCTCCGCGACCGTCAGGTCCGCTTGTACTCGTTCTGGTTCTGGTTGCGGGTCTTGATCGTCCGCTCCCACTCCGTCTTGTTGCCGTTGAAGGGCGCGGCGTCGTACGGCGGGGTGTCGGGCTTGCCCTGGTACTTGCCCTGCTTGTACTCGATCACCTGCGGACGCTCGCCGCAACCCGCGATGACGAGCGCGACGGCCGCGCCCACGGCCAGCAGAAAGGCTTGCCTGATCATGATTTCGCTCCTGCAGCCGGGGCGGCCGGCGGTTTCGGCGCGTCGGGGCGACCGTACGCGGTATCCCAACCCCACGGCGGTGAACCCGGCGTGCCGCGGGCAGCGCGATTGGTCACCCGCTCGCGGTAGATGTCGGACAGCACGTCGGAATCGCCGCCGAGCAGCGCCTTCGTCGAGCACATCTCGGCGCAGGCCGGCAGCTTGCCCTCGGCCAGGCGGTTGCGGCCGTACTTCTTGTACTCGGCTTCGGAATTGTTGGCCTCCGGCCCCCCGGCGCAGAACGTGCACTTGTCCATCTTGCCGCGGACGCCGAATGCGCCGGCCTGCGGGAACTGCGGCGCGCCGAACGGGCAGGCGTAGAAGCAGTAGCCGCAGCCGATGCAGAGGTCCTTGTCGTGCAGCACGATGCCTTCCTCGGTGTGGTAGAAGCAGTCGACCGGGCACACCGCCATGCACGGCGCGTCCGAGCAGTGCATGCACGCGACCGAGATCGAGCGCTCGCCGGGGACGCCGTCGTTGATCGTCACCACCCGCCGGCGGTTCACACCCCACGGGATGTCGTGCTCCTGCTTGCACGCCGTGACGCAGCCGTTGCACTCGATGCAGCGCTCGGCGTCGCACAGAAACTTCATTCGAGCCATGTTTGCCTCTCCTCGTGCGTATCCGTGGGCGCGATCAGGCGCGTTCGATCTGGCAGACCGTGGTCTTGGTTTCCTGCATCATCGTCACCGCGTCGTAGCCATAGGTGGTCGCCGTGTTGACGGCCTCGCCGCGGACGATCGGATGCGCGTTTTCCGGGTAGTACTCGAGCATGTCCTTGCCCATCCAGTGGCCGGAAAAATGGAACGGCATGAACGTCGTGCCCGCGCCGACGCGCTCGGTGACGGTCGCCACCACCTTGAGCTGGGCGCCGGTCGGTGACTTCAGCCAGACCATCTCGCCGTCGCGGATGCCGCGGTCGTTGGCGTCCTTCGGGTTGATCTCGACGAACGCGTTCTGCTGAAGCTCGGCCAGCCAGCGGTTCGAGCGGGTCTCCTCGCCGCCGCCCTCGTATTCGGTGAGGCGGCCGCTGGTGAGGATCAGCGGGAACGTCTTGCCGATGTCCTTGTTCTTTTCCTGGATGGACTTGAACAGCGTCGGCAGCCGCCAGAACGCCTTCTTGTCGTCGTGCGTCGGGTACTTGGCGACGAGGTCGGGTCGGGTCGAATACAACGGCTCGCGGTGCTGCGGGATCGCGTCCGGGAAATTCCAGACGACGGCCCGGGCCTTGGCGTTGCCGAACGGGTGGTTGCCGTGCTCCTTCATGAACACGCGCATCATCCCGCCCGAGACGTCGGTCTTCCAGTTCTTGCCCTCGGCCGCCTGCTTCTCGGCCTCGGTCAACTCGTCCCACCAGCCGAGCTTCTTCAGCAGCACGTGGTCGAGCTCGGGGTAGCCGGTGGTGAGGTCGCCGCCCTTCGGGTACGAGCCGTCCTCGGCCAGCAGGTTGACGCCTTCGCGCTCAACGCCGAAGTTGGCGCGGAAGCAACCGCCGCCGTCCATCATCGGCACCGACGTTGCGTACAGGTTCGGCGAGCCGGGGTGCTTCAGCTCAGGCGTGCCGTAGCACGGCCACGGCAGCCCGAAATAATCGCCGTCGCAGGGGCCGCCCTTCGCGCGGAGCGTCTTCACGTCGAACGTGTTCATGTTCTTCATGTGCAGCTTCAGCCGCTCGGGTGACTGGCCGGTGTAGCCGATCGTCCACGTTCCCTTGTTGATCTCGCGCAGGATTGACTCGACTTCCGGCTCGTCGAACTTGTTCGGATCGGGCTTGACGATCTTGTAGTTCTTGACGAACTCCTTGTCGAAGCCGAGCTTCTTCGCGAATGCGTACATGATCGCGTGGTCGGTCTGCGATTCGAACAGCGGGCTGATCACGCGCTCGCGCCACTGGAGCGAGCGGTTCGATGCGGTGACCGACCCGATCGTCTCGAACTGCGTGGCCGCCGGCAGCAGGTAGACGTCGGGCGACTTCTGGCCGTCCTTCTTCGCCTGCGCGCTCGCCATCGAGACCATCGCCGCCGTCGCCGACGGGTAGGGGTCGATGACGACCATCAGGTCGAGCTTCTTCATCGCCTCGACCATCTCCTTGCCGCGGCTCTGGCTGTTCGGCGCGTGGCCCCAGTAGACGATCGCGCGCAGGTTCGGGCCCTGGTCGATCAGGTCGTTCTTCTCGGTCACGCCGTCGATCCACCGGGATACCGTCATCCCCGGCTTCTCCATCATCCCGTCGGCGTACTGTTTCTTGATCCACTCGTAGTCGACGCCCCAGACGCCGGCCCAGTGTTTCCACGAGCCGGCGGCCAACCCGTAGTATCCGGGCAGAGAGTCCGGATTCGGGCCGATGTCGGTCGCGCCCTGCACGTTGTCGTGGCCGCGGAAGATGTTGGCACCGCCGCCCGATACGCCAACGTTCCCGAGCGCGAGCTGCACGATGCACGACGCGCGGACCATCGCGTTGCCGATCGAGTGCTGCGTCTGGCCCATGCACCATACGATCGTCGACGGCCGGTTCTTCGCCATCATTTCGGCGACCCGCGCCATCTGCGCCTCGGGTACGCCGCACGCCTCCTCGACCTTGTCCGGCGTCCACTTGGCCAGCACGTCCTCCTTGACCTTCTCCATGCCGAACACGCGGTCGTGCAGGTACTGCTTGTCTTCCCAGCCGTTCTTGAAGACGTGGTACAGCAGGCCGAACAGGAACGGAATGTCGCTGCCGGAACGGATGCGGACGTACTCGTCGGCCTTGGCGGCGGTGCGCGTGAAGCGCGGGTCGACGACGATCATCCGCGAGCCCTTCTCCTTCGCGTGCAGCATGTGCAGCATCGACACCGGGTGCGCCTCGGCGGCGTTGCTGCCGATGTACAGCGCGCACTTGGTATTCTGCATGTCGTTGTACGAGTTGGTCATCGCGCCGTAGCCCCAGGTGTTGGCTACGCCGGCGACCGTCGTCGAGTGGCAGATCCGCGCCTGGTGGTCGCAGTTGTTGGTGCCCCAGAACGACACGAACTTGCGCATCAGGTACGACTGCTCGTTGCTGTGCTTCGAGCTGCCGATCCAGAACACGGCGTCGGGGCCCGAATCCTTGCGCAGCGCGAGCAGCTTGTCGCCGACCTCGGCGATTGCCTGGTCCCAGCTGATCTTGGTGTACTTGCCGTTGACGAGCTTCATCGGCGACTGCAGCCGGTTCTCGCCCGAGCCGTGCTCGCGCACCGAGGCGCCCTTCGCGCAATGGGCGCCGAGGTTGAGCGGCGAGTCGAACACCGGCTCCTGCCGCGTCCACACGCCGTTCTCGACGGTGGCGTCGACCGCGCAGCCGACCGAGCAGTGGGTGCAGACGGTGCGCTTCACCTGGATCTGCCCGGCCTCGCCTTCCTTCGCCGCCTCGGCCTGGCCGATGGCGCCGTACGGAAGCTGGCTGGCAAACGCTCCGGCCCCTGCGACGAAGCCCGAGCGCTTCAAAAACGTCCGCCGGTCCATCGTCGGGAGCACGGCTCCCGCGAGACGGCGTAGACGCGGACCGGCTGCGGCGATGGCGTCGCTTTTCTTGGTCAGCAGCATGATCCTCTCCTCCTCCTAGATCTTCGCGGTGCGGTAGTAGTCGCGGACGTGCTCCGTCTCGCGATACCCGGCATCCTGATCGGCAGGTGCGGCGATCGCGGCCTGCGCCGCTGCCACGCCCGGAATGGCCGCCGCGGCGACCGCGGCCGCGCTCGCGCTGCCCGCGCCGAGCGAAAGCAGAAAGCGGCGGCGTTTCAGGTTGGTGGAGGTTCCATCGGATGCCGGAACGGGCGCGGCAGGACGATCGCTACGCGTGGGATTGCGCATGCAGGCCTCCAAAGTGACGGCGTGACGTAATGTGCGCTACTCGATGGCGAACGAGTCACGTTCGAGCGCCAGGAAATATTCTGTGAATTCTGCGACCGGGCGGTAGTAGTTGGCAACTGAATTCTGTTCTATTGCAGCGCAGCAATCGTTTGTCCAACCTGCGAGGTGGCGCTCGAAGAATCCGCGTTGCTGGGCGATCGATCCGGATGAGCGCTTGCCGTCGCCTGCGACCAACATCCGCATGGTCTCGCACAGCGCGGCGAGGTGGTCCTCGACCATCGCCGATTCGGCCTTGCGCGCCAGCCCGAGCCCGGCCAGCGTCGCGCGGACGTCGGCGAGCGGCTTCTGCATCATCGCGCCGGCGATCCAGTGCGACGCGTGGAGGTTGACCGGCGGGGTCCCCACGCCGACGAAAAGGTCGATGTACTCCTGCGATGCGGCTGCGGCGTCCATCGCCGCGCTGGCCGCGCGCAATCTGTCCCATGCCCGGGCCAGCCCGACGGCGGCATCGCCCGCTTCGTCGATGCGGGTTGCCACCGCCAGCGGCGCGGCGCCGGCGATCGCCGCCAGCAGCGCCGCGTCCGGCGCAGCCGCGAACAGCCGCGCGAGCAGCGCATAGAAGTCGGCCCGGGCCTGGTCCTCGGGCTCGATCCGGCGGGAGAGCGCGACGGTCGCGTCAGCCATTGCCGGGTCCGGCCGGAGTCTTCATCATGTCCTTCACCCGGCAGTCGGCGCACATCCGGAGCCGGTCCAGCGCGCCCGGCGCCGCGAACATCGAGTGACCCGCCAGCTTGGCCAGCATCGTGCCGATCATCTTCTCGGTGCCGACCGGCTTGCCGCAGGCGATGCAGCCGACGATCGCCGCCTCGTTCAGCACCCGCGGCTCCCTCGCCTCCGGCACCAGCGAGAGCCTCGGCGCAAGCGCGATCGCGCCTTCCGGGCAGGTCTCGCGGCACAGGCCGCACTGGACGCATTTCGACTCGATGAACCGGAGCTGCGGGCGCTCGACGTGGTCGAGGATCGCGCCGACCGGGCACGCCCCGACGCAGGCCATGCACATCGTGCACGCGTCGCGGTCGACGGCGATCGTCCCGAACGGCGCGCCGGCAGGCAGCGGAATTTCGCGCTGCGGCACCGGCGCGTGCTGGGCGAGATGCTCGACGGCGAGCGCGGCGGTGGTCCGCTTGTCGGCCGTCGGCGCGAACGTCGCCGCGGCGCGGACCGCCAGCGCCGCCGGCCACGACCACAGCGCGGTCTCCAGCGCACCGGCGTCGGCGCCGTCGAACACCCGGAAGTGCGCGCCCTGATAGCCCAGCGCCTGCGCGATCGCGTCGGCGATCCGCATCTGCCGGTCGAGCGCCTCCCGGTATTCCGGTGCCTCGCGTCCGGTGACGAGCACCGCGACCTGGCTTGCGCCGTGCGCGAGCGCGGCCAGCCAGACGTCGAGCCCGACCGACGCGACATGGTGGATTTCCAGCGGGATCGTCCGCGCCGGCAGACCGCGGCCGCGGCGGGCGAGCCCGGCAATCGTCGCCCGGCCGTCCTCGGCGTGGAGCAGCACGCAGGCGTCGCGGCCGCCGGCCTTTGCGTACGTCGCCAGCAGGGTCGTCAGCCGGCGGCCGAGGTCGGGCACCGCCGGATATGCGTAGCTCATCGCGCCGGACGGGCAAACGGTTGCGCACGCGCCGCAGCCCATGCACAGGTGCGGCTCGACGAACACGTGGTCGCCGTCGGCGCGGATCGCCTCGGTCGAGCAGACGTCGATGCACTGGTTGCAGCCCGCCTTCTGCGACCGGCTGTGCGCGCAGATCGACGACTTGTACGCGAAATATTTCGGCTTCTCGAACTCGCCGACCATCGCCGCGAGCTCCGCCACCGCCTGCGCCTGCACGACCGGATCGGCGCCCGGCGCGAAATACCCCTGCGGCGGCTGATGCATCCTGAGCTGCGGCGTGCGCTGCAGGTCGAGGACGAGGTCGAAGCGCTCGGAATGCCCGCGGTCGCTGCGGTCGAAATCGATCGCGCCGACGGCGCCGCAGGCGGCCACGCAGGCACGGTGCGACCGGCAGCGGTCGAGGTCGATCTGGTAGCTGAAGTCGATCGCCTGCTCCGGGCACGCGCGGACGCAGGCGTTGCAGCGCGTGCACAGGTCGAGGTCGATCGGGTTGTCCTGCGTCCACGCGACGTCGAAGGCGCCGAGCCAGCCCGTCACCTGCACGACGGTGCCGGACCACACGGCGAAGTTGCGTTCCGCGGGCAGCTCGGCGCCCATCGCCCGTCCGGTCGCGAGGACGCTGACCGCGAGTTGACCGGCAAGTACCTTCGCCCAGTGGAGCGCCGCGTCGAGCGGGCCGACGATCAGCAGCCGCCCTTCCGACCGGTACGCGACGCGCGGCACCGGATCGGGCTCCGGCAGCGCGGCCTGGGCGAGAAGCGCGGCGATCTTCGGCGTCGCCGCCCGGCCCTCGGCCGACCAGCCGGCATGCTCGCGGATGTTGACGAAGCGGATCGTCTGCGTCTTGCCGCCCTCCTCCGCAACGTCGCCGAAGAGTTGCGCTTCCTGCGTGCAGGCGACGACGACGTCGCCGTCGGCGCGGCCCGCAAACGCCGCGAGCTCCTTCTGGCACAGCATCGTCTTCACCGCCGGGATGCCGGACAGCGCGAGCGCGCGCGCCAGCGCCTGCGCGTCGAGCGGCAGCGTGCCGTTGCACGAGCACAGGTGCAGGTTCTTGTCGGCGACGCTCATTTGCGCGCCGGATCGCGCGGCGATGGCGACGACGACGCCGGCACCGCCACGGGCTGCGTCGCGTCGGGCGACGGAATGTCCAGCGACGGCTGGGCGGGCGCCGGCAATTCCGCGGCGCTTGTCGATGCCGCGGGGTCCGCCGGCGATTCGACGCCGGATCGCGCTGCGTCTCCAGCCGCCGGTTTCGTGGATGTTGCGGCACCGTTTCGCGCTGCGTCTCCAGCCGCGGTTTCCACGGGCGTTCCGGCGGCGTTCGCGGCCGCGACCTCGTCGGGCGGCACGTCCTCGACGAATCCCTGCGCGTTGACGCGGGTCTTCGGCGGATCGAACAGGTAACGCCCCTGGACCAGTTGCTCCAGCATTCCCGGCGGCAGCGGATCCGGCTTCGAGTAGTCGTCGATGTAGACGTCGAGACCGTCCATCACGTTGAACCGCGGATCCGCGAACAGCTTCTTCAGCGCCAGCCGTTTCAGCGACTCGTCCACTTTCGGTTGCAGGAACGCCGAGAAATCGGACTCGAACGACAGCGTGTCGACCGGCGGCAGCGGAGCGGCAGATGCGGTGGCCGACGGCGGCATCGCGGATGCGGCGGCTGCGGGCGTCGTCGGCGCGAGCGGTGCGGACGTCCCGACCGGCGTGGTGGTGGTGGGCGGCATGGCAACCGAGCCCGCCACGGAAGATGCGTCCGGTGCAGCGGCGGCGCGGGCGGCCTCGCGCTTCTTCTGCGACCAGCGCCGCAGCGAAAAGCCGGGACGGTTGCTGTCGTCGGCGGTCATCGGCTGCGCGGGCGGCATCAGCCCCGCCGCTCCCGATCGCGTCGGGCGGTGTCGTGGCCGAACGGGTCGTTGCGGCGGACCTTGCGCTTGGGTTCCGGCTTGTAGTTTTCGGCGACGAACGGTTCCATCCACGCCCGGATCACCTCTGGCAGCGGGACTGCGTCGACCTGCTCGCCGCCGTCGAGCATCCGTGCCGCCTCGTTGTAGCTGACGGTGACGACCCACGGCCGCGCCGCGGGCGCGACGCCGTCGTCGGCGAGCCGCCACATGACGAACACCTTGGGGTCCGGCGCGGTCAGGTTGAGGTAGTAGCCTTCGCCTTCCGACCGATGCAATTCGAGCGCGTGGCCGACGAAGCGCCAGCGCTCGCCGGACGCCGCGACGAGTTGCTCGGGTGGTGCCGCCGCGACGTCGGCGGGCAGCGGTTCCACGGCGGCCGGCTCCCAGCGCTCGCTGATCCAGCGATTCGCCAGCGGCGTGCGTTGCATCAAGACGGCGACCGGAAACCGCAACAGGGTCATGGACATTGACGGACGTGCGCGGTGCAAGGCAGACACGATGCACGGTGCGGGGCGCCGATGATACACCACGGCCACCGCTCTGCTAACATCTCCGATTGCCCCGTTCATCCCGCCCGCGCATGGCCACGACCATCCCGCTGACCGACGTCCGCGCCGCCGATCCCGACGCGCATCGCGCGCGCCTCGACGCGTTCGCGCGCGCGGCAGCCGACGCGGCGCCGGCCGGCACCGACGCGCCGGTGGCGGACACGCGCGGACGGCCGTTGCACGACCTGCGGATCTCGGTCACCGACCGCTGCAACTTCCGCTGCGTCTACTGCATGCCGAAGGATGTCTTCGACCGCGACTACCATTTCCTCGCGCACTCCGAGCTGCTGACGTTCGAGGAGATCGCCCGCGTCGCGAAGGTGTTCGTCGACCACGGCGTCAACAAGATCCGGCTGACCGGCGGCGAGCCGCTCCTGCGCCGGAACGTCGAGCGGCTGGTCGAGATGCTGGCGCGCCTGGGCGACGTCGACCTCACGCTGACGACCAACGGCGCGCTGCTGGCGAAGAAGGCCGCGGGGCTGCGCGACGCCGGCCTGAAGCGTGTAACGGTGAGCCTCGATTCGCTCGACGACGCGACGTTCCGGGCGATGAACGACGTCGATTTTCCGGTGGCGAAAGTGCTCGAAGGCATCGACGCCGCCGCCGCCGTGGGGCTCACGCCGGTCAAGATCAACATGGTCGTCAAGCGCGGGATGAACGAGGCGAGCATCCTGCCGATGGCGCGCCACTTCAAGGGCAGCGGCCACATCGTCCGCTTCATCGAGTTCATGGACGTCGGCGCCACCAACGGCTGGCGGATGGACGACGTGCTGCCCTCCGCGGACGTCGTGCGGACGATTGACGCGGCGATGCCGCTGGTGCAGGCCAACCCGAACTACGCCGGCGAAGTCGCCGAGCGCTGGCGTTATCGCGACGGCGGCGGCGAGATCGGCGTCATCGCGTCGGTGACGCAGGCGTTCTGCCGCGACTGCACGCGCGCACGGCTGTCGACCGACGGCCGGCTCTACACCTGCCTGTTCGCCACCGACGGCTGCGACCTGCGCGGTCTCCTGCGCGACGGCCATTCCGACGACGCGATCGGCAACGCGATCGCCGCCGTGTGGCGCGCGCGCACCGACCGCTACTCGGAGATCCGCACGGCGAACACGCCGCGGGTGGCGAAGGTCGAGATGAGCTACATCGGCGGCTGAGCGCGTACCGCGTCGACTGGCGACACCCCGCATGCACGTCACCGCCCTCGTCGGCTTCCTCGACGGCCTCGCGCACAACAACAACCGGCCGTGGTTCGCGTGGAACAAGCCGGCGTACGACATCCTGCGGGCCGAGTTCGAGGAGCTCGTCGCTGATCTCGCCGCCCGGGTCGCGAAATTCGATCCGGCGCTGGGACCCGTCGATTTGAAGAAAGCGCCGTTCCGGATTTATCGCGACACCCGGTTCGCGAAGGACAAGGCGCCGTACAAGACGCAGTTTTCCGCCGCGATCGGCGACCGCTCGAAGCGCGGCCTGGCGCCGGGGTACTACTTCCACATCGATGAAGCCGGAGTGCTGATGGCCGGCGGCGGCATCTACCGGCCCGATCCGGCGATCCTGCTGCGGATCCGCCGGCACATCGCCGCGCATCCCGAGCTGCTGACGCGGCTGCTGCGCAATCCGCGGTTCAAGCGCACGTATGGCGGACTCACCGACGAGGACCGGCTGGCGCGGCCGCCGAAAGGCTTCGCCGCCGACACGCCGCACATCGAGGCGATCCGCAACCGCCATTTCTTCGGCATCGTCGAAGTCGATCTGCTGAAGCATCGTCCGAAAGACCTCGCCACGTTGATCGCCAGCCACTTCCGCGACCTGGTCCCGCTGATGGACTGGCTGCGCACCGCCGCCGCCGTGAAGCGCCGATGAACGCGCCCGAGCCACCGCGCCGCCCGCTGCTGACCGACGCCGCGCGACCGTCGACGTTCACCGTCCGCTCGATCGACGAGACGGGTGCTGCGCGCGACACGCCGGTCGCGGGCGAACATCCGCTGACGCTCTACGTCGACAAGCATGAGCTGCTGACGCTGATGACGCTCGGCGCGGCGCCGGAGGCGCTCGCGATCGGCTATCTGCGCAATCAACGGCTCATCAATTCGATCAACGACATCGTCTCGGTCCAGGTCGATTGGGACATCAACGCGGTCGCGGTGAAGACGCGCAGCGGGCTCGCCGACCTCGAGGCGAAGACGAAGAAGCGGACCAAGACGTCCGGCTGCGGCCAAGGCACGATGTTCGGCGACCTGATGGACGAGATCGACAGCGTCCGACTGCCGGCGGGTGCGACGCTGACGCAGGCGACGCTCTATTCGCTGCTCGACGAGGTGAGGCGACACGAGACGATCTACAAGCAGGCCGGCGCGGTTCACGGCTGCGCGCTCGCCAGCAACGGGCCGGACCAATCGGAGATCATGATGTTCGTCGAGGACGTCGGCCGCCACAACGCGGTCGATGCGATCGCCGGCCGGATGTGGCTGGACGGGTTGGACGGCGGCGACAAGATTTTCTACACCACTGGCCGCCTCACCTCGGAAATGGTGATCAAGGCAGCGCAGATGGGAATCCCGTTCCTCGTCTCGCGCTCGGGGCTGACGCAGATGGGCCACGAGATCGCGCAGAAGGTCGGCATCACGATGATCGGCCGCGCGACGAACCGGCACTATCTGCTGTTCACCGGCACCGAGCGGTTCGTCCGCACCTGACGTGCCTGCGCGAATGAGCGCCGCGACCGGGCCTGCCCTCGCTGCCGCCGATCCTGCGCTCGTCGCGGAAGTCGAAGCGTACTTTGCTGTCTATGCACGCGCCTACGACACGTTCGATGCCGCGGCGATTGCCGACCATTTCGCGCTGCCCTCGTACATCCTGCATCCGGATCGCGACTCCGCCGGCTTCACCACGCGCGAGGCGCTTGCCGCGAACATGGAACGCATCAACGAGATCAACCGCACGCACCGCTTCGGCCGTGCCACGTTCGGTCCGATTTCCGTCGCGGCCTTCGCGCCGACGCTTGTGCTCGCGACCGTGCCATGGGCGATCCACGACGTCGAAGGCGCCCTGCTGTGGCGCTTCACGTGCACGTACAATCTGGCGAAACGCGCCAACGGCTGGAAGATCCTCGTCTGCACGAACCACACGCCCGATGACTGATCCTGTTGCATCAAGCGAAGCCCGCGGCCGCTGCATGTGCGGGCGGGTGCGCTTCGTCGCCAGATTTCCCTCGCGCTTCGTCGCACATTGTCACTGCGCGAGCTGCCGGCGCGCGCATGGCGCAGCGTTCGTGACCTGGGTCGGGTTCATGGCGCCGCAGGTTACGGTCACCGCCGGCGGCGACGACGTGGCGGCGCACGAGTCCTCGCCCGGCACGTTTCGCAGGTTCTGCCGGCACTGCGGGACCAAGGTTTTCTTCGAAGGCGCCAAGTGGCCAGGGGAGACGCACGTCCCGCTCGCGGCGTTCGACGATCCCGTCGACCGCGCGCCACAGGGTCACGCGTTCTACGCCGAGCACGTCGGCTGGCTGCCCGCGCTGCGGGAGCCACCGGCATGAGCGACGCCACTGCCATCGCCGCCGCCGACGTCACCGGCATCGTCCTCGCCGGCGGGCAAGGCCGGCGTATGGGCGGCGTCGACAAGGGTCTGGTCGACCTCGGCGGAAGGCCGATGATCGCGCACGTGCTCGCACGGCTCGCGCCGCAGGTCGGGCCGCTGCTGATCAACGCCAACCAGAATCACGAACGCTACGCCGCGCTCGGCGCCGCATACGGCGCGCCGGTCGTGGCGGACGCCGTCGGCGGTTTCGCCGGGCCGCTCGCCGGCCTGCATGCGGGGATGACGCACGCGGCCACGCCGTACGTCGTCACCGTTCCCTGCGATTCGCCGTTCCTGCCTGCGGACCTCGTCGGTCGGCTCGCTGCCGGCATGGCGACGGCCGGCGCACAGCTCGCCGTCGCGAAGACGTTCGACCAGCCGCATCCGGTGTTCGCACTCGTGCGGCGGGACGTGCTGCCGCATCTCGCGTCGTTCCTCACCGGCGGCGGCCGCAAGATCGACGTCTGGTACGCGACGCTCAAAGTCGTCGACGCCGCCTTCGACGACGAGGCCGACGCGTTCCGCAACATCAACACGGCGGACGAGCTCGCGGCGAATGCGCCGCGAAACGTCGGCTGACGACTGCAGACCCAACGGTCCGCCGGAAACCGACATACGGAGGCGTGCAAGCGGACGTTCAACGCTGCAGTTTACGGCAGCAATTCCGACTCCGCGCCGAATTCACGCCCAAAAAAGGTTGGCGTCAGCTCCGTGTCCTATTGGCCATGTGCGCCAGCGCAATCGCCAATGCCGCACTGCCAAGCGTCTGAACCAAGCCGGTGTGCGCGGCGTAGAAGTCACTCATCTTGTCAATGATGCCTGGACTATGCTGCTCCGCATGAGTCGCGATTTCCTGGACCTGCTCGGGGGTCACCTGACTTGCCTGCTGAGGCGAGACCGGGCCAGGCGCCGACGCCGTTCCTTGACCGAGAACCCCGGAGAGGGCACCGCTGTCAGTCAACGCGGCGATTGCCGCCGGGCTGAGGCTCCCCAGCAATTGGGTCAACATGCCGGCCTGTTGCGGCGGGTTCGCGTTGGCGAACAGTTGTCCGACCATCTCACCAAACGGCGGCGTTTGATCCGAGCGAAAGGCTTGCGCCAGTCCCTGACTGACCAGCTCCGAGGGCGCGGTTTGGGCCGCCTGGCCAAAGTGATCAGCTGCATTGTCGGCGGGCACTGCCCCGCCGCCCATGTACTGCTTGAGCAAACCGCCTAGATCAAATGCCATGACGTCCTCCGATACGGTACGGGTGCTACGCATTTCCCGCCTTCTCAAATTCGTCGTTCTCGCTCCACATTCGCAGCTCGGGCGGATGCCGCGCGGGCAAATGCAAGCGCCGCGTCCAGCGCATCCATGAACCGGTCCACCTTGATGGGTTTGGTGATGTAGTCCAGGAACCCCGCTGCGAGGGCCCGCTGGATGTCGCCAGGCATCGCATTGGCGCTGAGCGCAACGATGGGGATATGCGCCGTGGACGCATCGGCGCGCAGGATTTTCAGGGCTTCGATCCCGCTGATGCCGGGCAGGTTGAGGTCCATCAGGATCACCTCCGGTTGATGGACGCGCGCATATTCGATGCCGATTGTGGCGTCCGCCGCAGAGTGCAGGCGCATTTCGGAGCGTTTCGCAATAAGTTGCTCGACCAGTTCCAGGTTGGCCGAATTGTCTTCCACGTAGAGGAGCGTTCGCACGGGCGCGGCATCGGGCGCCTGCGGGCGCGCCTGCGCCGCAAGCCCGGCCCCCTGTACTGCAGCCGGCGCGGCCGTCAGAGGCAATTCGATCCAGAACACGCTGCCCACCCCGAGAGTGCTGTCCGCGCCAATGGTCCCTCCCATCAACTCGACCAGCCGCTTGCACACCACCAGGCCGATTCCCGTGCCCTCCTCCGCGCCAGCCTCCTTGCCAAGGCGGTTGAAGGGCTGAAAAAGCTGACCGAGCCGTTCCGGGGTCAGTCCCACACCCACGTCCCGCACCTCGATGCGAATCGAATCCGGGGAGTTCAGGACGCAGTCGACGGTCACCGTGCCCTCCGGCCGGTTGTACTTGATTGCGTTGGAGAGGAGGTTGACCAGAACCTGCTTGACCCGTTTCCGGTCGCCTTTGACGTGGCAGGGAATTGCAAAACGCGGAAACGTCACGCCGATGCCGCGCTTCTCTGCCTGCATCTCGATCATGGCGCGGCACTCGAGCATGACCTCGGCCAGCGGGACCGGCTCCTCCACCATGATCAATCCGCCCGACTCGACCAGCGCAAGATCGAGGATTTCGTTGATCAGTTCCAGCAGGTACCATCCTGCCTTGAGAATCTGCTCGATGCTGCGCATCTGGGAGGGCGTCGGGGGCGGCGAGCCGGCTTCGATGAGCTGGGCAAAACCGAGGATCCCGTTGAGCGGCGTGCGCAGTTCGTGGCTCATGCTGGAGAGAAATTCCGACTTGGCGCGATTCGCTTTCTCCGCGACGGCCCTGGCTTCGATCAATTCGGATTCCGCGCGCTTGCGCTCGGCGATTTCGGCCATCAATAGCGCGTTCAGCTGGTCCGCTTTCTGCGTGAGTTCGTGCTGGTGCACGGATGACAGGATCAGCGCCTCGTTGATCGAGGTCGTTTGTTCCTGCAATCGCGCGCGCTCTGTTTCGAGCGCCGGGCCCGGGGGGTCCGCGTCTATTTCCATCGCCATGAATTAAGATTACCTGTTGTCGACTTCAATTCGACGCTTTGGCTTTCGGCTCCGGCGCGGGCTCGGGCGGCGATTGGCCGATCCGCTCGGGCAGGCCGCTGGTCAGCCGCACATAGTCCGTCTGGCGCGGGCCGATGACGACCACGCCCTCATTAGTGATGACATATTCGCGGATGTCCTTGCTGTGGTTGCCCCCGCGCATTTTGACCACCACCAGGACTTTGCGGAGCTGGCCGTCGATCTCCACGTAACGCAGCCGGACGATGTCGTCGGTGAGGAACGAAATCGTGTAGTGGCTGAACTCGAACGAGGTAAACGAATCCTCGATTTCGACCGTGGTGAGGATCGTCACCCCCACTCCGGTCAACGCCGCGATCATGCGGTAGAGCGATTCGCGAAAATCCGTCCGGAAACCGGGCGCCAGCGCCATTTCGAAGCCCACCAGCGAATCGATCACCAGTCGCTTGGCGCCGAGCCTTTTCACCGCATCGAGAATTTCCTGCATCGCTTCGTCCACCGAGAGGTCGAGCGGCCGCAGGTAAATCATTTCGAGCATTCCCTTCTTTTGCGGCGTATTCAGGTCCAGACCAAACGCGTCGGCCCGCGCAGCGTAGCCTTTCGGGCGTTCTTCGAAGATCGCCGCGATGCCCGGTTCTCCGTGACGCAGGCCCTCGGCGAGAAAGTGGGTCGCCAGAGCGGATTTTCCGGTGCCCGAAG
>JBDTVU010000012.1:0-43015 GCA_040007035.1 Betaproteobacteria bacterium | reverse complement strand
GCGACGACGCGTTCGCTGTGCGCGACCGCGTCCGGGGAGGGCTGCGGCAGGTCGAGGGTTGCGGCGGACATCCGCGATCCAGCCGGCGCGTCGGGTTCCGATGCGGGCGGCCGGTCGTTATGCTAGATTTCGACGCAGTCTAACGTGGAACGCGGGAGCGCGGCGTGCAGGGCAAGATCGTTCTGGTCACCGGCGGTGCCAAGCGCGTCGGCGCCGCCATCTGTCGGCGGCTCCATGGGGCGGGTGCGTCGCTGATGCTGCACTTCCGCTCGTCGGGCGGCGAGGCGCGGCTGCTGCAGGCGGAACTGAACCACGTCCGCGCCAACTCGGTCGCGCTGATTCAGGCCGATCTGCTCGACCTCGCCAAGCTGCCGAAGCTGGTCGAGCAGACGATCCAGACCTACGGTCGCCTCGACGCGCTGGTCAACAACGCCTCGTCGTTCTTCCCAACGCCGGTCGGCGACATTTCCGCCGAGGCGTGGGAGGACCTGATCGGCACCAACCTGCGCGCGCCGCTCTTCCTCGCCCAGGCGGCGGCGCCGGCGTTGCGCAAGGCGCAGGGCGCGATCGTCAACATCTCCGACATCCACGCCGAGCGGCCGTTGAAGAACTTCGTCGTCTATTCGATCGCCAAGGCGGGCCTCGCCGGCCTCACGCGATCGCTCGCGCGCGAGCTCGCGCCCGAAGTGCGCGTCAACGCGATCGCCCCCGGCCCGATCCTGTGGCCCGACGACACGTCGTTCGACGAGCTGTCGCGGCAGCGGATCATCTCGCACACGCCGCTCCGGCGGGAAGGCACGCCCGAGGACATCGCCAAGGCCGTCCACTTCCTGATCGCCGACGCGCCGTACGTCACCGGCGAGACGATCAACGTCGACGGCGGACGGCACGTGTCGATCTGACCGGATCGGTCCGCCGCATTGGCGCCCGGTTGATGCACATCAAGGCCATCGCCTCCCGGCGCTTCATGATGGCGTAAATACGCATTGCGGTACCGAATTACCACAATCGCGGCGGGGGCGACCCGGCCGGAGACGACCTATGACGAGCGCCGGAAAACTTGCGATTCATCGCGCGATCATCGCCGTGCTGGTCGCTGCCCTCCTCGCGCTCGGCTGGAAATTCATCGTTGCCGGATCGACGCAGAAGCTCGCCGACGGACGGGTTGCGGTCATGCTGGCGCCGGCGGAGCGCGCGCTGCTGCTGGGCGAGATGCGCAGCTTCGTGGCAGGCCTGCAGACGCTCGCCGACGCCCTGGCACGAGAGGACATGAAGTCCGCCGCGGCGGCCGCGCGCGCGATGGGCTCGGCGCGCAGTCACGACGTCCCGGCGGCGATGATGGGCAAGCTGCCGCTCGAATTCAAATCGCTCGCGATGGGCGTGCACGGCGGCTTCGACACCATGGCCCTGGACGCCGAAGCGCTGGGCCTGCCTAAGCATACGCTGGCACAGCTTTCGGACGTGCTGCAGAAATGCGTTGCATGCCACGCCACCTACACCGCCGGCACGGCGGCACCTTGACCACCCACAGCAGAGGAGATCACCGATGTCCACCCCCAATCCATACAAGGCCGTGCTCGACGTACGCGAAATCGCACCCCGCGAGCGTCATCCGCTGATATTCGGCACCTTCGGGGATCTCGCCGCCGGAGAAACGCTATTGCTCGTCAACGACCACGACCCCAAGCCTCTGCACTACCAATTCCAGGCCGAATCCCCGGGAATCTTCAGCTGGAAATACGTCGAGCAGGGGCCCGACGTCTGGCGGGTCGAGATCGGCAAGGTCGGCACCGGCGCCGTGCCGGTCGGCGGCGGCTGCAAGTGCAGTCACTGAGCTTCGGCGCTGCCGGCGGCCTTCCGCCAAATCGCGTTCAGAGCGAGCCCGACGCCGTCATCGGGCCGCGGTCCCGCATCTAGCTTCCGTCGAGGATCTTCACGCACACCGGCGTCGGCACCTGCGCGACGTGGCCCGTCGGCCGCAGCGCCCCGCTTTCGGAATCGATGCGGAAGGTCACGATCGTATCGCTGTCCTGGTTGGCGACGAGCAGGAAGGTGCCGCCGGGATCGATGCCGAAGCTGCGCGGAGTCCGACCCTGCGTCGGTTCGTGACCGACAGAGGCGAGCGTTCCGGCGCGAGGGTCGATCCGGAAGATCGCGATGCTGTCGTGGCCCCGGTTCGACGCGTAGAGAAACGTTCCCGCTGGCGAAACCTGGATGTCGGCACAGGTGCTCTCGCCGGCGAAACCTTCCGGCAGCGTCGGAACCGTCTGCAGCAGCTCGAACGCTCCTGCGCGGTCGTCGTACGCCAGCGCCGCCACCGTCGAATCGAGTTCGTTGACGAGGTACGCGAACCTGCCACCGGGGTGAAACGACACGTGGCGCGGGCCGGCACCCGGTTTCATCTTGATCCACGGCACCGCATTCGGTTCGAGCCTCCCGCGCTGCGGATCGAATCGGTAGGCCATCAGGCGGTCGAGCCCGAGATCGGGAACGAAGGCGTACCGGTTTGCCGCATCGAGCGTGACCGAGTGCGCGTGCGGGCCCTTCTGGCGGGCCGGATCGATGCCCGACCCCTGGTGGGCAACGAAATCCGACGCTTCGTCCAGGCTGCCGTCGTCGCGCACCGGAAAGACGCACACGCTGCCGCTCATGAAGTTGGCGACGAACACGTGCTTGCGCCGCTCGTCCACGACGACGTGGCAGGGATCGGTCCCGTGCGTGAGCTGCCGGTTCAGCAAGCGCAGCGCTCCGGTCGCCGGGTCGACGGCAAACGCGCTGACCGTCCCGGTCGGCCTGCCTTCGTACGTCTTCAGCTCGTTGACGGCGTACAGGAATTTCCGCGTCGAATCGAACGCGAGGTACGACGGATTGACGATGCCGGTCGTCTTGCCGACGAGCGCCAGACCGCCGGAGGATCGATCGAGGCGATAGACGTAGATCCCCTCCCCCTTGCCCTGAAGGATCTTCCCGGTGCCGAACAGGATCGGTTCGGTGTACGTGCCGACGAATACGCGCATTTCCCTCTCCGTGCTGCCGCTCCGCCGTCCGGGGTCGAACAGGGATCCGGGCCTCAGTCCCGGCTCAGCCAGATGCGCCCGACGAGGTCGCCCGATTCGAGGCGGTGAGCCGCGTCACCGATCCGTTCGAGCGGATACGAGGCGCCGAGCACCGGTGTCACCTGTCCGGTCCGAACCAGTCGGACGACGTCGATCAGGTCCTGCTTGGTGCTGCCGCGGCAGCCGATGATCTGCTGCTCGGTCTTGAACAACGGCATCGACGGGACCTCGAACGTCTCGTCGAGGTAAGCCACGACGAGGAACTTTCCGCCCGGCCGGAGCGCGGCCAGCCCCTCGCGTAGGCTCGCGCGATTGCCGATGTTGTCGACGACGACGTCCACGCCCTCGCCCTCGGTGAACCGGGCCACTGCCGCGTCGAGCGGCTCACGCGACGTGTCGACGCCGACCGCGCCGTAATGCTCGGCCAGCGCCACCCGCTGCGGCTGGCGGCTGGTCGCGAGAACGTCGGCGCCGGCGCTTCTGGCGATCTGCACGCCGTGGATGCCGAGCCCGCCGACGCCGAGGATCAGGACACGCTGTCCGATGCCGACGCCGCCCTGATGGATCAGGCTGTGATACATGCAGGCGACGGCGTCCGGAAGAATCGCCGCCGCCTCGTATGAAATCTCGCCCGGAACCGCGACGAGGTTCGCCGCCGGCACCGTCACGTAATCCGCGTGCCCGCCGTCGCGCTCGAAGCCGATGCGCTTCATCGCGCGGCACCGTTGCGTCTGCCCGGCCAGGCAGTGCCGGCAACGGCCGCAGGTGACGTCGATCGCCGCCGTCACGCGGTCGCCGGGACGCCAGTGCGTCACGCCGGCGCCGAGTTCGGCCACGTCCCCGGCCAGCTCGTGGCCCACGATCCGCGGCAGCTCGCCGAGCGGCTGGCGGCCGGAGAGCAGGTGCAGGTCGGTGCTGCAAAGACCGCTGGCGCGCACGCGGACGAGCACATCGCCGGGACCCGGGCGCGGGACGGGTCGCCGCACGGCTTCGAGCGAACCGCCGTAGCGGGCGATCACGACGGCGCGCATCGTGTCGGTCATGCCCGTCTATTCCTTGAGCCCGGTCGCGGCGATGCCCTGGATGAAGGCGCGCTGCAGGAAGAAGAACAACAGGATCATCGGCAGCGTCCCCAGGACCGCGATCGCCATCAACTGATCCCACGAGGTGCCGTAGCTGCTCATGAACAGCGAAATCCCGAGCGGCAGCGTGCGCAACGAATCCTTGGTGATGATGATCAGCGGCCAGATGTACATGTCCCAGGCCTCGCGGAACGTGAACACCGCCAGCGCGACCAGCGCGGGCTTGCACAGCGGCAGCACGATCATCCAGAAGATCCGCAGCTCCGACGCGCCGTCGATCCGGGCCGAGTCGATGAGGTCCTTGGGGATGCTCAGCATGTACTGCCGCATCAGGAACACGCCGAAGCCGTCGACGAGGAACGGCACAATCAGCCCCTGATAGCTGTTCGCCCAGTCCAGGCGCTTGATGATCAGGAACAGCGGCACCATCGTCACTTCGAGCGGCAGCATCATCGTGCTCAGGATCAGGATGAACATCATGCCCCGACCCCGGTAGCGGAACTTGGTCAGGCTGTACCCGGCGAGCGAGCAGAACAGCAGGTTGGCGAGCGTGATCGCGATCGCCACGAAGCCGCTGTTGAGGAAGTAGCGCGTGAAGTCCTGCGCCTGCCATGCCAGAGCGTACGAACGCCAGTTCGGCGGGTCCGGAATCCACTGGATCGGGAGGCTGAACATGTTCTCCATCGTCCGCAGCGACGACGAGAACATCCAGTAGAAGGGCAGCAGCGTGACGCAGGCGACGCAGGCCAGCACGCAGAACGCGGCGATGTTCGAGCGGCGACGGACGATTCGCCGGAGCAATCCGGGTGGCGGCGCGTTTCGCCTTGCGGTCGAAGCCGCGGCCGCCGTCGTGCGCCCGCTCGCGGGCCGGCTCGCGGACAGTTCGGCAGCGCCGCTCATCGCTGGTCGTCCCCGCGCGTGAACAGGCGGACCTGGACGAACGAGAACAGCATCACGCCGACGAACAGGAACACGCTCATCGCCGCCGCCCGGCCCATGTCGAAGAACTCGAACGCCGTCTGGTAGATGAAGAGCGGCAGCACCCGAGTCGAATCGCCGGGGCCGCCGCCGGTCATGATCAGCGGCACCGCAAACACCTTCATCGCCACGATCACGTTCATCACGATGACCAGCAGCGTCGTCGGCTTGAGCAGCGGCAGCGTGATGTGGCGGAAGCGCGCCCACGCACCCGCGCCGTCGATTTCGGCGGCATCGTAGTAATCCGCGGGGATCGCCTGCAGGCCGGCGAGGAAGATCACCATGTAGTACGGCGTGGCCCGCCAGATGCCGATCAGGATCACCGCCCACAGCGAGGTCGCGCTGCTGCGCAGCCAGGGCACGGGATCGATGCCGACCCAGTCGAGGATCGTGTTGATCACGCCGTCCTGCTGGTACATGAAGGTCCACACGACGGCCATCACGACGGCGGGCATCACCACCGGCATGAAGATCGCCGACCGGAGCAGGTTCTTGACCCACAGCGCGCGGTTGAACAGCACCGCAAGGCCGAGCGAGAGCGGCAGCACCGGCACGACGCTGAACAGCACGTAGGTGAGCGACACCCACGCCGACTTGAGGAACAGCGGGTCCTGCAAAAGGCTCGTGAAGTTCGAGAGCCCGATGAACTTCGGCGGATGCACGAGATCGTACTGCGTCAGGCTCAAGTAGAACGCCTGCACCATCGGCAGGAAGCGGAAGATCGCCAGGATGGCGAGCGTCGGCAGGATGATCGCGATGCCGAACGCCGCCTGCTTCGAGGCGAGGCTCATGCGCAACCGCCGCCTGACCGGTGGGCGCACGGCGGGTGCGGTCGAACACACCGAGGCGTTCCCGGAGACGGGGACTTGCGGCACGGAGTGTCGGGCAGGGCGCGGGCCCGAAGCTCCGGGTCTGCGCCTGCCGCCTTTGCGTCCGCTACTTCTTCAGCACCTTGTCGACCTCGGCCTGCGCTTGGTCGAGCGAGGCTTTGGGATCGACGCCGTCATACACCGTCCGTTCGATCGCACGGCCGACCGCCTGGCCGATCTCGTTCGTGTACTCGGAGCGGATGTACCAGGTCGCCGTCGCGACGTCCTTCATGTGCACGTCGAAGAACGGGAAGTTCTTCGCCACCTGCGTCTCGTTGACGCCCTTCACCGGCTGCACGAACGCCGCCTTCGCCAGCCACTCGTCCGGCTTCGACAGCATGAACCGGACGAAATCCCACGCCACGACCTTCTGCGCGTCCGGCTTCGCCTTGTTCACGCCCCACATCCAGCCGTAGACGATCGTATGCGGCTTCGCCGGGTTGACCTGCGGATAGGAGACGACGGTGAAGCCGTCCTTGACCTGCGACTGCCGGATCTGCGACGTCGCCCACGGACCGGTGACCCACATCGCCGTGCGGCCGTCGATGAAGTCCTGGTTCGGGTTGCTGGGCGTGTTCATCGTCGTCTTCGGGTCGCCGGTGACCTTGGTGACGTCACGCCACAGCGTCAGCGCCTTCACCGCCTCGGGGCTGTTGATGTACGCCGTCTTGCCGTCGTCGGCGAGCAGCTTGCCGCCGAACTGCTCGACCAGCGGCTGGAACATCTGCAGTTCCCAACGCGGGCTGTGGTACGGGAAGTCGAACGCCTTCTGCACCGTCCGGTTGCCCTGCACGATCTTGAGCTTCGGTCCCAGCGCCATGACGTCGGCCCACGTCTTCGGCGCGTCCTTCGCCGGGTTCAGCCCGGCCGCCTCGAACGCCTTGTTCGAAATGAACAGGCTCATCGAGTTGCCCTGGTACGGCAGCGCATAGATCTTGCCGCCGAACGTGCCGGCCGCGAGTCCGCCCGGCGTGTAGCGCGCCGCAACTTCTTCGTAGCTCTTGGCACCGAAGGCCTCGAGGTTGAGCGGCTCCAGCACGCCCTTCGCGTAGTACAGCTCGTAGAACGACGCGTCCTGGTCCATGATGTTCGGACCGGTGCCGGTGGCCAGCGCAACCGTCAGCTTCTGGTTGATGTCGCCCGACGACATGACGACCGGATTGACGGTCACGTTGGGACGGACCTTCTTGTACGCCTCGATCAGCTCCTTCACGTAAGCCGTGAACGGGCCGTACTCGTGCCACCAGATCTCGATGGTCACGGGATCCTTCGGAAAACCTGCCGGGGGATCTGCTGCCGACGCACTTCCTCCGGCGATCAGCGTCAGCATCGCCGCGGCCGCCAGTGAAGACACGACGCGGGTCACTTTCCATTTTTTCATGCTCTGTCTCCTCGTTGTCGCTGATGTCACTTTCGGAATCCGGTCAGTTGATGACCTTCCCGGTTGCGAAGTCGAATACGTGGACGACTTCGCCCTTCGGTTGCACCCAGATCGTCTCGCCGGGCTTGAACGCGAGCCGCTCGCCGAAGACCGCACAGATCTGCGTGCCGCAGAGCTCGCAATAGACGTGCGTGTCGGCGCCCGTCGGCTCGATCACCAGAATCCGGGCGGGGATGCCCGCTCCGGCCGCGCCCAGCGTGAGCTGCGCGGGGCGGAAGCTGTAGACGACCTCCTGGCCCTCTTGTCCGGTGCGATCGCCGCCGACGGGCAGCCGCGTGCCGTCGCCGGCCTCGACCCAGACGGCATCGTTGCCGCGGCGCAGCCGGCCCCGGACGAAGTTCATCGCCGGCGATCCGATGAAGCCCGCGACGAAAAGGTTGGCCGGGTGATCGTAGAGTTCCAGCGGCGTGCCGATCTGCTCGACCCGGCCGTCCTGCAGCACGACGATCCGGTCGGCCATCGTCATCGCCTCGATCTGGTCGTGGGTGACGTAGACCGACGTCGCGTGCAGCCGCTGGTGGAGCGACTTGATTTCGACCCGCATCTGCACGCGCAGCTTGGCGTCGAGATTGGAGAGCGGCTCGTCGAACAGGAAGACGCGGGGGTCGCGCACGATCGCCCGGCCCATCGCCACCCGCTGGCGCTGGCCGCCGGAGAGCTGGCGCGGAAAACGGTCGAGAAACGCGGCGAGGTCGAGCGTATCCGCGGCTCCGGTGACCTTCTTGTCGACGGTCGCCCTGGGCTCCTTGCGCAGCTTCAGGCTGAACGCCATGTTCTCGCGCACCGTCATGTGCGGATAAAGCGCGTAGTTCTGGAACACCATCGCGATGTCGCGATCCTTCGGCGGCAGGTCGTTGACGACGCGCCCGCCGATCGCGATCTCGCCACCGGAGACTTCCTCCAGGCCGGCGATCATCCGCAGCAACGTCGATTTGCCGCAGCCCGACGGGCCGACCAGCACGAGGAACTCCCCGTCGTCGACTTCGAGGTCGACGTCATGAAGGACGTGCGTGGCACCGAACGACTTGTCGACGCCGCGAATCGCGATGGATGCCATGACAAAAAGCCCGCCGGCCGGCCCCGCGGGTTCGCGGCGCCGGCTCGTGCACGGACACAGCAACTCTACTGCTCAGGCCGGCTGACCCGCATTGACAGCCATCAACATCCGGCCTCGCCCGCGACCCCGCGAAGCTGTAACGGGGTCCGTGTCAGTTGCCGATGTTGTCAGCGCCCGGAACCGGGTGCAGCCCTCTCGTCCGGCCGACGCGCCGGTCAGAAAATCCTGACGCTCACGCTTCCGCGCCGTTGGGCTCGATCACCACCTTGATCACGCCGTCGCGGCGACTGACGAAGGTATCGAGGCCGGTGGCGAAGTCCTCCAGCGGGAACGTGTGGGTGATGAGGTCCTTCACCTCGAGGTGCCCGGCGGCCATCATCCGGATGATCTGGCGCGCGACGTTCGGGTTCGCCCGCGACCCGAAGATCGCAATCTCGTTGTGCACGATGTACTTGTACGGCAGCTCCTCCCGCACGTCGTCCGTCGCCACACCGACGAGCGAAACCTTGCCGCCCTTGCGCACCATGCGGACGGCCTGGGCGAAGGTTCCGGGCGCGCCCGAGCACTCGACGACCAGATCGACGCCCGCCGTGCCGGCCAGCTCACGGACGGCCTTGACCGGGTCTTCCCGCTCGAAGTCGACCACCACATCGGCACCCTTCTCGGCCGCGGCCGCGAGCCGTGCGCCGCGGCCGACCACGATGACGCGCGCCGCACCCAGCGCCTTCGCGAACCGCACGGCGATGAGGCCGATCGGCCCGGGACCGATGACGACGACGGTATCGCCCGGCGTGATTCCCGCCAACTCGATCCCGTGCAGCCCGGCGCCGGCAGTGTCGACCAGCGCGCCTTCGCGGAACGAGACCTCCGGCGGCAGGAGATTGACGCTGCGGATGGAGTAGGCGTTGTATTGTGCATACGCGCCCTGCGAGATGAAGCCGTAGTGGCGATGCCCGGTCTCGGGCCGTCCGTAGTTTTCGCAGAGGTTGTAGCGACCTTCGAGGCAGTTGCGGCAGTAGCCGCAACCCTTGTGCGCTTCACCGGCCACGCGGTCGCCCGGCTTGAAACCGAGAACGCCGGCGCCGGCCTCGACCACTTCGCCGGACCACTCGTGCCCGGGGATGAACGGGTACGACGGCGGCCACGTTCCGGCCAGCCCGCCTCGAATGATCTCGGGGTCGCTGCCGCAGATCGCGACACCGCGGATCCTGCACAGCACTTCGTGCGGACCCGGCTTCGGGACGGGCACCTCCCGCACCTCGAAAGCTCCAGGGGACGTCAGGACGAGCGCCTTCATCATCGGTTCTTCCTCGTTCGGGATCGCGACCGCGGCAATGGCAATGCGGCATTGGCGACGCGGATCGCGGGACGCAACGCGTCCCCATGCGCGAGACCGGCTCGCGGGAAAAACGCTACTCCGAAGGCCGTCGCGAGCATTGATGCAAGTCAACGGCGGCGGCCAGCATCCGCGACGACGATGCCGTGCGGCGTCGGCGGACGACTTCAGCCCGCTCCGTCGCGGAACGCCGCCACCCGTTGCGCGAGGTCATCCAGGTGCGGATCGGCGATGCCGTGGGCGACGAGCGCGATGCGCGTGCGCTCCAGGTAGTCGCCCGACGATCCGAACGCGCCGCGCGCGGTGGCCAGCACCTCGACGAGCCGCTCGGCCGGCAGCCGGCCGGCGTACTGCGGATGGTCGCGACGCACCACGAACGTCAGCGCCGTCAGCTCGCGCCCGCCGGCGTCGACCTTCACCCAGCGCGGACGGTACGAGCCGACGACCATCTCGCGGCGCCACAGCAGGTGAAGCTCGTCCAGCGCCAGCGGCGCCGGCAAGCGCAGCGCGACGCCGCGGCAGGTGCCGCCGCGTTCGAGACCGAGCACGAGGCCCGGCGCGTCGGGCGTTCCGCGCGAGGCGAGCGACCACAGGCAGAAGCGGCGATGCAGCCCGCGCAACGTCGCCGGCCGCATCTCGGCGACCGGGAACAGCGGGTTCCAAAGCAGCGACCCGTAGGCGAAGACCCACCAGCCCGCGCCCTTCGGCCGCGCGGCAAGCGTCGTCGTCAGCGACGCGGCGAGCTGCTCGTCGTCCAGCGCCCGCGACGAATCGGTCGCGGCGACGTAGAGCTCGCGCATCCGCCCGCGCTCGAGGTCGGCGCGGCAGAGCGTCGCGGGATCGTGCGGCGGGCGCTTCACGGCGTCGCGTCCGGATCGGAAAGCGCCTTGACCAGCGCGACTTTCGCCTGCCGCCGCTTTGCCGCCGTCGTCTTGCCGTGCGCGCCGCCCTTGCCGAGCAGCGGCGAACGGGCGACCGGATTGCGCACTTTCGGCAACGGCGGCGGGTGCTTCTTCGCGCGCTTCACGCTACACCAGTCCCGTGAACGGCAACCGTGCCTCCGCCCACGCGGCGACGGACAGCAGCCGGTCGTCGGTGCCAAGCGGCGATGCGATCTGCAATCCGATCGGCAGCTTGTCCGCATTCAGCCCGACGGGCAGGTTGATCGCGGGGAAGCCGACCAGCGACCACAGCGTGCAGCACGCCGGATCGCCCGTCGCCGTCAGGTCCGCCGGTGCGGCCGACGGCGCGGACGGCGCGAGGATCGCGTCGAAGCCGTCGAGAAGCCGGGTGAATGCGGCGATCGCCCGCTGCCTCGCGGCGAGCGCTGCATCGTAGTCGGCAGCCGCGATTGCGCGGCCCTCGTCGAGTGCTGCGTTGAGCTTCGCCGACAGCCGCCCCCGCTCGCGGTCCTGCAGCTGCCCGCGATTGCGCGCCGCCTCGTACAGCATGATCGTCCGATGGACGAGATGCACGTCGCGCCAGTCTGCCGGGAAGTCGACCTGCACCACGTCCGCCGCGAGCCGCAGCGTCGTCGCCGCCGCCTCGCGCGTGTCGTCGTCGGCGCAGTCGAGCTCGGTCCACGGAAAGTCGCCGAGATATGCGAACCGCGGCGCCTTCGCCAGTGCCGCGGGCACGGCGGCGATCGCGCCGGGATCGGCGAGCGCGCTCGCCAGCAGCGCCGCGCCGGCGACGGTGCGCGCGAACGTGCCCATCTGGTCGAGCGATTCGGAAAACACCAGCGCGCCGGCATACGGAATCGCGTCCTTCGTCGGCTTGAACCCGACCACGCCGCAATACGCCGCCGGCCGGATCACCGAGCCGTTGGTCTGCGTGCCGATCGCGCCGGCGACGTGACCCGCCGCGACCGCCGCCGCCGAGCCCGACGACGAGCCGCCCGGCGTGTGCCGCGGATTCCACGGGTTCCTCGTCTTGCCGGGATGAAAATATGCGAGCTCGGTCGTCACCGTCTTGCCGAACACGTACGCGCCCGCGTGCTTCAGCCGCGCAATGCAGGTCGCGTCGGCGTGCGGGCGGTTGCCCGCGTAGACGACCGACCCCATCTGCGTCGGCATGTCGACCGTCGCAATGATGTCCTTCACGCCGATGCCGACGCCGTGCAGCGGGCTGCGATCCTTCGCCGGCGTCGCGTCGCAGCGCGTCGCCGCGGCGTGCACGGCGCCCCGGTCCAGATGCGTCCACGCCTGAATCGCAGCGTCGGTCGCATCGATGCGCGCGAGCTCTGCGTCGGCGAGCGCGCGCGCGTGGAACTTGCCGGCGGCGATGCCCCCCACCGCCTCGGCCAGCGTCAACGCGTGCAGCGGCTTCTGGCTCATCTCATGCCCTTCGCATGGCCGCGGTTGCCGTCGACGGGCGGGCGCCCGGCGCCGGCGGCGAGTCGTTCAGGAACAACGTCTGCAAGTCGTTGAGGAACCGCCGGCCCAGCGCCGTCGGCCGGATCGCCATCGGGTCGGTTTCGATCAACCCGCGCGCGGCGGCTTCCGCCAGCGGTCGCTGGACGAGCGACAGCGGATACCCGGTGCGCTCGGCGAACAGCGTCGTCGGCACGCCCGCGGCGAGGCGCAGCGCGTTCAACATGAACTCGAAGCCGACGTCGTCCCGCCGCACGTCGCCATTCTCCTGCAACGGCGCGCCGGATGCGACCTGCTGCAGGTACTGCTTCGGCTGCTTCCATCGAACCTGCCGCACGATGCGATCCGCGAACGACAGCTTCGAATGCGCGCCGGCGCCGATGCCGAGGTAGTCGCCGAACTGCCAGTAGTTGAGATTGTGCCGGCACTCGCGACCGGGCCGCGCGTGCGCGGAGGTTTCGTAGTGGCCGTAGCCGGCGCTCGCCAGCCGCGCGTCGACGGCGTCCTCGATGTCGGCCGCCAGCTCGTCGTCGGGCAGCGGCGGCGGATGACGGTGGAACAGCGTGTTCGGCTCGATCGTCAGATGGTAGAACGACAGGTGTGGCGGTGCGAACGACAGCGCCTCGGCGACGTCGGCGTCAGCATGCGCAACGGTCTGCCCGGGCAGCGCGTACATCAGATCGAAGTTGACGTTGCCGAAGATCGACAGCGCCGCCTCGGCTGCCCGCCGCGCCTCGTCGGCGTCGTGGACACGACCCAGCGCGTGGAGATGCGCCAGGTCGAAGCTCTGGATGCCGAGCGACAGCCGGTTGACGCCCGCGGCGAGGAAGTCGGCGAACTTCGCGCGCTCGAACGTCCCGGGATTCGCCTCCAGCGTGACCTCGGCGCCGGGGAAGAGCGGCACGCGGGCGCGGATCCCCGCAAGCAGCCGGTCGATCGCCGCCGCCGAGAAGAGGCTCGGCGTGCCGCCGCCGATGAACACCGTGACCACCCGCCGGCCCCAGATCGACGGCAGCGCGAACTCGAGATCGGCGATGAGCGCGTCGACGTACGCGTCCTCGGGCGCATCGCCCTTCGCCTCGTGCGAGTTGAAATCGCAGTACGGGCACTTCTTCAGGCACCACGGAATGTGGACGTACAGCGCCAGCGGCGGCAGCGCGGCAAACGTCGGCCCGGCCAGCGCGCCCGGAGGGATCAATGCGACGACGGGCGCGTCCGCGCTCACCGCTCCGCCTGCAGCCGGACGATCAGCGCCCGGATCGCCTTGCCGCGATGCGACAGCTCGTTCTTGCGTTCGAGCGGCAGTTCGGCGCCGGTAAACCCGGTCGCATCGTCGCGGAAGTGCGGGTCGTAGCCGAAGCCGCCGTCGCCGCGCGGTGCGTCGACGATCGTCCCGTGCCACTGCCCCTCGGCGACGATCGGCTCGGGGTCGTCGGCGTCGCGCACCAGCACCAGCACGCACGCGTAGTGCGCGCGGCGATCGGCAACACCTTGCAGCGCGGCGACGAGCTTCGCATTGTTGCGGGTGTCTGACTTCGGTTCGCCGGCGTAGCGCGCGCTCTGCACGCCCGGCGCGCCGCGGAGCGCCCGGACGCACACGCCGGAATCGTCGGCCAGCGCCGGCAGTTTCGTCAGCGCGCTCGCGTGCCGCGCCTTGGCCAGCGCGTTCTCGACGAACGTGACGTGCGGCTCGTCGGCCTCGGGGACGCCGAGGTCGCCCTGCGCGACCACCTCGATGCCGAGCGGTGCCAGCAGCCGGCGGAATTCCCGCAGCTTGCCGGCGTTGTTCGAAGCGAGGACGAGTCGGGGAATCGCGATCACGGGCGGCAAACCACGACCGGCGGCGGGCAGCGCCGCCGACTTATTTCGGCAGCGCCCCCAGCGCCTGCATCTGCGCGGCGACGATGTGCTCGATGCCGTGCTCAGCCAGCGCGACCAGCGCTTCCATCTCGGCGCGCGAGAACGGCATTCCCTCGGCGGTGCCCTGGACCTCGACGAAGCCGCCGGCGCCCGTCATCACCACGTTCATGTCGGTGTCGCAGCCCGAGTCCTCGGCGTAGTCGAGGTCGAGCATCGGCACGCCGTCGACCACGCCGACCGAGACCGCGGCGACGAAGTCGCGCATCGGCTCGCCACTGACGAGGCCTTGCGATTTGCACCAGCCGATGGCGTCCGCGACGGCCACGCAGGCACCGATGATCGACGCGCAGCGCGTGCCGCCGTCAGCCTGCAGCACGTCGCAGTCGATCTTGATCGTGCGCTCGCCCAACTGCGCGAGGTCGGTCACCGCGCGCAGGCTGCGCCCGATCAGCCGCTGGATCTCCTGCGTGCGTCCCGACTGTCGGCCTTCGGCCGCCTCGCGCCGCATCCGGGTGTTGGTCGCACGCGGCAGCATCCCGTATTCGGCGGTGAGCCAGCCCTGCCCCTTGCCCTTGAGGAACGACGGCACGCCCTCCTCGACGCTGGCGGTGCACAGCACGAGGGTGGCGCCGACCTCGACCAGCACCGAGCCTTCGGCGTGCATCGTGTACTTGCGGGTGATGCGCAGCGGGCGCAGCTCGTCGGCGCGCCGGCCGCTGGAACGTGCGGTCATCGGAGTCCCTTCGTCGGTCACCGACCGATTATACGGCGGCGGGATCCCCGCCCTACAGCGCGTGCCGCGTCCGCCACCACGCGGCGGTCGCCGCCAGGCCTTCGGCCCGCGAGTGGCGCGGCGACCAGCCGGTCGCGCTACGAAACGATGCAGTGTCCACTTCGAGCGATCCGGTCAGCCGGTCGATCGTCGCCGACTTGCCGAGCACGCGTCCGCCGAGCTTCAGCAGCGGCAGCGGAACCGACGTGAGTCGCGCATCGACGCCGACCGCCGCCGCAAGCGCGCGGACGAGGTCCGGCACCGACACCGCGTCGGCATCGGCGAGAAAATGCACACCCGCCGGTGCCGGCGACGCATCGAGCGCGGCATCGATCGCATCGACAAGGTTGCCGACGTAGAGCAGGCTGCGCCGGTTGTGCACCGCGCCGAGCGGCAGCACGCGGCGGCGCGCGATCTCGTCGATCAGCGTC
Source organism: Betaproteobacteria bacterium (assembly GCA_040007035.1). Lineage (GTDB taxonomy): Bacteria > Pseudomonadota > Gammaproteobacteria > Burkholderiales > Casimicrobiaceae > CAIWHR01. The sequence continues at coordinate 27,761 of JBDTVU010000012.1, read as the reverse complement.
AGGAAATTCGCTTTCACGCCGGGACCGTACACCAGCGGCAGCCGCAGCACGAGCGGAACCGTTGCCGTGCCGGCGCAGACCGCGGCCAGCGCCTGCTCGGCGTCGAGCTTCGAGCGCGCGTAGGCATCGTGCGGCGCCGGCGGATCGTCCGGCCGGAACGCGCGGCCCGGCAGACTCGCCTCGCCGTTGACCTTGACGCTGCTCGCGTAGATGAAGCGCTCGACGCCCGCGCGCACCGCCGCCTGCGCAAGCCGCTCGGTGGCGACGACGTTGGCGAGCCGGTACAGTGGATCGGGATCGGGCGCCGACTCGTCGCGGACGTGCGCGCGTCCGGCGAGGTGCACGATCGCGGCCGTCCCCGCGACCAGCGTATCGAGCTCCGCGTCGGAAAGCGTGGCGAGATCGGTGACGGACGTGTAGCGCAGCGGCAGCGGCGCCGCGTGCCCCGGACGCCTGACCACCGCGCGGAACGATCGGCCCGTCACGCCGAAATGCGCGACGAGCGCCTGCCCGATGAAGCCGTCGGCGCCGGTGACGACGACGAAGGCGCGCGTGCTCATCGGTCGGCACCTCCGGGCATCACACCCACCGCCACCCGTGCTTGCGGTAGAACCGCCACGCGCTCTTGACGAACCAGCCGATGTGGTTCAGCCCCTTGCGCGCGCTGCCGCCGCCGTGGTGGACGATCTGGAACGACGGCAGGTAGACGGACTTCGTGATCTTGTTCAGGCGCACGCTCCAGTCGAAGTCCTCGAAGTAGAGGAAGAACTTCGGATCGAAACCGCCGGTCGCGTCGATCGCCTTGCGCCGGACCAGCATGCACGCGCCCGACATCACCGGCAGGCCCAGTACCGGCTTGTCGCTGGCGGGGTCGATGTAGTCGCGCAGCTCGTAGCGCTCGAGCCGCTTCCTGAACAGCGCGCGGACGAAGCCCGGCGCGAAGCCGCGCAGGAACAGATCGAAGATCGCCGGATAGCGCTTGCACAGGAAATCCGGCGTGCCGTCGGGCCGCGTGACGGCCGGCGCCGCGGCGCCGACGTCCGGATGCGCGTCGAGCCAGCGGATCGCGTTGGCGAGCGCGTCGGCGGCGACCTCGACGTCGGGATTGAGCACGAGCTGGTAATCGGCACCGGTGCCGTGCAGCACGAGGTTGTGCGCGGTGCCGTAGCCGATGTTGGCGTGGCCGTGCAGATAGGTGACGTTGATGCCCGAATCGGCGAAGCGCATCTTGCCGAGCGCGATCACGCCCTGCGCGACCTCGCGGTCCTCGCTGTTGTCGATCAGCGCCACGGCCACGCTCCTCACCACGCCGTCCTCGCGCGCTGCGCCGATCGCGAGCGCGAGCTTTCGCAGGCAGCGCTCCAGCAGCGCGCTGTCCGGGCGATACGTGACGACGCTGACGGTCAGCGACGAAGGCAGCACAGGGAAACCGCCGCGGCGGCGTGGCGCGGGATCGGCAATGCAGACAAGAGAATCTCCGAGGGTCGACCGCCAGTGCGGCGGCGCCACCGTTGTCGTTGTGCACGGATGCGTGAGGCGGTTGCGCCAACGCGGGGCTGCAAAGGTAGAATCCTCGGAGAATCGCGCCGCCGCGTCAACCGCGCGCCGCCGTCGCCCAAATCCGTCCAGGCGTCCCCATGAACCCGCTCAGAGCCAAACTCGCCGCCGGCGGCACGATCGCCGGCATCTGGCAGGACATCCCGTCGGCGCCGGTCACCGGCACGCTGGCCGTCGCCGGCTTCGATTTCGTCATCCTGGACTGCGAGCATGGCGGCTGGGATTTCGGCACGCTCGACGCGGCGATCACGGCCTGCGAGGACGGCGGCGCGGCGCCGATCGTCCGCGCGCCGGGCGCCGACGCCTTCTTCATCCAGCGCGTGCTCGACCTCGGCGCCGACGGTGTCGTCGTCCCGCAGATTCCGGACGCCGCCGCCGCGGCGCGCGCGGTCGCGATGGCGCATTTCGCGCCACTCGGCACCCGCGGCTACAACCCGTTCACGAAGGGCGGCCACTACGGGATCGCGCCGCAGCCGAAGCTCGAGCGCGGGTATCCGTTCACCGGCGTGCTGGTCGAATCGCCCGCGGCGGCCGCGCACCTGCCGGAGATCGTCGCGGTACCGAATCTCGACCTCGTCTACCTCGGCGTGTTCGACTACTCGGTCGCACTGGGAGTCCCCGGCAAGGTCGACGATCCGCGCGTGCAGTCGTTCATCGCCAGCGCGACGAAGATCGCGCGCGCCGCCGGCAAGGCGGTCGGCACGACGGCGATGAACCCCGCGCAGACCGGGTGGCTGACGAAGCTGGGCGTAAACGTGCTGCTCTACGGCGCCGACACGTGGCTCATCGGCAAGGCGGCGCAGGACGGGCTCGCGATGCTGGCGGAGTTCCGCAAGTGAGCGCCGCGCGCCATGGCGCCCCCGCGCTGGTCGCGTTCGCCGATGCGCTGCTGACGAAGAGTGGCGTACGCGCCGACATCGCGAGCGACGTCGCCGCGGTGCTCGTCGACGGCGATCTTCTCGGCCACACGACGCACGGGCTGGCGCTGCTTCCGGCCTATCTCGGCGAGATCGAGAAGGGGACGATGCCGAAGTCCGGCGCGCCGAGCGTCGTCAACGCGAAGCCGGCGGTGCAAGTCTGGGACGGGCACCGCCTGCCGGGGCCGTGGCTCACGCTTCGCGCGCTCGACGCGGCAATGGCAATGGCGGCGACGCAGGGCACCGGCACCGTCGTCATCCGCCGCTCCCACCACATCGCGTGCCTCGCTGCCTATCTATTGCGCGCGACGGCGGCCGGGAAGATGGCGCTCGTCTTCTGCTCGGACCCGAGCGCGTGCAGCGTCGCGCCGTTCGGCGGCGTCACCCCGGTGTTCACGCCGAATCCGCTTGCCGCCGGCATTCCGACGTCGGGCGATCCGATCCTGCTCGACGTGTCGGCGAGCGGCACCACCAACGGCCTGACCAACCGGCTGTACAAGGCCGGCGAAAAGCTGCCGCATCCGTGGGTGCAGGACGCGCAAGGCAACGCGACCAACGATCCGGCGGTGCTGTTCGCCGAACCGAAGGGCACGCTGCTGCCGCTCGGCGGGCTCGATTCGGGCCACAAGGGTTTCGCGCTGGCGCTGCTGGTCGAGGCGGCGACGGCCGGCCTCACCGGCTTCGGCCGCGCCGATCCGTCGGAGGGCTGGGGCGCGACCGTCTTCGTCCAGGTGCAGGATCCCGACGCGTTCGGCGGCCGCGACGCGTTCGTCCGGCAGATGGACGGGATGGTCGACGCCTGCCACGACGCCACGCCGCGCCCCGGCGGCGACCGCGTGCGCCTGCCGGGCGAGCACGGGATGAAACGATTTCGCGAGCAGACCGCGAACGGCGTTTTGCTGCACCCGACGATCCTGCCGACGCTCGCTCCGTGGGCCGGCAAGCTCGGCGTGCCCATGCCCGCACCGCGCTGAACGGCGTCGATGACGGCGCCGACATCGACGGCCGCGACGCTGCTCCAACGCGCGACCGAGCACGCGAGCCGCGGCGAGTTCGCGCAGGCGTTGCCGCTCTACGACGCCGCGCTTGCGCAGGCGCCGGGCGACGCGATCGCGCACCTGAATCGCGGCGTCGTGCTTCACCGGCTGGGACGGCTCGCTGACGCCGGCGCTGCCATTGCCGAAGCCTGCCGGCTTGTCCCCGGGCGCGCCGATGCATGGAGCGCCGCCGGCCACGTCGCATTTGCGCGAGCGGCGTTCGACGATTCGGCGAACGCGTTCCTCCGCGCCGCCGTACTCGACGCTGCGAACGCGGGCTACCCGTTCAACGCGGGGATGGCGTGGGAGCGGCTGCAGGCGTGGTCGCGCGCCGCCGACGCCTATCGCAGCGCGTACGAGCGAGCGCCGTCGAACACCGCGATCTGGGAGGCGCTGGATCGCGTCCTCGGCTTTCTCGGCCGCCCCGACGATGCGGCGGCGCTGTTCGCCGAGCACGTGCGGCGCGCGCCGATGTCGGCACGGCTCGCCGCGGCAGGGCTCCTCTACGCGCGGATGGGGGCCGACCCGGCGCTCGAGGCGCGCTGCCTCGAGCAGGCGCTCGCGTGGGATTACCAGCCCGAGAACCGGCCGGCGCTCGTCCACGCGCTGTCGCTGATGCAGTACCACGACGTGCCGCGCGAGCGGCTGCACGCGCTGTACGTTCGCGCGAACGAATTTGCGCAGGCGAAACGCGACGGCGACCGGTTTCACGTCAAGCGGCGCCTCTCGCGCGGCGAGCCGATCCGCGTCGGCTACCTCTCCGCCGATTTCCGCATCCATCCGATGGGCCGGCTGATGGCCGACATCCTGCGCTGCCACGATCCGAAGACGGTCACGTCGTACCTGTTCTCGCTGGCGCCGCCGGGCAACGAGGATGCGCTGACCGCAGAATTTCGGCGCGCCGGCCACGCCTTCGATCTGCTTGCGCCACTGACGGATCGCGCCGCCGCGGAACAGATCGCGAGCCGCGAACTCGATCTTCTCGTCGACCTGATGAGCCTGTCGGCGCACGCGCGACCCGGGATCCTGCTGCACAAGCCGGCGCCGGTGATCGTGACCCACCTCGGCTACCACGGCCCGGTCGCGCTGGAACAGGTCGACTGCAAGATCACCGACGCGTACGCCGACCCGCCGGACAACGCCGCGTTCCAGATCGAGCGATTGTTGCCGCTGTCGACCTGCGTGCTGCCGTTTCGCCGGGTGGCGCCGGCAGCGGACGCACCGACGCGTGCGGCGCTCGGCCTGCCCGCCGACGCCGTCGTCTGCGCCGAGTTCGTCGGCCCGAACAAGCTGTCGCCGCGCTGCCTCGCGCTGTGGGCCGAGTTCATGCGCCGGGTGCCGACCGCGTGGCTCGCGTTCTCGGTCGCGCCGCCGTTCAAGGCAGAGTCGATGCTGGCGCGTCTGGCGGCGTTCGGGATTCCGCGCGAGCGCGTCGTCTTCATTCCGCTGGACCGCGACGAGCATCGGATGCGCGCGCGCTACGCGGTGGCCGACCTCGCGCTCGACACGGTTCCGTACACCGGAGGCGAAGCCACGGTCGCCGCGCTCGACATGGGCGTGCCGGTCGTCACCGTCGCGGGGCAGCGGCACTCGGAGCGGATGACGGCGAGCATCCTCCACCACCTCGGCGTGCCGGAGCTGATCGCCGACGACGACATTGCGTTCGTCGAACTCGCGGTGCGGCTGGCGACCGACGCGGCGGCGCGCGAAGCCGCGCGGCGGCGGATCCAGGACGCGCTGGACCGGCGCGTGCTCGGCGACATGACGCACTACACGCGCTGCCTCGAGGCCGCGTACCGGACGGCGCTCACCGGGCACGGGATGCTGGACGCGGCGGATGTTCTCCAGGCGCCATCGGCCCCACGCTGAGCAGCCCGCCGCCGTCGCGGAGCGATCGGGTCTTGATGCACGTCATGGCGACGCGATGAACGGCGCGGCATCATGCGTACTGGCCGCATTCGAACAGCCGGATGCCCCCGTTCCTCATGTCGACATCGACCACCGCTCCCGAGTCCCGCCACGCCCCGATGGGTGGCCGCCGCCTCCGCGAGCTGGCGACGATCCGGGCGATGATCCTCTTGTACTGTGGCGAGCATCACGGCCGCAAGTCCGAGCTGTGCGCGGAATGCGCGCCGCTGCACGGCTACGCAACGCGCCGGCTCGAGCGCTGCGTGTTCGGCGACGCCAAGCCCACCTGCGCCAACTGTACCGTCCACTGCTACAGCGCGGCGATGCGTGAGCAGATCAGGGTCGTGATGCGCTACGCCGGCCCGCGGATGCTGTTCCGCCATCCGGTGCTCGGCATCGCGCATCTGAACGACGGACGCCGGCCGGCGCCCGAGCTGCCGGTGAAGGCGCGGGAAAAAGCTCCCGTCGCCTGATCCGTCCGCGCATTGCGCGCCGACGGCCGTGCCGCGCTCGTCGCGCCGGATGCCGTGCCACGCTCGCCGTGCCGGCTGCCGTGCCGTGGCGCTGCCCACGGGGCTGTCGCGCCGCGTTCGGACGCCGCCCGCTCAGCCCAAGCGACCCGCGACGACGCGCGGAATACCCGCCAGATCGCGCGCAACGGCGACGGCGACGAATCCCGCCGCCGTGAAAAGCGAGCGTGCCTTCTCGGATTGGTCGTGACCGCATTCGACCACGAGCGCGCCGCCGGGAACGAGCCGCGGCGCGGCGCCGGCGACGATCGTCCGCAGCGCGTCGAGACCGTCGGCGCCCGACGCCAGCGCCGACGCCGGCTCGAACCGCAGGTCGCCTTCGCTCAGGTGCGGGTCGCGGGCGGCGACGTACGGCGGATTGCTCGCGATGAGATCGAACGCCGCGACCGCCGGCACGTTCGCGTACCAGTTCGATTGCAGGAACACGACGTTTGCGAGTCCGAGGCGCCGCGCGTTCTCCTGCGCGACGGCAAGTGCGTCGGCGGACAGGTCGACCGCGAGCACCTGCGCGCGCGGCCGCTCGTGCGCGAGCGCCAGGGCGATCGCACCGGAGCCGGTGCCGAGGTCGAGCACGCGCGTCTCGCGCTCCGCCGGCAGCCGCGCGAGCGCGACTTCGACCAGCGTCTCGGTCTCCGGCCGCGGGATCAGCACCGCCGGCGACACCACGAGCGACAGCCCCCAGAACTCGCGGCTGCCGACGAGATACGCGACCGGCTCGCCGTCGCGGCGACGTTTGGCCAGCGCGAGGAACGCGTCGGCACTCGCCTTCTCCAGCGGATCGTCGCCGTGCGCCGCGAGCCACGCGCGGTTGCGGCCGAGCACGAAACAGAGCAGCGCGTGCGCATCGACGGGCACGAGCCCCGACTGCGCCAGCGCGCGGCGGACCGTCGCCGGCTCGGTCATCGGTACGGGTTCGTCGCGGCGAAAAGACGCAGCCGCCGGTCGTAGTAGCGGCCCCAGCCGCAAGCCTCGAGCCCTGCCTTCTGCAGCACGCGCCCCGACGCGAGGTTGCCCGGATGGATGACGCCGATGATGCGGTCGAGGTCGAGGTCGTCGAAGCCGTAGTCGGCGAGCGCGCGGGCGCCTTCTGTGGCGAAGCCGCGGCCCCACGCGTCCGGCAGCAGCCGATAGCCGATCTCGATGTCGGGCGACTTGCCGGCGTACTTCAACGAGAACCAGCCGATGAACGCGCCGTTGTCGCGCCGCGTCGCGTGCCAGATGCCGAGGTCCGGGTAGAGCGTCGGATACCGGAGGATGCGCTTCAGCGTCGCGACGATCCCGTCGGGCTTCGCCGGCTTCCCGCCGCTGATGTAGCGCATCACGCGCGGGTCGGTGTCGAGGCGGACGAGATCGTCGAGGTCGGCGGCGACGAACGCGCGCAGGTCGAGGCGCAGCGTCTGCAGCCACGGCGCCGGCGCGTTCGTACGGGCAGCCTGACGTCCGCTCATCGCTCGTCTCCGGCGAGTGCGGCCAACTGCTCGGCCTGGAATTCCTGCGCCAGCGCGTTGGTCAGCTCGTCAATGTCGCCGTCCATGATCGCGTCGATCCGGTACAGCGTCAGGTTGATCCGGTGGTCGGTGACGCGGCCCTGCGGGAAATTGTAGGTGCGGATCCGCTCGCTGCGGTCGCCGGAGCCGATCAGGCTCTTGCGATGCGCCGCCTCCTTCGCCTGCCGCTCGGTCCGCTGGCGGTCGACCAGCCGCGACGCGAGCACGGCCATCGCCTGCGCGCGGTTGCGGTGCTGCGAGCGGTCGTCCTGGCACTCGACGACGAGGCCCGACGGCAGGTGCGTGATGCGGACCGCGGAATCGGTCTTGTTGATGTGCTGGCCGCCGGCGCCGGAGGCGCGGAAGGTGTCGATCCGCAGCTCCGCCGGGTTGATCGTGATGTCGGCGACCGGGTCGGCCTCGGGCATCACCGCCACCGTGCACGCCGACGTGTGGATGCGGCCCTGCGCCTCGGTCGCGGGCACGCGCTGGACGCGGTGGCCGCCGGACTCGAACTTGAGCCGCCGGTAGGCACCGGTGCCGACGATGTGCAGGATCACCTCGCGATAGCCGCCGAGCTCGCTCGCCGACGCCGACACCATCTCGACCGCCAAACGCTGCCGCTCGGCGTAGCGCGTGTACATCCGGCAGAGGTCGCCGGCGAACAGCGCCGACTCGTCGCCGCCGGTGCCGGCGCGGATTTCGAGGAAGACGTTGCGCTCGTCGCTCGGGTCGCGCGGCAGCAGCATCCGCTGCAGGTCGGAAGCGATCGCGTCCATTGCCACCGCGGCCGCCGCGCGTTCTTCCTCGGCGAACGCGCGCAGCTCCGGGTCGCGCGCCATCTCGGCGGCTGTGGCGGCGTCGCCTTCGACCCGGACGAAATCGCGGAAGCGGCGCACGACCGGGTCGAGCTCCGCCCGCTCCTTCGTCAGCGCGCGGTAACGGTCGAGGTCTTTCGTCACGTCGCCGGCGGACAGCATGGCGTCGAGCTCGTCCTGCCGCAGCGCGAGCTGGTCGAGTTTCAGGCGCAGCGATGGTTTCATGGGATCCGGATCCGACGATGGCCGCCGGTTGATCAGGGGCGGCCGGGCAGTGCACTCAGGGTTTCCGCGCGTGGCGGAGGCGGGACGACGGGGCGCGCCGTCCGCAGCGGGCAGGCGGCGGCGGGCGGCGGGCGCCGCTAATGCCCGTCCGGAATCTGGTAGATGCGCTGGAACAGCGCGACCAGCTCGAGCCGCTCGGCGTCGCCGGCCTGGTTCAGCGCCTGCGTCGGCGCGTGCAGGAACTTGTTGGTGAGGCCGCGTGCGAGCGCTTCGAGCACCTGCTCGGGCGGCGTCCCGTTCAGCAGCATCTTCTTCGCGCGCTCGAGCTCGGCCGAGCGCAGCGCGTCGTGGTGGCCGTGCAGCGCGGTGATAGTCGGCACGACGGCGCGGCCCTCGAGCCAGCGCAGGAAGCTCTCGGCCTGCGCCGCGATCAGCTCCTCCGCCTGGACGACGGACTCCTTGCGGATCTGCAGGTTGTCCTTGACGATGTTCGACAGGTCGTCGACGCTGTACAGGAACACGTCGTCGAGCTGCGACGCTTCCGGCTCGACGTCGCGCGGCACGGCGAGGTCGACGATGAACACCGGCGCGTGCCGACGCGCCTTGATCACCCGCTCGAGCAGGCCCTTGCCGAGGATCGGCAGCGTGCTCGCCGTGCAGGTGACGATGATGTCGAACCGCGGCAGCGCGTCCGGCATCTCGTTCAGCGTGATCGCCTCCGCCTTGAACCGCTCGGCGAGCTGGCGTCCGCGCTCCATCGTGCGGTTGGCGATCGTGATCGACTTCGGGTTGCGCGCGGCAAAGTGGGTGGCGGTCAGCTCGATCATCTCGCCGGCGCCGATCAGCAGCAGCCGCTGGTCGGCGATCGACGGGAAGATCCGCTCGGCGAGCTTCACCGCCGCCGCCGCCATCGAGATCGACGCGCTGCCGATGTCGGTCTGGGTGCGGACGTCCTTGGCCACGGCAAACGTGCGCTGGAACAGCCGGTTGAGCACCAGCCCGAGCGAGCCCGCGGACTCCGCGTGGCGCACCGCCTGCTTCATCTGGCCGAGGATCTGCGGCTCGCCCAGCACCATCGACTCGAGGCCGCTCGCGACGCGGAACGCGTGCGTCACCGCCTTTTCGCGCGGCAGCGTGTAGAGGTACGGCGCGAGCGAATCCTTCGGCACGTGGTGGAAATCCTCGAGCCACCGGACGACAGGCTGCGGCTCCGTCCCGTGGATGTAGATCTCGGTCCGGTTGCACGTCGACAGGATCGCGGCTTCCTTGATCTTCGGCCGCGAGAGGAGGTCGCGCAGCGCGTGCCCCGTCGCCTCGGGCGCGAACGTGACCTGCTCCCGTACGTCGAGCGGAGCGGTCGTGTGATTGAGGCCGAGGGCGTAAAGGGACATGGCGGAACCGGGTGCCTGCGCGACATTTTAGCCTACCCGCCATGCCCGGGCAGGGCAAGACCTTGATTTCGGTCAGAAAAGGGAATGACGCCGGCCCGAATGCCGGAGCGGCTGCGCGCGCGGGCTGCGCGCCCCGCCGGGCGCTCCCCGCGTCGGACGCCTGAGCGCGACGGCGCTCGCGGCGCAGCGGCCCCCCGGAGGCGGCTCCGGCTACGCGCGCCCCGAGGCTGGATCGGCCGCGGACGTCTCCGGCGCCAGATCGTGCCACTCCGGGTTGTGCGCGTCGATCAGCCGCAACTGCCCGCCGCGATGGCAGCGCTTCAGTTGCTGCTCGCGCTCGACCGCGGCCAGCATGTCGCCGTGCTCCTCGAACCAGACCAGACGCTGGACGTCGTGGTACTTCGTGAAGCCGGCCATGATGCCCTCGCGGTGCGCGGCGATGCGGTGCGGCAGGTGGCTGGTGACGCCGACGTACAGCGTGCCGTGGCGGCGATTGGCGAGGATGTAGACGCAGGGCGCTTTCATTGCGGGCCACCGGGACGTCGGAAGACGCGCCCATTGGGCCACGCGCGCGCCGCGCGGGAAATCGGACGGATGGACGAGGCCGCGCGCTCCTGCCGCGACGTCGTCCGCTACGCCTTGATGAACTCCTCGCGCCCGCCGAGCCAGCGCGAAAGATGCGCCGCCGCTGCGTCCGGCTCTTTCTGCAGCAGCTCATCGGCGGCATCGCGCGCCTGCTCGATCAGCGCGACGTCCTTTTCAAGATCGGCAAAGCGCAAGAGCGGCACGCCCGACTGCCGGGCGCCGAGGAACTCGCCGGGGCCGCGGATGACGAGGTCCTGGCGCGCGATCTCGAAGCCGTCGCTGCTCTCGTAGATCGCCTTCAGCCGCGCCTTCGCCGTGTCGGTCACCGGCTCCTCGAACAGCAGGTAGCACGTGCTCTCCGCCGCGCCGCGGCCGACGCGCCCGCGAAGCTGGTGCAGTTGCGCGAGGCCGAAGCGCTCCGCGTGCTCGATCGCCATCAGCGACGCGTTGGACACGTCGACGCCGACCTCGATAACCGTCGTCGCCACCAGTACGCCCGTCTCGCCGCGGATGAATGCGTTCATCGCCGCCGCCTTCTCATCGGGCTTCATCCGGCCGTGCAGCAGCCCGACCGCAAGCTCGGGCAGCGCCGCGGTGAGCTCCGCGTGCAGCGCGACCGCCGTCTGCAGCTCGAGCTTCTCCGACTCCTCGATCAGCGGGCACACCCAGTACGCCTGCCGTCCCGCCGCGCACGCGCGCCGCACCCGCTCGACGATCTCGGCGCGCCGCTTGTTGTTGACGAGATGCGTCGTCACCGGCGTGCGGCCGGGCGGCATCTCGTCTAACACCGACACGTCGAGGTCGGCGTAGAACGTCATCGCCAGCGTCCGCGGAATCGGCGTCGCGCTCATCATCAACTGGTGCGCCTCGCCCATCGCCTTGCCGCGCAGCTTCAGTCGCTGGGCGACGCCGAACCGGTGCTGCTCGTCGACGATCGCGAGCCCGAGCCGCGGCAGCAGCACCTCGTCCTCGAACAGCGCGTGGGTGCCGATGGCGAACGCGGCGTCGCCGCTCGCGATCGCCACCAGCGCCACCTTGCGCGCCTTCGCCGGCAGCCCGCCCGACAGCCACGCGATCTTCACGCCGAGGCCGTCCAGCCACTGCGACAGCTTCCGATAGTGCTGCTCGGCGAGGATTTCGGTCGGCGCCATGAACGCGACCTGCCGCCCGCTCTCGATCGCCTGCAGCGCAGCGAGCGCGGCGACGATCGTCTTGCCGCTGCCGACGTCGCCCTGTAGCAGCCGCTGCATCGGCGTCGTCTTCTTGAGGTCGTGGCTGATCTCGCGCCAGACGTGCTGCTGCGCGCGCGTAAGCTTGAACGGCACGCGGGCGAGCAGTGCGCCGGTCAACGCGCCGGTTCCCGTCAACACCGGCGCACGCCGTGCCGCCCGCGCTTTCCGGTGCGCCTTCAGCGAGAGCTGCTGCGCGACGAGCTCGTCGAACTTGAGCCGCGTCCACGCTGGATGCGTCCGCTCGTCGAGCGCGCGCTGCGTCAGCCGGTTGAGACGCGGCGGCGGCGCGTGCAGGAAGCGCACCGCGTCGTCGAATTTCCACAGGTGACGCCGCTGGACCATCCACGCCGGCAGCGACTCGGACGTCAGCGCGGGATCGGCGGCGAGCGAACGCGCGATCACCTTGCGCAGCGTCTCCTGCCCGAGCCCGGCCGTCGTCGGATAGACCGGGGTCAGCCGGTCGGGCAGCGGCGTGCCGGCTTCGACGACCTTGAACTGCGGATGGACGATCTCGCGGCCGAGGTGGCCGTCGCGCACCTCGCCGAACACGCGGACGCGCTTGCCCGGCGCGAGTGCCTTCTGCTGGTTCGGATAGAAATGGAAGAAGCGCAGCACGAGTTGTGCGCGATCGCCGCGACGCCCGCCGCCATCATTGCCGTCACCATCGCCGTCCTCCAGCAGGCACACGAGCTGCCGCCGCGGCCGGTACTGGATGTCGGTGTTGACGACGGTGCCCTCGGCCTGCGCCTCGGCGCCCGGCTGCAACGCGGCGAGCGGCACGACGCGCGTGTGGTCCTCGTAGCGCAGCGGCAGGTGCAGCACAAGGTCCTGGTCGCGAACAAGGCCGAGCTTCACGAGCTGGTCGTGCAGGCCGCGCGCCTGCTTCGTTTCGGCGGGGGGCTTCGCCGGTGAGACGAGATCGGCGTCCGTGCCCGCGGCGCCGCCGGTCGGCTTGCGGGGTGCTCGTTTCACGGGCTTGGTCACGGGTCGGAGGGGCTTGCAACGCCGCGCGAGTCGGTGCGCCGTTGTGGATGACGCGGGCAGCCGGCGCGCGCAAATCCGACGCTGTCGTGAGCGTGCGGATGGTGTCGCTGCGGTCGCTACTGCCCTTTCGTCTGGTCGAACGTTTCGCGCCAGCCCGTCGCGTCTGCGGCGCCGGCTTTGGGCGCGAGCACAAGGACGCCCTCGATCTCGATCCGCGCGCCTTTCGGCAGCGCCGCCACCTGATAAGTCGCGCGCGCCGGATAAGGTGCCTTGAAACTGGCCGCCATGATGTCGTTGACTTTGGCAAAATCGCCAAGGTCGGCCATCAGCAGCGTCAGCTTGACGATGTCGTCGAGCTCGCCGCCGGCCGCCTGCGCCACTGCGCGCAGGTTGCTGAACACCTGACGCGTCTGCGCTTCGACGCCGTCGGCGAGGTTGCCGGTCGCCGGATCGAGGCCGAGCTGGCCGGAAAGATAGACGGTATTGCCCGCGCGCACGCCCTGCGAATAGGGGCCGAGCGCCGCCGGCGCGTGCTGGGAGTGGATCGCTTCCTTCGGCATGGGGCTTCGCTCCACGATCGACGAGGCGTCGAATGTAGCACGCGACGCCGGGCCTGGCGCTCGGGCGCCCGCACGCCACGCGCGTCAGCGTTCGACGTCGTGCCCCGCCTCGATCCAGGCGTCGATCCCGCCGTGCAGCGGCCGCACCCGCCTGAACCCGACGCGCTTCAACTGCTGGGCGACCTTGACCGCACTCACTTCGTTCGGGCACGCGCAGTAGACGACGATCTCGCCGTCGGTCGGCAGGCCGACGATGCTCTCGGCGATCTTCGTCATGTCGACCGCACGCGCGCCGGGGATCCGCCCGCTCGCCTGCTGCATCATCGGCGTGCGGACGTCGAGGATCACCCGCACGCGGTCCTTCGTCATCATCTCCTTCAGCTCGTGGACGGTGACGCGGTCCATCCGCAACTGCCGGATGAACAACCGCCGCTGCCACCACTTGCCCAGCACGTAGAGCGCGAGCGCGGCGCCGAGCAGGATCAGCCCCCACTTGCCGAGCGATTGCAGGGTGTCCATCGCCTCGCCGATCGCGTCGCGGAACGCGTAGCCTATCGCCACGCCGACGCCGACCCACAGCGTCGCGCCGATCAGGTCGAAGAACAGGAATTTCCAGTACGGCAGCCGCGCCGCGCCCGCCATCGCCGTCGACACCGACGCGAACCCCGGCACGAACTTGGCGAACATCATCGACGCCGCGCCGAACCGCGCAAAGATGTTCTCGGTCTGCCGAACGCACGAATCAGGCTCGAGCGAGATCCGGCACAGCATCCGCAGCACGCGCGTGCCGTAGCGGCGGCCGGCGAGATACCAGCCGGTGTCGGCGACGAGGGCCGCCAGCGCGCCGGTGGCGACCAGCGCGACGAGGCCGTGCATGCCGGTGAGGTACGCGCCCGCCGCGATCAGCGTCGGATACGCCGGCACCGGCGCGCCGGCCTGCAGCGCGAGCACGTTGACGAACACGAGGCCGAGCCCGTAGTGCTGCAGCAATACGATCAGTTGGTCCATCGGTACTCGAAGCCTTTCGGTGTTCGGCGCTGGGGGCGGCGGGCCTGATCGGCACCCCCGGCCGCCGATCTCCCCATGCGGTAGCACAGCCGGCGGTCGGCAGTCTCCGCCACATGGGGGCGGCTCCGGGCGCTTCCAATGGCGATACTGCCCCCCGTTGGTCGGCGGCCACCGCCCCGGATTACGCCAGCGCCGGAGGCGGATTGCCCGTCGCGGACGGTGCCGCTATACTATGCGGCTACTTGGGGACGTAGCTCAGCTGGGAGAGCGCCGCGTTCGCAATGCGGAGGTCGGGAGTTCGATCCTCCTCGTCTCCACCAGAACACAAAAGCCGACGGTTCTCCGTCGGCCTTGTCGTTTGCGGGACCCTGCGAACACGTGGGGAACGGTGCGTACAGCTCTGGATTCGCTTTTCTGCCCGCTCGCCCGAAATACCACCGACGTTGAAACACTACCCCGCATATTCTCCGGGTCGGCGTCCGAGCGGCACTTCCTAATCCATTGCCTGTGGATAACTATTTCGCTTCGGAATCCGCGCGTTAGCAACGGTCGGAGACGACAGGTTTTGTGCGATCAACGCTCTCGCGCAAGACCGAGCAATCGTTGTCAAACTCGTACTCGGGTCAGCTCCAGATGCGTCAACGCCGCTAGTCCAGCGCGCTGTCCCTCTCGCTCGGTACTCGCAACACCGCTCGTGTCGCCGCGAGTAGTTCAATGATGGCGTCGGTGTCGCCCGCCCGAACGTGCCCGGTGCCAGTGAACGCCAGTGCGATTGCAGCGAGCAACTCCAAACTCGCCCCCAGCTCTTCAGGCCCAATCGCTTCCATCGGTTCAGCCAGTCGGTAATGCGCGTCACCGCGGCGATCCAGTTCCCACCCCGCCGCGTGCTCCAACCACGCCAGCAAGCCCGGGGCGACCGGTGGCAGCTGCTCGGCTGCCGAGCGCAACGCGGCGAGGCCGGGCGTCGATATCGCGTCCAACGCCTCGGTCACCCGTTCAAGTGCGGCATCCATGCCTGGGGCCTGGTCAAGACGGCGGCTCGACGCGCTCACCACGTACCGAACACCACAGCGAGAACGATCAGCACCAGGATCAGCAGGGCCACGCCACCAACTCCGCTGCGGCTGGTCTGGCTGTAGCTCACACCGCTGCCCGGGATCCCGACCGTCGTGCGTACCTGATCCCCGCGCAGGTTGACCGTGGCGCCGGGCTCGCCGATCGACGTACTGATGCCGCTCTTGCTCAGGTTGACGCGAAAGCCCGGCAGCAAACTGAAGCGACGACGAAAGCGGAACCCCATCTCGACCTCCTCGGACGTGGAAGCCCCGCGACGCAGACAGCGCGGCGCGCTTGCCAGCCGGGCAGCATATTTCTCCCTTGAACTGTCTCAAAACTAGGCAAACGTCGAAGCGATACGTCGCGTGGCAGGGAACGCGCTGTTGCGTCACGGCTCCGATCACAGCCAAAGAGATCTCCAAAGCCGCGCGCGTCCAACGCAACGCGATCCGTCGGCAATGAGCGGCCCCGGCGCCGGATACGCCTCGCTGAATGGCCCAACGCCCAGGATGTAGAAGATTCCCGACACCCCGGGCAACTTCGGCGAGCCAGCTACGGGCATCTACGGCGACGTTATGAGCACGTTGTCGAAGAATACCGTGAGGTCATAGCCATTCGGGTTCACACCTTGCAGCGTAATCGTATGGCTTCCGGCAGTCACCGAAAAAGCACTAGATGAATTCAGTTGATACTGATAATACGGGTCATACGGTGTCATCGCTCCGGCGGAGATTCCATCAACCAGCACGTTGACCGTCATCGCGATTCCGTTCTGATTGCTTGACCTCTGAGCGGCATAGGTGGTGAGGTGATAGCTGCCGGCGCCAGCAAAGTTGACGGTCTGCGAAATCGTTGTTGCACCTTGGATGAATCCCACCTGCTGGCCGTACGGTGCGTTGAGGTTACCGATCGTGAAGTTGCTTCCGTTTCCCGACACCCCGGATCCACCACTTCCTCCCGCAGGAGTGAAGATCCACGACGCACCAGTGGGTCCATATACGTAGGCAGAAGGACCCGAACCGACAGACGGGGTTTCGAAACCGTTATTCCCCAACACCGGCGGCGCGCTCCCGACGGTGATATTCGCGGGAGCCGATGTCGCGCTGAGTTCGCTTCCGGTGTTTGCAACTGCGTAGACCGTGTATGTTCCCGCAGGCACACTGCTCCATGTCTTTGAGTAAGGGCTCGTATTGTCCGATGCAATCTGGATGCCGTTTGCGTACCATTTCACGTTGTTCACGCCGGACCCACTGGCGGTCGCGGTCAAGCTGATGTTGCTTCCGGCGGAAAAGGTCGCGTTGTTGACCGGGCTCGTCAGATTGACCGTGGGTGGAGTCGCGCCATTGTAGTTTGCATAGACCCAACCCATCCAATCGGTGCTGTAAATGGTCGAGGAGTAGTAGCTGCCGCCCGCCGCGCCGACCGTGTAGCTAGGAAAGGGCGGATAACACTTGTTTCCACTACCTCCCGTGCCGGGGAACAGAATCTCTTCGTCGCGCGTCGAATCGTAAAGGCGACACAGTCTTACCATTCCGCTCTGCGGTGCACTTCCATACGACTTCGGGAAAACGTAGCCCTCGATTCCATCAAGTTTGTAACCTGTGGCAAGTGCATTCGCCTTCTCAGTATCGCCAGCGGCGTAAAGATGACTGATATGAAACGGGTTATAGCCAGGAGCCCCGGGATTGTCGCAAATCACCTTCGCAGAGTCCCCGCACCTCCAACTTAGGCGATAGATCGGAGTGAGGTCAGGGCCGGTCCCCAACGGATTGACGTGGGAGACATACACACTTACGGACGAGCGTGGATATACATACAACGTATAGATCGAGGGGAATTGACCGTAGCCGGGAACCAAGCTGCCGACGGACGTGTACGGAAGTACATAGTCCGTCACCGGCGTCATCTGAAGCGTGTCGGCAAAACTGTTCGGCACGGGCGGGCCGCTATACCACGTCATATTGGTTCCGACAAAGCCACTTGCGTCGCTGAAGTTATAGGTGTCCTGTGGAAATGCTTGGCCACCGCTCCCGATGATGTGGACTCCCACATTGGCCGTCGCGGAAGTTCCATCCGGGTTTAAGACGCGTATCGCGGGGATAACGTTGATCGAGTTACCTGCGCATGGCGGAGTACAACTCACCGCAACGCTAGTGGGGGTGATTTGATACCGTGGCGATGGCTTGATTGTTCCGTTAATTGCAGCCGCACCCATCTGAGGTACGGAGCTAAACAAGTGATTTCTGGCACTCGCGGAATACAGCGAGAACAAGGGTGTGAGCCGATTGATTACTGCAGGATTAAACACACTAGGGTTTACAGCATTCGCGCCGCTCATTGCCGCGATCACGGAGTCGCCCGCATTCGGGATGCCATATCCCATCCAGCGGTCGATCACGCTTCCTGCACCTGTGGCGCGCCGCCGAATCACGGCCGCCGCATCAAGATCGGTCAGCAACGGATTTGCGGACCGAATCAAGCCGACGATTCCAGAGACAATCGGCGCCGACATTGATGTGCCGGTGCAATCTCCGTACCCGGACTGGGTAAGATAGTGAGACCAATACTGTGACGCGGGGTCTTCAGGGTCCCATTGGTCACCGCAACGGAACAATGGGTTGTACGTCGAGCCCTGATAAAAGGTAGAAAGGACATCCTTCGCCGGCGCGACCAGCTGAAACTGATTGTTCATCAGGTCTGCGGTCCCGGAACAATTTGAACCATCGCCGTCAATGCCACGAATTTCGACACCGCTTGTGGTCACCGGACAGACATTCGACGGGCTCCCGACGTAGCCAGTGGTCCAAAATTGAATTCCATTCGTAGGATGCTTCTCCAATCCGCCAACGGCGAGCACACCGAGTTGATTGGCCGGAAAGTCCAGCCCATTCTTTCGATTGCCCGATGCCGCGACCAGTGATATGCCGCGATTGTGTGCGCTTGCGAGGGCCACGCAAAGGAGTTTGGTAGGGTATTGTTGACAATAATTCGGCGGCCGAGGACCGTCGCTACCGGGAAGCCCGCTGTCCAGTGCGGTATCTCCGAAGCTCATATTGACAACTTGCGCCCCGGTGTTCATCGCCTCCACGAGTGACGCGGCGGTAACATCATTGCTCGTGAACTCCGCAGGAGGTTCGGGTAAATCGGCAAAATTCAACTTGTGCACAAACAGGCTGCAGCTCGGACACGCGCCCGTCATGCCGATCGCCGCCGCCGGGCTACCGGCGATAAGTCCTGCAACGTGTGTCCCATGACCTCTGTTGCCAAGCGGTTCGTCGAAGTTGCTGTCGAATGGGACAAAGACAAACGACGGCGCTTGATTGGGGATCGTCGTCGCTTTAATCGGATGTCGCGAGAACTGTGGGCGGAAGTTTTTTGTAAGGTCCGCGTGCGTCGCCCCGCCCTGCCAAGTGATGCCATTGTCGAGCGCGGCGATATAGGCACTCCCACGAATCTTGGCCCAAGCGGCAGGAAAATTGAGCGGTGATGCTGCGGTCAGACCCCACTCGTAGGTGCCGATGCTCGACGCCGTCCCTTGGTCAAGGTATGCCGCCGATAGCTGCAGCAACTGATTGCGTTCTACGGAGAGGACCAGCGGATGACGTTCAAGTCGTGCCCGTTGTGCCTCGATATCGAAGTCCTCCGGAAACGTCAACACCAAGTACTCGGACAGAAGGACTTCGGGCGCGAGTGGATTTTCGCGGCGCAACGCGTCGATATCAACGACCACGGTTCCCGCGACGACCTTCGTGATATGGATTGCACCCTGGAAGGCGGCAAGTGCGTCTTGTACGACGACTGAATTGGGGTCACCTCGAGCAATGTCTGCCGCGCGTGCCGGATTGGCCCGAGGGTCGAGGACAACGAGGAGTTGGCGAGCAACAAGCTTTGAAACTGGATTTTCACCGGGGGCTATCACTGCCGCGGCGACCGACTCCGCCGGGGTGAATAGCATGAATAACCATATAAATATTATGGTTAATTGTACCGAACAAAATTTACGATTTGAGATCATCAGAGAGCACCTTTGACTGGGATACCGTTAGCTGGCGCGTCAACGTCGGCCGATACGCGGAACAATTGTATGATACATTAATAACTATACTGTGTGTAGGTTCAATTGAACCAAGGAAGGCGCGATCGGTCCCAGACGATGATCCGTCTAGCCGAGGGAATGGAGGTTTTGATGAGTGAAATGGTTTGGAGGTCAGCTGTTGTCACCGCGGCCTATCTCGTTATCGGCCTAAGCGGGGCGTACGCCACGATCCTGAATCCGCAACTGTCGGTGAGGCCGGTTGTCCCTTCAACGTCTGATGTAGTTGCTCTACGTATCCTCGACGCCACCGGAGTCGGTGCATCCGTAGACTCGGTGGGAACAACAATTCAAGGCAACGTTATCGAGATCGCCGCACAGATTACGTTAGGCTCGACGGATATCATGGCGTACTACCAGATCGACCAATCCGCCGGTGTCCTTCCGGAGGGTCGAAATGCCGTACGTTATGTTGCGCAAGTTCGGGGCGCGTCGGTGGGAGGTGTTTACCCGCCGTATACCGCGCCGTTCGTCGCTGGCGCTTGGGAATTCGTGGTCTTGAATCCGGGCAACCAGACCGCCGCGATCGAGTATTACTACGGAACACTCAATCATTATTTCCTGACGTCGAACCCCGTCGAAATCAACAAGCTGGACACTGGTGGTTTTCCGGGTTGGGTGCGGACAGGACAACAGATCGGAGTTGTGGCGAGCGGGGACGCCGCCTCGACCGCGTCGACGGTCTGTCGTTTCTATGGCAATCCAGCGAAGGGTCTGGATTCACATTTCTACAGCGCATCTGCTGAAGAATGCGCGGCGGTCATCGCCAAGTACCCTGACGCGTGGCTGCTCGAATCGTCGAACGTGTTTCGCAGCTATGTGCCGGACACGAACGGGGTGTGTCCGATCAACCTGACACCCGTCTTTCGGCTGTACAACAACCGTGCCGACGTAAATCATCGGTACACAACGTCGACCGGCATCAAGCAGGAAATGATTGCCGCCGGGTGGATACCCGAGGGGGTCGGCCCGAACGCGGTCGTTTGGTGCGCAGTGCCGTGATGCGGCGGATCATAGAGATGCCTGATTAGGCATCCGACGCGTGCCCGGGTGGACGCCCCGGTGATCAGGCCGCAGGCGCCGGGAAGAACCGCGCCGGATCGAACAGTGGCAGCTCGAACTCGCGGCCCAGCATCCGGTCGGCCATCAGCTTGCCAATCTACGGGCCGTTCGTGTAGCCGCTGCGCACGCAGCCCAGCACCCAGACGTTCGCGGCGCCCGGCAGCAGCCCCGCGAGCGGCACGAAGTCCGGCGGCGTCTGGCCCTCGAAGCCGGTCCAGCTCCGCACGATGCGCGCCTGTGCCAGCCCCGGCAGCGACGTTGGCCTCGTTTTGAGACAGTTCAAAACTAGAAATTGCCGCCTTCCGACGTTGGCCCCGTTTTGAGACAGTTCAAAACTAGAAATTGCCGCCTTCGTCGATCCGGTTCTGCTGACCTTGCTGCGCGAATTCGTGCGGGCTCATCGACGTGTCCTGGCAGGAAGCTGAGGCCTGAGCAGGGCTCCAAGTCCCGAAGCCGATCAATCTGAGCCTGAATTCACTGGCTGAAGGGCCACACACACCGACTCAGGTCAATAACCGGGCAGTCGTCGCTGCTCACCGCTCCTGGCTCCGCCAACGCTTCACAATTGCATCCACGTCGAGATCCTCCGGTCCGTCTTTCCACTTGCCGTAGAAGTCGATGTCGTCGCTGTTGGGAGTCGGACTCGGTTTGTCGAACTGAAGCCGAGTTGGGAGCGGGACAGCCTCGCCGAGCACTAATGCCTCGCCACGGCCCAAGCCCGCCAGCACGCTGACCAAGTCTCCCTCGCTCTCGGGAACGAGGCTGCGGACATAGGCCTGATCGTCGGGATTTGTGATTCGCAAACAGACGAACGTCCCACACTGAGCGAGGACCGTCTCAGAAACTTCGTGCGGTCGCTGACTGACCACCGCCAAGCCTACGCCGTACTTGCGTCCCTCCTTGGCGATCCGCTCCATCGACTTCCGCGAACCCGCGAACTGGCTATCGCTGTCACGGGGGATGTAGGCGTGTGCCTCTTCGCACACGAGCAGAATCGGAAACTCCCGGTACTTAGGGTTCCAGTAGTTGAACTCGAATGCTAACCGGCCGATCTGCGCCGCCACTGTGGGGCGAACATCGAACGGCACTGAGGAAAGGTCAATCACTGTGACGGCGGCTTTCTGCGTACCAAGGCCGACGAAATCGCGAAGCATCGATGAGAGCGACGCCGACGAATTTCGCTTCAATGGCTTAAGTAAGAAGTCGTACCGAGTGTCATTCAGTTTGCTCTCGATCCGCATCAGGAACCGATCGAAGTCTCCGAACATTGGCCCCTGTGCGTTACGTGGTCCTACGGTTCGCGTATTCTCAGCGCGGATTTTGGTGACAATGGCTGCAAGATCGAAGTAGATGGGAGTATCCACGGTCACTCGCGGGAGTCCTAAGGTCGCGGACGTGTTCTCCGCCTCTCGGCCGGCTAGTAGGCTATCGCGGAAGAAAGCCGTTTGGTTAGTGGCTTCCCGCTCGCTCCGCTCGATCAGCAAATCAGACAACTCGGCAAATGTCATAAGCCAGTAGGGAATCTCGAGTTCTCTCGCATCGACATGCCGAACAATCGTATCGGGAAACGCGTAGTGGCGACTCCCGTCCTCTCGCTTCCAGCAGTATTCCCCGTGCAGGTCCAAGATAATGATATGGGCGCAGGGCATTACTGCGACCGTGCGTTGCACCAATGAGGCGACCGTCCACGACTTGCCCGAGCCGGTTTGTCCGAGAATGGCGAAGTGACGACCGAAAAGATTCGACGGGTCGAGGCAGACCTTGAGTGACGGATGACTCGCCACCGTTCCGACAGAGAAACCCTTCGACTGAAATCGTTCGAACATCTTGGCGATGTCCGCCGAACCAATCGCGTGAACCTCCGCTCCCGTTGTTGGATACTGTCCGAGCCCGCGGTCAAATTGACCGTCGTCACGAAGGGAACCGATTGGCGTCAGCCGCGCCATCCGCTTTGCGAATGGCAGCCTCGCCGCGTCTTCGCCTGGCGTCTCAATCGTCGGTGCCGAAAGCGCCTCCTGCTCCGTCATACGGGTCACGATTGCGATGATGTTGACATCGCTTTGACGGATCGCGACGTAGGAGCCGATCTGCCCTATGAGAATGTCCTCGTCACCGATCGTGACTGTTGGGGCACGGCCCTGATCGTCTTCGACGAGAGAGGCCGTGAACTGACTACCCTGCACATCTATGACGTATCCGATTACCGTGTTGGCGCGTTCAGGCATTGGTCAGACCTCCCTAGCTAGACGCTCGAAGCTCCAGAGGTCCGGGTGTCCTGATCCGGTTTGGCCCTTCAAGGCGCACTGTGCTTCGGTTACGACGAACACGTTGGTCTTAGCACTCCAACGGGTCCATGCGATTGGCCCAAGAGCTCTGGAGAAGATTAGGACCGTGAAGTCAGTTCGCGCAAGCGCGGCTTCAATAACCGCGTTTACATGCTCGTCTGCGAAGCCATACCCAATGCAAACAAGCCGATTGATAGGCGCGGCGTTGTGCCCCAGGCACCCGCGAAACGTAGACCATAGGGCAGAGTAAGGCGGGTTCATCGTGTCGGCCGCCTTCCGCCGCTGCGGGGGAACCATGAGCCTCCGTGTTCCGGCCGGCGGGCGGGCGCCGAACTGGCCGCGGCGAACGCCGTCAATCGGGCACTCATACCAGCCAAGGGAACCGTGGAGCTTCAGAAGGTGGATCGGCTTTACTGTTTCGTCGAACTGCTTTCCTCGGTGTGTCCCTCGGATTCGCCCAATCCGCTCCTCGAACACTGTCGGATCGAAGTAGGAGTGTTCAGCACCAAGAAAACCATCAGCTAGGCGGACCCGAACATGCGCGGCGGCTCGCTCAACGAGCGGATCATAGTTGAGGCTAAATACCTTGACGCAAGGGTCTGCGCGCTGAGCGATGCGGCGGACAAATTCACCGTGCAGCACAAGCTCGGGAGTCTTTAGCATAAACAAGTCTGCCAGCGCAGCAGTCACCAAGTGGCGATAGGGCGTGTCGCTCGCCCCGCCGTCGTCTAGCAAGTCGAGCGCGTGTTCGATCCCATTGGCGCCGTGATCCAGCGCGGCTTGGATCTCGTTGCGCCTTGGGATATCCGCGATGGATGCCTTGATCAGGTCCCACAGTTCAAACGCGAGCGGGTAGCCAGCCCCATTGAGGTACGACGATCCCGCGCCGAGGAGATACCCGACGCGCTGAGACTTGAGTTGCTGGGCGACCTTCGCCTCAAGCTCTGTCGTGAAGTCGGCTGCGGTGGTCATGATTCGATATGCCTAGCGAAACAGTTTGACCGGCGCCCCGCCTGCGGACACGAAGTGCCGCAGGCGGGGCGTCCGGTTGAACGAATAGAAAGGACTTCCCCTACTCACGTCGGCAGCGAAGTGCCACGATTGAATTTCCACGTTCAATCCAGGAGAGGGGAAGTCATGAACGAGATTACTACTGTGGGGCTGGATTTGGCAAAGCGGGTGGTGTCGTTGTGCGGCGAGGACGCGGGCGGCCGGGTGGTGCTGCAGCGAACGCTGCGGCGGGAGGCGGTGCTGGCGTGGTTTGCGCAGCGGCCGCCGTGCCTGGTGGGCATGGAGGCATGCGGGAGCGCGCATTGGTTCGCCCGCGAGCTGACGGCGCTGGGGCATGCGGCACGGATCATCGCGCCGGAGTTCGTGCGGGGGTTCCGGCTGTCGGGGAAGAACGATGCCAACGACGCGGCGGCGATCTGCGCGGCGGTGCGGCAGCCGCAACTGCGCTTCGTGGCGGTGAAGAGCGCGGAACAGCAGGCACGACTGGTGGTGCACCGGCTGCGCCAGGGCTGGCAGGAAGAACGTACTGCGGGCCTCAATCGCCTGCGCGGGCTGCTGGCCGAGTTCGGCCCGGTCTATGCCAACAGTGCGGCGGCGGCGCTGGCCGGTGCGCGGGCAGCGTTGGCCGACGAGTCGCTGCCACCGGCCCAGCGGCGCGCAGTGGCGCGGCAGCTCGAGCACCTGCGCGAAATCGAGGCGCATGTGGCCGACTGCGACCGCGAGATCGCGCAGGATGTTCGCGACGATCCGCGGGCGCAGCGGGCGGCACGCCTGAGCGAGGTCGGCGTGCTGACGGCCAGCGCTATTGCCGCCACCGTCGCCGATGCGCAGCAGTTCCGCTGCGGCCGTCAGTTTGCGGCTTGGCTGGGCATCACGCCGCGACAACACTCGACCGGCGGCAAGCCACGGCTCGGGCGTATCACCCGCCGAGGGGACACCTATCTGCGTTCGCTGTTGGTGCAGGGAGCCCGCTCGGCGTTGCAGGCGGCATTGCGCATCGCCCCGCCGCGACGAACCCGGTTAGCCGCCTGGATCGTCACCACCTACCAGCGCATCGGCTACCACAAGACACTGGTCGCCATCGCCAACAAGCATGCCCGCCTGCTGTGGGTGCTGCTCACCCGCGACGAGCCGCTGCGCGCGCACGCCGCCATCAACTGAGTTGCTGTTTCAGTTCCGACGACTGCGAGGGAGACACGCTACGACGACGGTCAGACCGACGCTGCGCGCACCTGGCTGACCTGACGGCCGCCGCACGAGGCCGATGAGCGAATGAGGGCGCAGCGCGCGGTTTCTAGCATGGCCCAGGTAAACGCCCATCACCCAACACGGCCGGATACAGAGTTGCAGTCTGATCCTTTGTCGCCGCGAATCACCCTTGCGTTTCCGGGGAAGTCCATACAGCCGGGTTAGGCCCCATACGTCACACCCCTTGAATGCGCAACAGGTCATGTTCAATGTCTGTCCGACCAAGTTCGACGCGCGATTTGATCTTCAAGTTGTGGAGGGTCAGGTCCGCGATTCCAGGAATTGCTTCAGGCTCGCCATTTGCAGTCAGCGTGACCAAACGAAAAAGGTAAGGGACGCCATCTCGATACCGCTGGCGAAACGTGGGGAAGTAGGAACGTTCGGTGATCTGGCAGCGCTTTCCAAAGATGAGTAGAGCGAACTGTTTGTTTTGTACGTCAGTGAGCGATACTTTACGACGCTCGCCCTCGACAGCTTTGAAATAATCTTTGGCTGATTTTCGATTGATGTTGGGATAGCAAAAGAAGATGTACTCGTTGTCGTCGAGCGTGACTACGCTCGCACGTATGTTGTCTTCCTCGTCGTTTCTTTGACCATAAGCCCATCTCAGCAGCAACGCATGAACCTTCTTAGCGTACTCCACATCGCCCATGATCCACCCAACGACTGGGATCTGCGGACCAGCGCCGGGTGGTTCGGCGAAGCCAAAGAATGCGCCTAGCCATAGATCCGGATTGATGTCGAAGTCCGGCATTGAATAAACAAAGAGTGAGTTGTATGAAAAGATGACCTTCTCGACCCCGGTGGTGAGTAGCCATACGCCAATCCCGAAAATAAACGAAAGCCAAATGGAACTGAACTCGACCAATGCCGAAAGCAGGCCGATGGCCGTCAACAGGAGCTTTGTGGCGCGAACTATCTTTCGGTATCGCTCGTGCAAGATGAGGCGAGAGCGCCAGCCCTTCGCATCAAATCTAATGTCGAGTCGAAGCCGATTCCACCAAAGAAGGAACAGTTCTCTCGGCGTTCTACCCCATTGGTCGCGCATCGCTTGTACGAAGCCTAACGTTGGAATTCAGCGGCCGCCGAAGGCGGTCCGCTGGAATGACGGGTTAGGTGGCCCGCGCTGATTACACAACGGCGGCCTCCAACGCCGGGACGAGTGCGTTGAGAATAGTGAGGCTCTCCCGCACAAGCATTAGATCGCGTTCATTGCTGGGATCCTTTGATCCATGGATCAGATTCCATCTGATCTGATAAAGCACACCCGCAACACCAGCCAGGCGACCCACTGCTGTTTCGGCTTTGTTCCGATATAGAGCAGCGCATCGCTGCGAAGCGGCCCTGAAGTTTGGATCCTTTCGGTTAAGAAGTAGGTTGGCGGGTGGCATCGCCAGGATTTGATCAACTGATTTGGTGCTCTGCCGCAGAACTCGAAGCGCGGCTCGTTCGTTCATGTTTCGCCGGATGCATGACATCACTCGTGACCGCTCACGCGCATCAGTCTCGCCACCGTACATGGCGTTAAATGCCATCCAGAGTTCAGAGAATTTGCTCCATTCACGGGGGGCTCCCATTCTGATGCGGAACGAGAGTTCAGCGCGCAGCTGTGCAGATCCCGTGTCCATGCAGACCTCAAGCCACCTAACGAAACAGGTTAACCGGCGACCCGACTGCGGACACGCAATGCCACAGGCGGGGCGTCCGGTTGAACGCCGGGTCAGGGCGCAATGTAGAGATCGATGCCATTCGCGTCGACTACCCCACCCCGAAACGGAAAGTTTGTCGGGGCCTTCTCATCAAGAAACACGTTCACACCGGATACGAGCGACAGCGTAAAGCGTCCTTCCGACTCGGTAGTGTAGGGCTGGACGCTGACCAGCCATCCATTGGGAATACCCCGAGTCCAGCCTTGTCGCCCGTTGGGGAGGCGAAAGTTGTCTGCCTCTCCGGCCCCCCAAGCAATATGCAAACACCACTCGGTTTGTGGCACGCGCGCCCGGTATTCGCCGATGACCTCAAGCGCCCGATCTGTGAGCGTAATCATGCACCCTAACGTTCAAGCTAACCAGCGGGCCGCGCCGACGATAACCGCAGGCGAAGACGCGTACAGACACGTCCGGATAAGCGCAGGGTTAGGTTTGGACATGCTCGCGCCACTGTCCATTCCGTATTTTTTGCTGGATGAATCGTGCCGTCTTATCTTCAAGCGACGATTCGCTTTCCTCGAGTTCTATTCCGAATTGACCACAGCTTTCGCAGCGAAACGCGATGCGATCTGTGGCTTGGTATCCGCTCCCCTGCTGCGGATGAAGTTGAAGATCACACCTTGGGCAGAAAGCAACGATATTGAAAGGCTGGCCACCGTCCAGATAGCGCCATCGCCATCTGAGCCCAAAGAAGTTATCCGTACTGTAGGAATTCCATTCCGGTTTGAGAGATTCATCCTGTCTTATCCCGGCGCACACCACAACGACAACTAGAAGAACGGTCAGCGCGGTACCAAGGGCAAGTAGGCCAAGAAGCCAATTCGGTACTAACGTCGTCTGTAACAGAACCGCCCCGACTTTCGGCCACCAATTTAGGACATAACCTGCCATCACCGCGACGACGGCGACGATCGCGGCGGCGATGACCTTGCTCCACACGGGATCGTGCCAGATCTTCTTTAGCGCTTCCATTTCCTTGTGCGCCAAGCCTAACGAAACAAGCGAACCGGCGACCCGACTGCGGACACGCAGTGCCGCAGGCAGGGCGTCCGGTTGAA
>JBDTVU010000011.1:0-46170 GCA_040007035.1 Betaproteobacteria bacterium | reverse complement strand
CGCGCGCTCTATGCCAAGCTCGGCTATCAGCCGACGAACATCAGCCTGTTCAAGCAGGTCGGGCCGGCAGGTGGCTGACCCGGCGGTCAATGCGGGCTGCACGCAACTTGATCGTCGGGCATCACGGTGGCAGCATGGGTGGCGTCGACGGGTAGAGAGACGATGAATCCGATTGTCCGATGCACGAGTCGAGTCCGGCGCCGGCAGTTTCTCGCTGCGCTGGCAGCGCTTGTCGGTGGCGGGATCGTGCATGCCCAGCCAAAGCGCAAACCGGCCAGGATCGGGTTGCTGTCCATCAGCCGGTCGGAGACGGAAGCGGTGGAGACGCTGAAGCCGTTCATCGACGGGATGCGTGACCGCGGGTACCGGCTGGGGGAAGACTTCATTTTCGAGATCCGTGTTTCGGGTGGAGATCCCCAGCGCTTTCCGGCGCTTGCGGAGGAGCTGGTTGCCCTGAAGCCGGATATCTTCATTGCGTTCGAGACCAATGGACGTGCGTTGGCGGCGAAGACCACGGACATCCCGATAGTCCTCCTCAACTCGATCGATCCGGTGGCGGCCGGTCTGGTGAAAAGCCTCGCGCGCCCCGGTACCAATGTGACCGGGATGTCAGGGCAGGGTGATGCATTGACCGCCAAGCAAGTCGAGCTCCTGGTCGAGGCGGTGCCGACGGCCACCAGCATCGCCATGCTCATCGATCCCCTGTGGTCGAACCGCGAGAGCTACGTGCGGTACGCGCAATCGGCAGCGGAGGCGAAGCACCTGAGCCTCACGATCATCCACGTGCAGGAGGTCGACGATGTGAAGCGGGCCTTCATGCAATTCGAGAAACAGCGACCCGGCGGCTTGCTCGTTGGCAGCGGGGGCCGGACATGGACCCTGAGAGAAACGATACGTGAGGGCGTCGTCCGATTGCGCCTGCCCGTGATTGGCCACCCCGCTTTTGGAAGTCTGGCCTCGTACCGCATCAGCGATAGCGCGACCTGGTACGAGGCAGCCGAATTCGTCGATCGCATTCTCAAGGGGGCGAGGCCCGCGGACTTGCCGGTACGGCAGGCAACCAAGATCGAGCTTGTCGTAAACCTGAAGGTCGCGCGCGAGTTCGGCATCAAGGTTCCGCAGTCGATCCTCCTGCGAGTCGACCGGGAGATCGAGTAGTGCCGCCATTGGCGGATCGAGCACTCTCGAAACAGCGCCCTTGAAGTGCGTGTGCCACCAAGGCGCGGCTCGCGGGGGGCCATGACGCAGATGGCGAACCGTCGGATACCGACGAGGGCCGCAGGTCGCTGCCGATGAACGAAGCCATGCTCTACGACCCCTCAAGACACGAAATGCTCCGCCACCTCCCATGGAACGAGGGTGAGGTTCGGGCGGCCATCGAGCGCATTGTCTCGGACACTGAATCGCGCTTCACCGAAGATGCGTACTGGCCAACGCATCCCCTTGACCGGGGGGACGGGGACGAACCCGGGCGCATCGAGACGCCCTTGTACCACGGCGCCTGCGGCGTGTTCTGGGCGCTGCACTACCTTCAGGACGTCGGAGCGGCCACGCTGTCGCGAAGCTATGTTCCCGAACTCGATCGGCTGCTGGCGCGCAACCGTGCGTGGCTCGGCGAGTCCGCGGTGCGAGAGCGTGCCTCTTTCATGATGGGCGACACGCCCATTCGGATGATGGCCTTTGGCGCGGCGCACACCGGGGAACTCGAAGGTGCTCTCGATGCGCTGATCGCCGGCAATATCGAACACCCAACGCGCGAGCTGATGTGGGGCTCCCCCGGGACCTTGCTTGCCGCGTTGTTCCTGCACGAACGAACCGGGGGACAGCGATGGTCGGAACTGTTCCGGTTGACCGCCGACAAGCTCTGGGCCCAGCTCGAGTGGTCGCCTCGACACCTGTGCTCCTTCTGGACGCAAGACCTGTATGGCCGGCGGTCGACCTATCTCGACGCCGTGCACGGCTTCGTTGCCACGGCCTTGCCGCTGATCCGCGGTCGTCATCTTCTGAAGGGTGAACGATGGAGCGCGTGGGAGCAGTGCATCGTCAACACGGTGCAGCGCACCGCCGATCGACTCGGCGCACAGGCCAACTGGCGCTTTGAACTCGACCGCACCAGCGATGCCGGCAAGAAGCTCCTCCAGTTCTGCCACGGCGCACCCGGCTTCGTCATCTGCCTTGCGGGTCTGCCGAGCACGGCGCTCGACGACTTGCTGATTGCCGCGGGAGAGACCATCTGGTCGGCCGGACCGCTGACCAAGGGTTCCAATCTGTGTCACGGCACCGGCGGCAACGGATATGCGTTTCTGAAGCTGTACCAGCGAACACGTGATTCCCTGTGGCTGGAACGCGCGCGGTCCTTCGCCATGCACGGCATTGCCCAGACACAGGAGGATGCGCTGCGCTACGGGCAAATGCGGTACTCATTGTGGACCGGCGATCCCGGTTTCGCGATCTATCTCCGGGACTGCCTGCGCGCGGAAGCTCAGTTCCCGACACTGGATGTCTTCTTTGCTTCCCGCAGCCCGGCCGGCGCGTGACTTCGCTCCCGACGCCGAAACCCCACCGGCGACGCGCTTGCTGCTGTTCCAAGCGCGTACTCGAACGCGTAACATTCACCGGCGCTGTGTGGGCAGTCGCCATTTCAATATCCGTACGGGGAGAGAGCACAAGATGGTCCGACTCGGGAATCTTCGGTGGTTTGCGGCCGGCTTCGTGGCGCTGGTGGGCGTTGCCCATGCGGCACCGCCGGCGTCAGCAGCGGACGAGGCCGCCATCCGCGCGCAGTCGATGAGCTGGGCGAAAGCGTACAACGGCGGCGACGCCGCGGGAGTCGCCGCGCAATATGCCGACGACGCGCTGCTCCTTCCGCCGGGCGCACCAGGCGTGCGCGGCCGGGCAGCAATCCAGGCCTTCTTCGTGAAGGACATCGCCGGATCGAAGGCGGCCGGCGTCGTCTTCAACATCAACCCCAGGACCGACGTCGGCGTCTCGGGCAACACGGGCTGGGAGTCGGGAACCTATACGGCAACCATCAAGGGAGCGGTCGTCGAGTCCGGCAAATTCCTGTCGGTATCGCGCAAGAAGGATGGGAAGTGGCACTACCTCCGCGATACGTGGAATGCGGACGCGCCGCCTGCACCTCCTGAACCGGCTGCGACAGCCGCGCCGCCCAAGGCGCCGGCAGCAAGCGGTTCTCCGGCTGCGCCCGCCGCACCAAAGAAATAGCGGGGATCTGCCACCCCGGAATCGTGATCGCCTCCGCCTTCCGCACTGCGTGTGCGGAGCCGGGTCGGCGGTCAGCGCGTTTCGTCAGGCTGAACAAGACCATGCCCAACGTCCGTCCAGATGATTCCTGGAACCGGGGGGACCCCTACGAGATGTACGTGGGACGTTGGAGCCATCTCGCCGCAAGCGGATTTCTGCGCTGGCTGAATTTGCCGCCGTCACTACGCTGGCTCGACGTGGGTTGTGGAACCGGTGCGTTGACCGCGTCGATCCATGCCCGGTGTCGGCCCGCCCGTTTGATCGGCGTCGAGCCGTCCGACGGGTTCCTGACAACGGCTCGGGAGCGGCTCGAAGGCAACGCCGAGCTTCTTTTGGGCAACGCGATGGAATTGCCGTTGCAGGACTCGTCAGTGGATGTCGTCGTGTCCGGACTCGTGCTCAATTTCGTTCCTGACCCCGCAGCCGGCGTTGCCGAAATGCGGCGAAAGACCGTGGTCGCTGGAACGATAGCGGCTTACGTCTGGGACTACGCCGGAAAGATGGAACTCATGCGGCATTTCTGGGATGTCGCCGGTGAATTGAACTCCGACGCGCGGCACCTCGATGAAGGCGTCCGATTTCCGCTGTGCCGGCCGAATGCGCTGACGAGTGTGTTCGAGGATGCCGGCCTCGTCGACATCGCGGTCGCGCCCATCGAGATCGACACTCGCTTTCGGGACTTCGACGACTACTGGACCCCGTTCCTCGGTGGCCAGGGGCCGGCACCGTCTTATGCGATGTCGTTGGATGAGCCGTCGCGCACTCGATTGCGGGATCGCATCCGTGAGCGGCTCCCTGTTCAAGGCGACGGATCGATCCCGCTTGTCGCTCGGGCGTGGGCGGTCAGGGGCCGCGTGCCGGCGTGACGGGGCGCCCGATGCTGCGGTCGACGAGGCGCCTTTCGGGCAGGCATTCGGCCGCCCCCGAACCTGCCGGCGACGGCCAAGCGCATGACGGCGTCAGTCCGCCTCGGAGGCAGTAATGATCGAAGCGTCGTGGATGGTCTTCATCGTCGCGTCCCTGGTGTTGATCGCCACGCCCGGTCAGGACATGATTCTCGTGATGTCGAGATCAATCGTCCAGGGACCGGCCGCGGGCGTGGCCACTGCGTCCGGCGTGAGCGTCGGCCTCATCGGCCATACCGTCCTCGCCACGATCGGGTTGGGCGCGATACTGCGGACGTCGGAGTGGCTGTTCGTCGCGCTCAAGCTCGTCGGTGCGGCGTACCTCCTCTATCTCGGCATCGGCCTGCTGCTGGCAAAGCACGACCATCTCGAATTGGCATCGTCGGGCC
Organism: Betaproteobacteria bacterium; assembly: GCA_040007035.1. Classification (GTDB taxonomy): domain Bacteria; phylum Pseudomonadota; class Gammaproteobacteria; order Burkholderiales; family Casimicrobiaceae; genus CAIWHR01. Next base: position 41,612 of record JBDTVU010000011.1, on the reverse strand, counting down.
GACGTTCCCTGGCGCGGCTTTTTTTCGACGGCGCAATTTCCAATATCTCGAATCCCAAGATCGCGATATTCTATTTCGCGTTTCTGCCCCAGTTCGTGTCGCCCGCCGCTGCCTGGCCGACGCTATCGATATTCGCCCTCGGGATCATCTTTTCGGTGCTTACGTTTCTGGTGAAGGCGCCCATCGGCCTTTTCGCCGGCGCCCTGTCGGGCTGGCTGCGTGCGCGCCCGGGGGTTCTGCGCTGGACGTTTCGCTCCAGCGGCGCAACCCTGATCGGCCTTGGCGTTCGGCTCGCGCTGGAGCGCCGCCAGTGACGCTGACCCACCCTCTGCTCGACCGGGCGGGCCGGCGCGTGTTTTCGACTCGCCGACGGTCGGCGCGACCCGCCGGATAGCTCTCGGGGAGCCTTCATGCCGATCGTGGACGTCGAACTCGTGGCCGGATCGACCGACCTGCCGATCGCCGGCCTCGCGCAATCGCTCGCCGATGCCATCGGCCGAGCGCTCGAAACGCCGCCCGGCCGGACGTGGGTTCGCCTGCGGGTGCTCGCGCGCGCGCACTACGCCGAGAATGAGGCGTCGATCGAGCCCGACGCCTTGCCGGTCTTTGTCACGGTGCTGGAGCGCGCCTTTCCCGAGGGCGCCGCCCTTGCCGTTGCGAATGCGGCTCTGACCGCTTCCATTGCAAAGGTGACAGGCCGCAATCCGGCATCCGTTCACATCGAGTACGCGCCAGCCGCGGCGGGACGGGTTTCGTTCGGCGGGACAATCGTCGGGATGAGCACGACATGACCGCCGACACACTCGCCCGCTGGCATCGACTCGTGGAAGAGCGGAATCCGGCCGGGCTCGACGCGCTGCTCTCCGACGAGGTCGTCTTCCACTCGCCGGTCGTGCATACTCCACAGGTCGGGAAGGCGATAACGACGCAATACCTCGGGGCGGCATTCCACGTCTTCTTCAACGACACCTTTCGGTACGTGCGCGAGGTCACCGGCCATCGCGACGCCGTGCTGGAATTCCAGGTGGAAATCGAGGGCATCGACGTGAACGGCGTGGACCTGATCAAGTGGGACGAGACCGGGCGGATCGTGGAGTTCAAGGTGATGCTTCGCCCGCTGAAAGCCGTGAACCTGGTCCACCGGAAGATGGCCGCGATGCTGCAGGCAAACCCGTAGCACCTGCGAACGCCCGGGTCATCGATCGAACGGCTGCCGCAGAGGTCGAACGGCAGAGCACAACCAGGGCCTGCACCGCAGGCCGACGAAAGGACAAACACCCCTCATGAACGACGAGAAGATAACGGTTCGCGCAACCGCGTCCGGCCAAACCCTGGACGTCGTGGTCCTGAACAAGCGGGTCGAGTCGATCGAGATCGTCCTCGGCGAGGGCGTCCACAGCGTGCGCTGCCAGCTTTCGCCGACGCGCACCGGCATGGCGTATGTCGGCAGCGCGATGGGGCGCGAAATCGTCTACGAGCGCAGTCGCGATCAGGTCAAGGCCGATCTCGATCGAGTCAACTCCGCGCTGTTCGATTTCAAGCGGCGCTGATTCGCGTCGAGACTCGAGCGCGTTCTGCCCGTCGCTCGTTGCGTCGCCGGCGCGTGAACAGGAATTCAACGGCACCTGCCGCCGCCGTAACCGGGCAGCCTCGCCGTCCGCCTGACAAGGATCGGCATCCCCGATGATCTCCGCGCGTGAAGCACTCGAGCGTCTCCGGCAAGGGAACCGCCGGTTCGTGTCGGGCGCGCAGAGGCGCGATGCGCTGCTGAGTCATTCGCAACGAACCGCACTCGCCGACGGGCAGGAGCCCTACGCGATCATCCTCGGCTGTTCCGACTCGCGGGTGCCGGCGGAGATCGTGTTCGACCAGGGACTCGGCGACCTGTTCGTCATCCGGGTTGCCGGAAACATCGTGGCCCCGTCGCAGATCGGCAGCGTCGAATTCGCGGCCGCCCGGTTCGGCACCCGGCTGGTCGTCGTGCTCGGGCATTCCCGGTGCGGCGCGATCCTCGCCACGCTGGAAGAGCTCCAGCAGCCGACGGCGAACCAGTCGCGCAACCTGCGCTCGATCGTCGACCGTGTCCGGCCTTCCGTCGAGGCGTTGCTGAACACCGGGCTGAAGCACGATCCCGAAGCGCTCGTGCAGCAGGCGGTTCGCGCCAACGTCGGCGTCTCGGTCGGTCATCTGCGACACGGCTCCGAAATTCTCGAGCACCTGATCCAGCACGAGGGCCTGATCGTGATCGGCGCCGAATATTCGCTGGAGACCGGCGAGGTCGAGTTCTTCGACGGCGCCTCGGCGGGCTGACGCGCCGCGTCGGCCCGCCTCCCGCGGCGTCGATCGCGACCGGATTGTCGAAAGCCCGGAGCAGGCCTATCCTGCTGGGTCATTCCTCGCCCCGGCGAGTGCGATGGCGGAGGTGGCGTCATTTCGCTCGTCCCGGCTTGCGTCATCAGGCGGCCACGACATGACGGTCACGCTCCTGCGGTTCTCCCGTGCCGAGCTCGGTGTCCTGGCGGACTCCGGCATCCCCGAGCGCCTTGCCGGCAGAATCGCCGACGGTGCGCTGCCGCCTGCCTTTGTCGCGCAGCGCGCGCTGAAACAACTCGAGGCAGCGAAGGCCGAGTCGTGGTGCGGCACGTTCTGCATCGTGAGAGAAGATGGCGGCGCCGTCGTCGGCAGTTGCGGATTCAAGGACGTGCCATCGAGCGGCCAGGTCGAGATCGGTTACGGCGTTTCGCCCGAGTGGCGCAATCGCGGTGTCGCCACCGGGGCCGTCCGCGAGCTGTGTCGCCTGGCGTTCGCGAGCGGGGAGGCACACGCGGTCCTCGCCCGCGTCAACCCGACGAACCTGTCGTCGTCCCGGGTCGTCGAGAAGCTCGGTTTCGAGCGAGGCGACACCGTGGTCGACGACGACGGTGAAATGGTGGTGCAGTGGGTGTCGAGGAAGCCGCCCGTCCCTGCCCTCGGGGAACCCGCCGACGACGGTCCGGGACCAGCCATCCGGATCGAACGTCAGGACTCGGAGCAGCGTTCATGAGCCATTGCCGGCAGGCGGCCACGCTGGCCTGAGAACGAACGCCCGACATCACGACGCCGCATGGAGCCGCTCCTCGTCCTCGTCATCCTGCCGGTGCTGATCGGCATCGCCGCCGAAGTCGTGTTCCGCGATGCGAAGAAGTCCTCGCTCGCTGCCGTGCTGGGCTCCGCCGCCGCCGTCTGCATCTGCATTCAGCTACTGGCCGCGAATGGCGCGTGGGCGTGGTTCGCGGCGCTGCTGGTGTCGCCGCTGCCGATCGCGTTTGCGGTGGGCGCGGCACTGTTCTGGTACGGCCACACGGAGGCGCGCGCGCGACGCAAGCGGCGGGACCGCCGAAACGCGTGACGTGCCGGAATGACCTCGACCCTGCCGCCATCGACGCACCGTTCCGGCGATCTGGATCGATTCGGGTCGATCGTTCGCGATCTCCGGACCGTGCTCGACGGCGTGAAGCGCGCGCTCGACGAGGAAATCCGCGCGTACCCGACGCCGATTCCGCGATGCGACGCCCAGTTCAACCATCTGTACGAGCACCGCGCACGTCTCACGCGGATTCTCGGGCGCGTGAACGCGACGCTCGAGCGCGGCACCGCGGCGGAAGACCTCGCCGATGCGCTCGCCGAGTTCGCGGCCGCGCCGGCGTTCAGCGACAGCGCCGACGAAAAGGCGCTGCGGGCGCGCATCGGTGCGGCGCTCGCGCTGCGATGAGGCGGCAGCGCATGGCGCACGGATGAGCATGCGCACATTGGAGGCGGCAGGGCTTGCGCTCGAACCGCAGACTGTCGCCCACGCTGCCGAGATGTTCGCGGTGTTGAGCGACCCGGCGATCTACACCTACGAGAACGAGCCCCCGCGCTCGCTCGACTGGCTGCGGACGCGCTTCGCGAAGCTCGAGTCCCGCGCCTCGGCCGACGGCCACGAGCAGTGGCTGAACTGGGTCGTCCGACTTCCGACCTCGGAGCTCGCCGGCTACGTGCAGGCGACGGTGCGCGACGACGGCAGCGCTCTCATCGCCTACGAATTCGCGAGCGCACACTGGGGACGCGGACTTGCGTTCGTCGCCACGCAGGCGATGATCAGCGAGCTCGTCGCGCGCTACGGCGTGCACACCCTGTTCGCCGTGGCCAAACGGGAGAACGTCCGCTCCCATCGCCTGCTCGAACGTCTCGGCTTTGCGCGCGCCGATCCGGCACGCCATGCTCCGCTTGGCGTGCTGCCGGACGAGGTGCTGATGTGGCGGACGATCGGTGCCGACGGGTAACGACGTCGACTTCACGCGCCGACGCGAGGCACGACCCGCCGCGCGGGCATGCGTCCCCGGCCGGGTTGGCATACCATGCGCGTCATCGACCCCCCGGGAGAAGTCCGTTGACCGACAAGAAACCTTCCTCCGTCAATGCCGACGGAGTCTTCGAGCCGTTCCGGATCGAGCGGGTGCCGGTCGAGGAATATGCGCAGGGCGAGCGCTTCGGTGTGCGCTTCCAGCAGCTCGGCGAGTTCGGCGGTGCGGCGCACGTCGGCGTGTGCATGGAGGTGCTGGCGCCGGGGAAGCAGGCCTACCCGGCGCACTACCATCATCTCGAAGAGGAGCATGTGCTCGTGCTCGAAGGGGCGGCGACACTTCGGCTCGACGACAAGTCGTTCGAGATTTCCGCCGGCCATTACGTCTGCTTTCCCGCAGGGCAGAAGGCGGGCCACGCGCTGGTCAACCACACCGCCGCACCGTGCCGGTATCTCGTCATCGGCGAGCGCAACCCGCACGACGTGATCGTCTACACCGACTCCGGCCGCGTCGGGGTACGGCTCACCGGCGAGGGATACCGGAAGTCGGCGTCGATGGAGTACTGGGAGGGCGAACGTGCCGCCGACAAGCCCTGAGCCCGACGTCACCGCGCGCGTGACGCCGCGGCAACCGGCGCTGACAGCGCGCCGACGCCGCTGACGGACACCCCCGCCACACGAACTCCACACGGGAAGAGCCCCGCCGATGGCCGACATGCTCGTCCGCCTTTACGCGCTGCCGGACGTGGCAGCGCAACTCGCGCACACCGACAAGCTCGGTGTCCGCACCCGCCGACCGGAGTCGTGGGAGAAGCCGCTCGTCGTCGACTGGGTGCGCACGCGATTTTCCGCAGGCTGGGCGGCTGAATGCGAAATCGCGTTCGCATCACGGCCGCCATCGTGCTTCGTCGCGATCGAGGACGACGCCGTTGTCGGCTTCGCCTGCCATGACTGCACGCGGAAAAACTTCTTCGGGCCGACCGGCGTCGCCAAGTCCGCACGTGGACGCGGCGTGGGCACGTCGCTGTTGCTGGCGTGCCTCGCTGCGATGCGCGACGACGGCTACGCGTACGCGATCGTCGGCGGGCTGGGCCCGGTCGAGTTCTACGCGAAGGCCGTCGGCGCCACCCCGATCGAGGGCTCGACTCCGGGCATCTACGACTTCGGCGTCGTGAACAAAGCTCGCGCCGGCGACCGTCGCGAGTGACACGGCCGGACGCGCGGCCGCGGAGCACAGTCCGCAGGGAGCTACGATGCAGGAAACCTACGTCAGCACCGACATCGAGGCGGACGGCCCGATCCCCGGCCCGCACTCGATGCTGAGCCTCGGCTCTGCCGCGTACGCGCCCGACAAGCGGCTGCTCGGCACATTCAGCGTCAACCTCGAACCATTGCCGGACGCCGCGCCGCATCCACAGACGATGGCATGGTGGGCCGGACATTCCGTCGCGTGGGCCGCATGCCGGAAGGACCCGGAGCCGCCGGCCGCCGCGATGACGCACTATGTCGCGTGGCTGAAGTCGCTGCCCGGCCGCACCGTCTTCGTCGGCTATCCGGCCAGCTTCGACTTCCTCTGGGTGCACTGGTACCTGATCCGCTTCACCGGCGAAGATCCGTTCACCGTGTCGGCGCTCGACATCAGGAGCTACGCGATGGCGGTGTTGCGCAAACCGTACTGTGAGAGCAACAAGCGCCACATGCCCGCGCATTGGTTCGATCCGATGCCGCATACGCACGTTGCGCTCGACGATGCGCTCGAACAGGGCGCGCTGTTCTGCAACATGCTGCGGGAAAACCTGGCGGGCGCAGCGCTCGGGTGACTCGCAGACCGGTCGGCGCACCGATTAGCCATCCCCCCTCACTCGGGAATAGAATGCGGCGATGGGATTCGGCACGCGCGCCCTCAAGCTCCTGGTGATCCTGCTGTGCACGATCAACGCGGCGATGTGGCTGGTCTACACCGAGTCGCCGACGATGGCGGCGATCTGGGGGGGCACCGCGATCGGGTTCCTGTTCTGGATTTTCGACGACATCCGGCGATGACGTGCCGCGCGACCGGCGGGAACCGCACCCCGAGCCGCGGCGCAGACCCGCGCCAACCGCCATGACGACGGGCAAGCCACGACCGGACCCGGCGCGACTCGACCGCGTCGTCGCCGAAGCGCGACGGCAGCGCGACGAGCGCGAGCGCGGCTACCGGGCGCAGGCGCTGCGAATCCACCCGTGGATCTGTACCCGCTGCGCCCGCGAGTTCGATCGCACGAACGTGCAGCAGCTCACCGTCCACCATCGCGACCACAACCACGACAACAATCCGCCCGACGGCAGCAACTGGGAACTCCTGTGCGTCTACTGCCACGACAACGAGCACGCCCGCGAGCTCGAGGCGCGGGGACGCGATCCCGCGTCCACCGGTCCGGCGGCCGCCGGGGCGACGTGGCAGCCGTTCGCCGGCCTCGGCAGTTTGATGGAGCGCAAGAAGTAGCGGTTTCGTCCGTCGCGACGCCGCCGGGCGTGTTTCAATCTGCCGCAGCGGGCCCTCGCGGCGCCCGCCCCCTGCCGCCCTTCCGAGTGAGGCCTTCGTGACCGACCACCTCGCCCTCTGGCACACCGAGCACGCCAATTTCGCCCGGTTGCTCGCGCTGCTCGACGCGCAGCTCGACCGCTTCCATCGCGACGACGGACCGGACTACGAGCAGATGCTCGACATCATGTACTACATGACGCATTACCCGGACCAGCTCCACCATCCGCGCGAGGACCAGGCGTTCGCGCGGATCGTGCCGCGCGAGCCCGGCGTCCGGCCGGCCGTCGACGAGCTGCTGCGCCAGCACGAGGCGCTGCGCGAAGCCGGCGCCGCGCTGGTCCGCGTGCTCGACGACATCGTCAACGGCTCGGTGGTGTCGCGCGACCAGGTCGAGAACCCGGGGCGCGCGTACATCGCGAGCTTCCGCGGCCACATGCAGAAGGAAGAGACCGAGATCTTCCCGGCGGCGGCGCGCGTGCTGGGCGCGGCCGACTGGGCCGCGATCGTCGCCGCGATCGCCCATCGCGACGATCCGCTGTTCGGCAGGACTGCCCTGAAGCGCTTCTCGGCGCTGCAGCAGCAGATCGCCCGTCACGCCGAGTGACGCGCACCGGTAGGCCCGCGGCGGCAGCGCGCGGTCGCGACCGGCGCTGATCCCGCTGCGCGCGCCGCACCCGTGCTGAGCTACCGCCACGGCTTCCACGCCGGCAATCACGCCGACGTGCTCAAGCACATGGTGCTGCTGCAGGTGCTGCACCTGCTGACGCGCAAGGACAAGCCGCTGTACTCGATCGACACCCACGCCGGCGCCGGCAGCTATTCGCTCGTCGAAGGTTACGCCGCGCGAAATGCGGAGTTCGAATCGGGGATCGCCCGGCTGTGGCGGGCGCCCGGACTGCCGGCACCGCTCGCCGATCTCGTCGACGTCGTGCGTGCGATCAATCCGGATGGCGCGCTGTCCCGCTATCCGGGCTCGCCGCAGATCGCGCTGCAGGCGTTGCGCGAGCAGGATCGGCTGCGGCTGTTCGAGCTGCATCCGGCCGATGTCCGCCAGCTTCAGGACTGGGCGCGCGGCGGCGGCCGCCGGGTGACCGTCGTCGCCGGCGACGGCTTCGCTGGGTTGAAGGCGGTGCTGCCGCCGCCATCGCGGCGCGGCTTCGCTCTGATCGACCCGTCGTACGAAACGGCGGCCGACTACCACGACGTGCTTGCCGCGATCCGCGATGCGCAGCAGCGCTTTCCGACCGGCACCTACGCGGTGTGGTATCCGCAACTCCAGCGGCGCGAATCGGAACGCCTGCCGCAACAGTTGTTGCGAGCGGCGGGCGGCGACTGGCTCCACGCGTGGCTCTCCGTCCGCGCGCCGGCAGAGGATGGCTTCGGCCTCCACGGCAGCGGGATGTTCGTTTTCAATCCGCCGTGGAACCTGGAGCCGGCGATCCGTGCGGCGATGCCCGCGCTCGTCGACCTCCTCGGGCAGGATGACGCGGCAGCGTTCGGCCTCGATTTCCGCCAGACGTGACCACGGCCCGCGGGCCCCTATAATCACGGGGTCGGCGCCCCACGCGCCGTTTCGTGCCGCCCCCATTCCTCCCGCCGCCCTTCCTCCGCACCCCGCATGAACGCTTCCGCCCCGCCGCCACCCACCGACCTCGTCCGCCTGCGCGACCGGCTGCGCCGCTTCGCCGCCGAACGCGACTGGGATCAGTTCCACTCGCCGAAAAACCTGGCGATGGCGCTGATCGCCGAAGCCGCCGAGCTGGTCGAGCACTTCCAGTGGCTGAGCGAGCCGCAGAGCGCGGCGCTGCCGCCCGAGAAGCGCGCGCAGGTCGCCGACGAAATTGCCGACGTGCTGATGTACGTCGTCCGCATCGCGGACAAGCTCGACATCGACCTCGTCGCCGCCGCGGCCGCGAAGATGGACCGCAATGAGGCGAAGTACCCGGCAGCGAAGGTCCGCGGCAGCGCACGCAAGTACACCGAGTACTGACGACGCGGATCGCCGGCAACCGGCTGATCGGACGCCAGATGAGCGCGCGCATCCTCGCCGACACGCTCGTCGTCGCGCATCTCGCGTTCCTGTTGTTCGTCGTGCTCGGCGGCGCGCTGGTGCTGTGGCGCATTGCGATCGCATGGCTGCACGTCCCCGCGGTGCTGTGGGCAGCATGCATCGAGCTGTCCGGTTCGATCTGTCCGCTGACGCCGTGGGAGAACGCGCTGCGCGTGGAGGCCGGCCAGCGCGGCTACCGCGGCGGCTTCGTCGAGCACTACGTGATCCCGGTCGTCTATCCGCCCGGGCTCACGCACGGCGACCAGTTGCTGCTGGGCGCGATGCTCGTCGCAGGGACCGTGGCGCTCTACGCGTTCGCGTGGCGCCGGGCGCGGCGACAGAGGCGACGCTGAGCGGACGAAAGGGCCGGCGTCACGCGCCCGATTGGAGGAGAATCGTGCTTTCGCCGGCCCCGCCGACGCTCGTTGTTTCCGCTTGCTCCCTGGAGAATCGATCATGACCCTCTGTCCCGTTGCCATCGCCGTCGGCTGCAAGAAATGCCCCGTGTTCGGGGTCTGCCCGGTAAAAGGCATCATCGGCGACTATCGACCCGACGAAACCCCGGAAAAGCCCGGCGGCGCCAAGGGCAAGGGCGCGTCGAAGAAGAAGTAGCCCGCGGCGACCGCGCGTGCCCCGCGCGCGGCCCTGCCTGACTGCACTAGAATGCCGAGAACGCCGCCGGGCGCGTCCGCCACCGGGCGCCCCGGAAACGGCTGCCGATCAAAGCCACGGGGAGCCACATGACGCACGCCGCCATCACCGGCTGGGGCAAATGCATGCCGCCGGCCGTCCTCACCAATGCCGACCTGGCGACGTTCCTCGACACCAACGACGAGTGGATCACCCAGCGCACAGGGATCCACGAGCGGCGCGTCTCGCATGTCCCCGGCATCGAGCTGTCGTACGTCGCGTCGATGCGCGCGCTCGCCTGCGCCGGCCTCGCCCCAGCCGACGTCGAGCTGATCGTCTACGGCAGTTGTTCGAACGAGGAGCAGATCCCGAACACCTCGTCGGGGCTGCAGTTCCGGCTCGGCGCGACGCACGCGGCGGCGATGGACGTCAACACCGCCTGCACGAGCTTCCTCTACTCGCTGTCGACGGCCACCGCGATGATCCGCACCGGCGTGGTGAAGAACGCGCTGGTCGTCGGCGTCGAGGTCATCGCACCCTTCATGGACTGGCACAACCGCAACGTGTCGATATTGTTCGGCGACGGCTGCGCAGCGGTCGTTGTGCAGGCGACCAACGAGGCCGAAGGCCTGCTCGGCGAGAAGCTCGGCTGCTACGCCGACGCACGGCAGACGCTGCGCGTGCGCGGCACCGGCCTCACCTACGCGAATCACGGCCTGGTCTACGGCGACACGCAATGGGACTTCGACGGCCAGGAGATCTTCAAGCGCGCCGTCACCGGGATGAGCCACGCCTCGGCCGACGTGCTGGCCAAATGCGGGCACGCGGCGACGGAGCTCGACCTCGTCGTCCCGCATCAGGCGAACCTGCGGATCATCGAATTCGTCGCCAGGCGGCTGGGGACGCCGATGGACAAAGTGTTCGTCACCGTCCAGCGCTACGGCAACATGTCGGCAGCGACGGTGCCGGTCGCGCTGGTCGACGCGCTCGAGGAAGGCCGCGTCGAGCCCGGCGCGCTGATCCTGATGCCGGCGTTCGGCGGCGGGCTCACCTGGTGCTCGCACCTGGTACGCTGGGGGGCGCGGACGACCCCTCTCACGACAACCGACGTCGACCTGCCGCTGTGCGAGAAGACCGCGCTGGAAATGGTGCGCGGGTTCATGGCGATCCACCCCGCGGGCCGCTCGACGGCGGCGCTCACCGCGCCGCGCTTCGCCGAAGAGAAGTAGGGTCAGACTCGGCTTCCGCCGGTTCTGTTCGGCAACAAAAAAGGCCCCGAACCTCGGGGCCTCGCACGTCAACAAATGCCTGCTAGTCGAGCGCCTTGATGTTCGAAGCCTGGTCGCCCTTGGCGCCCGCCGTGATGTCGAAGGACACCTTCTGGCTTTCGCGCAGGCTCTTGTGGCCGTCGCCCTGAATTGCCGAGAAATGGGCGAAGACGTCCTTGCCGCCGCCGTCCGGCGTGATGAAGCCGAAACCCTTGCCGTCGTTGAACCACTTGACGATGCCTGTACTCATGTCTGTAACTCCAATGAATGACGAATGACGGGCGTTGGCCCGCGGTGCGGGAACTTCAAGGGAGAGAGAGACGGTGACCTGCGGAGTATCGCGTGAGCGGCTACGACGGACCAGCAACTTCGCTGCTTGAGGAACCTGCTCCGTCTCTCTACACGCATTCGGCCGTCAGGTCAACCGGCAGGCGGGGAAATGCCGGCACGGTCTACCCGCTTGGGGCAATCGCCCCGTCCGCATTCAATCCTGCGAAGGTCGGGGTCCGCCGACCCGGGTTTGCCGGGCGGCGCCCGTAGTGGGCCAGGCGCCGAGCCTCCGTTCGTTACCGCACAGATTCTAGCGATGAACGACCGTATCCTCGGATGGCACATGGTCGCTGGTGTTTTTGCGTGCAAGAGGGCTGTTGCGCGCCGTCTGGGTTCGATCATTTGACCCGGACGTCGCCCGGCGCTGGAGATGCGCCGCATTCCAGCCTGTTCCCCGAGCCCAGCGGTGCTGGCTTTGCGCTGCTTCGGTGGCATTGCGAAAGGAGAATCGGAATGCTTCGAATGCGCTTGAATCTTGCATGGAGCGCGGGGTTCGCCGCGCTTCTCCTGGTGTCCGCCCCAGCACTTGCCCAGATACTAGGTACGGCATCCAATTTTGCGGTCCTGGGTGCTACTCCGAATGTGACTAATACTGGCGCGAGCGTCATCACCGGAAATGTGGGCGTCTGGCCCGCTCTATCGATCACCGGTTTTCCTCCGGGGTCTATTGTTCCCGGTACGGGATTTCTGCACTTCGGGGATACGATCGCGCAACAGGCGCAGAGTGATACTACCACTGCGTACAACACTTTGGCAGGCTTGGTGAGCACACCCATTCTTTCCGCGCTGGGTGGACAGGTGCTCATTCCTGGCGTCTACAGTGCGGGGGCGGCTAACTTGACGGGAACACTCACGCTCAATGGCCCGGGACTCTACGTTATCCAGACGACCGCGCTCACGACTGCATCCGGACCCGGCGCATCGAGTGTCAGTCTGACCAACGGCGCCACGGCTTGCGACTTATGGTGGCAGGTCGGCAGTTCCGCGTCCATTGGGACATTCAGCGCCGTTCAAGGAAACATTCTGGCGCTCACGAGTATCACTGTAGGTACCAGCGCCACCTTGCAAGGTAGAGCTTTGGCGCGAAATGGCACCGTAACGCTGGATACCAATGCGGTCACCGCGTGCTCGGGTGGCACTGCACCCGGCTTTGTCGTTCCGCCTCCCGTCCCTATCCTACCTCCCAGTACACCGGGTGCTGTCCCCACGCTCTCCCAGTGGGTGATGGTCGCGCTTGCCGCGCTCCTGGCTGTTGTGGGCTTTGCATCGATGCGCCGTCGAAGCCCCTAGTCCGGAAGGCAGGGCCGGACTCGACTTTCCGCCGCCAGCGCACGGCGGCGGGGAAAAGAGCGCGCTCGGCCTCGCCGTCGTGAGGGGGCGCCTGTGCGATTTCGCTGTCGAGCCCATTGCCCCGTCCTCGTTCACGCCGGCAACAGTCGAGTCTGATCCCCGTTCAAGCGGCTACGTATTCACGAGCTTGCGGTGCGCCTGCACGCTCATCAGCAGGCCGAGCCCGATGAACAGCGAGATCAGCGCGGTGCCGCCGTACGACACCAGAGGCAGCGGCACGCCGACCACCGGCAGGATTCCGCTGACCATTCCCATGTTGACGAACGCGCAGGTGAAGAACATCAGCGTCATCGCGCCAGCGACGAGCCGCGCGAACAGCGTCGACGCGTTGGCGGTGATCATCATCCCGCGCCCGACCAGCAGCAGGTAGAGCACCAGCAGCACGACGTTGCCGACCAGGCCGAACTCCTCGCCGAACACCGCGAAGATGAAGTCGGTGTGGCGCTCGGGCAGGAAGTCGAGGTGCGTCTGCGTGCCGTTCAACCAGCCCTTGCCGACGGCGCCACCCGAGCCCAGCGCGATCGACGCCTGCGACGAGTGGTAGCCGGCGCCGAGCGGATCGCGCGTGGGATCGATGAACGTCAGGATCCGTTCGCGCTGGTAGTCGTGCAGATGCTGCCACACCAGCGGCGCCGCGCCGGCAGCGAGCGCGCCGAGGCCGACGATGATCTTCCACGACAGCCCGGCGAGGTAGAGCACGTAAAAGCCCGACGCCGCGATCAGCAGCGAGGTGCCGAGGTCGGGCTGCCGCTTGATCAGCCACACCGGCACCGCGATCAGCATCGCCGCCAGCGCGAAGTCGCGCCAGCCGATCCGGCCCTCGAACTTCTGGAAATACCACGCGAGCATCAGCGGCAGCGCGATCTTCATCAACTCGGAGGGCTGGAAGCGGGCGACGCCGAGGTTGAGCCAGCGGCGCGAACCGTTGACGACGGTGCCGAACAGCGCGACGCCGACCAGCAACACGACCGCCAATATGTACAGCGGCACCGCGGCGCGGGCGATGGCCTGCGGCTGCAGGTTGGCGACGACCCACATCAGCACCAGCGCGAACGCGAGGTTGGTCGCTTGCGACGTGACGCGGGCGACGCTCTGGTCGGTGGCCGAGAACAGCGTGATCAGCCCGACGCCGGCGATCGCCAGCGCGACGCCGAACAGGAAGCTGTCGACGCGACGCGTCAGCGCCTCCCACATCCGGGCGAGGAGGTTCGCCATCAGTCGCTTTCGTCCTCGGCGTCCTTCGCCGCCGGCGCGGGCACCGGCGCCGGGCCGGCCTTCCGCTCGCCGGTCAGGAACCAGTCGAACACCTGACGGGCGATCGGCGCCGCCGCCTGCGCGCCGAAGCCGCCGTTCTCCACCAGCACCGCCAGTGCGATCCGCGGCTTGTCGGCCGGCGCGTAGGCGATGTACAACGCGTGGTCGCGCAGCCGCTCGTCGACCTTGTGCTCGCTGTACTTCTCGCCCTTCAGCGAGTACACCTGCGCGGTGCCGGTCTTGCCTGCGCTGACGTAGGCGGTGTTGCGGAACGCCGCGGCGCTGGTGCCTTCCTTGTTGACGCCGACCAGCGCGTTCTTGATCGTCGCCAAGTGCTCGGGCTTCAGCGGCACCGTGTGCGTCGGCTCGCGCTCGAGCTGCCGCTCGGCGCCGCTGGCGATGTTGCGGATGTACTTGACGATGTGCGGCCGGAACGAGACGCCGTCGTTGGCAACCGTCGCGATCGCGTGCGCGAGCTGGATCGGCGTGAACGCGTTGTAGCCTTGGCCGATCCCCGCCGAGATGCTGTCGCCCAGATACCACTTACGGTGCTCGTCGCGGTAGTTCTTGCCGGCGAACCGCGCCCGCTTCCACTCGCGCGACGGCAGCACGCCGGTCAGCTCGCCCTCGATGTCGATGCCGGTCTTCTGGCCGAAGCCGAGCTGGCTCATGAAGCGGTACGTGTCGTCGATGTCGGTCTCGTTGGCGAGCATGTAGTAGTACGTGTCGCAGGAGGCGACGATCGACTTGTACATGTCGACCACGCCGTGGCCGCCCGGCTTGTCGTCGCGGAAGCGGTGCGCCGCGCCCGGGATCTGGAAGAAGCCGGGGTCGAAGATCGTCTGCTGCGCGGTGCGCTTGCCCGACGTCAGCGCGCCCAGCGCGAGGAACGGCTTGATCGTCGAGCCGGGGGGATAAGCGCCGCGCAGGGGCCGGTTGAGCAGCGGCTTGTCGGGCGAGTCGTTGAGCATCTCCCAGTTCGCCGTGTCGATGCCTTCGACGAACAGGTTGGGGTCGAATCCGGGCTTCGACACGAACGCCAGCACGTCGCCGGTGGACGGCTCGATCGCGACCAGCGCGCCGCGGCGGTCGCCGAACGCCGCCTCGGCGACTTCCTGCAACCGGATGTCGAGCGAGAGCTTCAGGTCGTTGCCGGAGACCGGCGGCGAGTGCGACAGCGTGCGCACGGCACGGCCGGCCGCGTCGACCTCGACCTCCTCGACGCCGGTCGTCCCGTGCAGCTCGCGCTCGTACGAGAGCTCGACGCCGACCTTGCCGATGTAGTCGGAGCCCTTGTAGTTGGCGGTCTCGTCCCATTCGTCGATGCGCACGACGTCGCGGTCGTTGATCCGGCCGATGTAGCCGACGACATGCGAGGCGATTTCGCCGTACGGGTACTGGCGGAACAGGCGCGCCTTGATCTCGACGCCGGGAAACCGGTAGCGGTTGACGGCGAAGCGAGCGACCTCCTCATCGGTCAGCCGCGTGCGCAGCGGCAGGCTCTCGAAATTCTTCGACTCCTCGAGCAGCTTTCGGAACCGCTTGCGGTCGCGCGGTTGCACGTCGACGATCGCCGCCAGCGCGTCGATCGTCTCGTCGAGGCTCTTCACCCGCGACGGCTGGATCTCGAGCGTGTACGCCGAGTAGCTCTGCGCGAGGACGATGCCGTTGCGGTCGGTGATCACGCCGCGGTTCGGCACGATGGGCACGATCGCGATCCGGTTGGTCTCGGCCAGCGTCTGGTAGTGGCGGTGGAGGACGACCTGCAGGTAGAAGAACCGCGCGGCGAGGCCGCCGAACGCGACCAGCACGACGATGCCGGCCAGTGCGAGGCGGCGTCGGAACAGGTAGAGCTCGCGCTCCGGGTTGCGGAGTTCGCGCGCGCCGAAGCCGACGCCGGCGTCGTCCCCGCGTTTCCTCGACGTGAAGAGCAGGCGGCGCGTCATCGTCAGGCCCGGCAGCGCTGCGCCGCGCTCACAGCTCGGCGGTCCGGCGCGCCGGCCGCTGCGGCCACTGCAGCACGACCGTCACCACCGGCCACAGCAGCGCGCCGGACAGCGGCGGCGCCGCGTAGGTCCACCGCGGCAGCGGCGCGCCGCCGACGGCGCGGACCAGCACGACCAGCCCCGCGCAGAGCGCGAGCAGCACCGCGACCTGCGCCGCCTGTTGCCACAGCGGGAAGCGCAGCACGCGCCGTCGGAAGTAGTCGGCGGCGTAGGCGAGCATCGCGTATGCGAGCGCATGTTGGCCGAACAGCGTTGCGTCGCCGACGTCCATCAGCAGCCCGACGCACCACGCGGCGCCGACCCCGACCAGCCGCGGCTCCTGGATGCACCAGAAGAGCAGCACCAGCGCGAGGAAGTCGGGCCGCAGCGCCAGCGCCGCGCCCGACAGCGGCAACAGGTTGGCGAACAGTGCCAGCATCAGCGTGAGCACGATGAACCATGGCCGCGCCGGCCGCAGGATCTCTTCGGGCCGCGCCGGCGACAGCGGCGGGAGGTTGGGCAACGCCATCGGTCAGCCCCGCCGTCCCTTTCCGCGGCCGGGCTTCTTCGCCGCATCGGCGTCGGCCGGCTCCTCGGGGCGCGGCGGCAGCGCCGCGGTCTGCGCGAGTACCAGCAGATGTTTGCTGCGGTCGACGCCGGCCAGCGGCGTCGCCGTGATCCGCGCGAACATCTGGCCGGTGTCGCGCTCGAGCGTGGCGACGCGTGCGACGGCGAGGCCCTGCGGATACGTGCCGTCGATGCCCGATGTCACCAGCCGGTCACCGACCTGGATGTCGGCGCTCGGCGCAGTAAAGCGCAATTCGGGCGCGTGCCCGGTGCCGGCGCCGAACAGCACCGACCGCACGCCGCTGCGCTCGACCTTCACCGGAACGGCATGATCCTTGTCGGTGATCAGCGTCACTTCGGCCATGTACGGAAACACCCGCGTCACCTGTCCGATGACCCCGTCGGCGTCGACGACCGCCTCGCCCGCCTTGAGGTCGGCGTCGCTGCCCTTGCCGACGAACAGCTTCTGCGTGAATGCGTCGCGGCCGGTGTAGAGCACCTCGACCGCGGTCGCCGCCCGACTGTAACGCGCGCGAACGTCGAGTAGCGCCCTCAGCCGCGCGTTCTCCTGCTCGGCCGCCGTAAACGCCTGGACCGCCACGCCCCGTTCGACCAGCAACCGTTGCAGCGCCGAGTTCTCGTCGGTCAGCGCGCGCTGCGAGGTGAAGTACGAGCCGACGTGCGCGACCGCCTCGCCGGGCATCTGCGCCACCCGCTGCAGCGGGTAGAGGGTTGCCACCGCGACGTGGCGGAGGTTCTCCAGATAGCGGTAACGGGTGTCGAGGAACAGCAGCGCGACCGAGAGCAGGCCGAAGAACGCGAGCCGCGCGAGCGGCGACGGGCCGCGATGGAAGAACGCAGGCGGCTCGGCGGATTGATGGCGCATCTGCGCAGGGCCGGCGGCGGCGAGATCCGGGTCAGAGTCGGAATTCGGAGTGCGCTTTCACCGTGTGTCTGCCGGGGCGATGAAACGCGATTTGCGATGCCGACGCGGCTTCCGGGCCCGCTAATCCGAGGTGAAGATCGTCGACAGCTTTTCCATGTTCTCGAGCGCCCGGCCGCAACCGCGGACGACGCAGGTCAGCGGGTCCTCGGCGACGATCACCGGCAGGCCGGTCTCCTCCATCAGCAGCCGGTCGACGTCGCGCAGCAGCGCGCCGCCGCCGGTAAGCACCATCCCGCGCTCGGCGATGTCGGCGCCGAGCTCCGGCGGCGTGCGCTCGAGCGCGCTCTTCACCGCCGACACGATGCTGTTGAGCGGATCGGTCAGCGCCTCCAGGATTTCGTTCGACGACACGGTGAAACTGCGCGGAATGCCCTCGGCGAGATTGCGGCCCTTGACTTCCATTTCCTTGACTTCGGAGCCGGGGAACGCCGAGCCGATCGTCTTCTTGATCATCTCGGCCGTCGTCTCGCCGATCAGCATCCCGTAGTTGCGGCGGATGTAGTTGACGATCGCCTCGTCGAACTTGTCGCCGCCGACGCGCACGCTGCCCGAGTACACCATCCCGCCCAGCGAGATGACGCCGACCTCGGTCGTGCCGCCGCCGATGTCGACGACCATCGAGCCGGTGGCGTCCGAGATCGGCATATCGGCGCCAATCGCCGCCGCCATCGGCTCCTCGATCAGGTACACCTTGGACGCACCGGCGCCGAGCGCCGATTCGCGGATCGCGCGGCGCTCGACCTGCGTCGAGCCGCAGGGAACGCAGATGATGATGCGGGGAGACGGCGAGAACAGCCGCGAGTCGAGCACCTTCTTGATGAACTGCTTCAGCATCTGCTCGGTGACGGTGAAGTCGGCGATGACGCCGTCCTTCATCGGCCGGATCGCCGTGATGTTGCCGGGTGTGCGGCCGAGCATCTGCTTGGCGGCCAGCCCCACTTCCTGGATCACGCGCTTGCCGTTGGGGCCGCCTTCCTGGCGGATCGCGACCACCGACGGCTCGTTCAGCACGATGCCCTTGCCGCGGACGTAGATCAGCGTGTTGGCGGTGCCGAGGTCGATCGCGAGATCGCTGGAGAAATAGCCTTTGAAAAACTCGAACATGAAGATGTTGACCTGCGGATGTGCGGGCGGCGGGCGCTTGTCGGGAGAAGCGCCGGGGCCCGGGGTGGTTGCGAGAGCGGCCGCTGCTCAAAAATATGACAATATGATAACCTATTGCGTTCTTCTTCTGCACTGATTTTGCGCGGAAAACCGGGGTAAACCGGGCCGGGCGGCGGCACCTGCCGTCACTCCCCGCCGGGCCGACTTTCGGGCCGGCGCCGCGCCTCCCGCCCCCACGACCGCCGCCGCAACCGCGACCGCCATGACGATCTCGCTCGCCGACGTCCACCGCATCGCCCAACTCGCGCGGATCGAGATCGACGCCGCGCAGGCCGACGAGGTCCGCGCCAAGCTCGACGCGATCTTCGCGATGATCAACACGCTGAACGCCGTCGACACGACCGGCGTCGTCCCGATGGCGCACGCGCAGGACGTGATGCTGCCGCTGCGCGAGGACAAGGTCACCGAGCCCGACCGCCATGCGCTGTACCAGAGCGTCGCGCCGGCGGTGGAGGACGGGCTTTACCTCGTCCCGAAGGTAATCGAATAGGCCCGAATCGTTCCGTGATCACCTCCACCATCGCTGAGCTGTCCGCCGCCCTCCGCGCAAAGCGGATCAGCAGCACCGAGCTGACGCAGGGCGTCCTCGACCGGATCGCCCGGCTCAACCCGGCGCTGAACGCGTTCGTCACCGTCGATGCGCAAGGTGCGCTCGCCGCCGCGAAGGCCGCCGACGCGGCGCTGGCGACGGGCACTGCCGGGCCGCTCGCCGGCATCCCGATCGCGCACAAGGACGTGCTGATGACCGCCGGGCTGAAGACGACCTGCGGCTCCCGGATGCTGTCGAACTTCACCGCGCCGTACGACGCGAACGTCGTCGCGGGCCTGAAGCGCGCGGGGACGGTGCTCGTCGGCAAGACGAACATGGACGAGTTCGCGATGGGCTCGTCGAACGAGACGTCGTATTTCGGCCCGGTGAAGAACCCGTGGCACGCCGAGTACGTGCCCGGCGGTAGCTCCGGCGGCTCGGCGGCAGCAATTGCGGCGCGGCTCGTTCCCGGCTCGACCGGCACCGACACCGGCGGCTCGATCCGCCAGCCGGCCGCGCTGTCCGGCATCTGCGGCCTGAAGCCCACGTACGGCATCTGCTCGCGCTACGGCCTCATCGCGTTCGCCTCGAGCCTCGACCAGGCCGGACCGTTCGCGCGGACGGCCGAGGATCTCGCGCTGCTTCTGAACGCGATGGCCGGCCACGACCCGCGCGATTCGACGTCGCTCGACCGGCCGGCGGAGGACTACGCGCGGGCACTCCACGCGACGGCCGGCGCGCGGCCGCTCGACGGCCTCAGGATCGGCCTGCCGAAGGAATACGCGGGCGAGGGTATCGACGCCGACGTCACCCGCGCGATCGACGCCGCGGTCGCCGAGTTCCGGAAGCTTGGCGCGACGACGGTCGAGGTCACGCTGCCGAACGTCAACCTGTCGGTGCCGGTCTACTACGTGATCGCGCCGGCCGAGGCGTCGTCGAACCTGTCGCGCTTCGACGGCGTCCGCTACGGACACCGCGCCGCGAAATACGACGACCTCGCGGACATGTACCGGAAGTCGCGCGCGGAAGGCTTCGGCGCCGAAGTGCGGCGGCGGATCCTCGTCGGCACGTACGTCCTCTCGCACGGCTATTACGACGCGTACTACCTCAAGGCGCAACAGGTCCGCCACCTGATCGCCGACGACTTCCATCGCGCATACGAAAAGTGCGACGTGATCATGGGGCCGACGGCGCCCACTGCCGCGTTCAAGATCGGCGCCAAGACCGACGACCCGGTGCAGATGTACCTCAACGACATCTTTACCATCGCCGCCAACCTCACCGGCGCACCGGCGCTGTCGATCCCCTGCGGCTTCGACCGCAACGGCCTGCCGATTGGGTTGCAGATCCAGGGCGACTATTTCGCCGAGGCGAAGCTTCTCGACGTCGCGCATCGCTTTCAGCAGGCGACCGACTGGCACGCCCGTGCGCCGAAGGAGTTCGCGTGATGGCCGCGTGGGAAGTCGTCATCGGCCTGGAGACGCACGCGCAGCTCTCGACCGCGGCGAAGATCTTCTCGGGCGCGTCCACCGCGTTCGGCGCGGCGCCGAACACGCAGGCGTCCGCCGTCGACATCGCGCTGCCCGGCGTGCTGCCGGTGCTGAACCGCGGCGCGGTCGAGCGCGCGATCCGCTTCGGCCTCGCCGTCGGCGCGACAATCAACAAGCGCAGCGTGTTCGCGCGCAAGAACTACTTCTACCCGGACCTGCCGAAGGGCTACCAGATCAGCCAGTACGAGATTCCGGTCGTGCTGGGCGGGTCGATCGCGATTGCCTCGCCGACGCGCGGCGAGATCGCCGTGCGGCTCACCCGCGCGCACCTCGAGGAGGACGCCGGCAAGAGCCTGCACGAGGATTACCACGGAATGACCGGCATCGACCTCAACCGCGCCGGCACGCCGTTGCTCGAAATCGTGACTGAGCCCGATCTCACGAGTTCCGACGAGGCGGTCGCCTACGCCAAGTCGCTGCACGCGCTCGTCCAGTGGATCGGCATCTGCGACGGCAACATGCAGGAGGGGAGCTTCCGCTGCGACGCCAACGTGTCGGTGCGGCGGGCGGGCGCGCCGCTGGGCACGCGCTGCGAAATCAAGAACCTCAACAGCTTCCGCTTCATGCAGCAGGCGATCGACTTCGAGGTCCGCCGCCAGACCGAGCTGATCGAGGACGGCGGCACCGTCGTCCAGGAGACGCGCCTCTTCGATCCGGACCGGCACGAGACGCGGTCGATGCGCAGCAAGGAAGACGCGCAGGACTACCGCTATTTTCCGGATCCGGACCTGCCGCCGCTGGTGATCGCGCAGGCGTGGATCGACGAGGTGAAGGCGGCGCTGCCGGAGCTGCCGGCGGCGATGAAAGCGCGGTTCCAGACGCAGTACGACGTCACCGCCTACGAGGCTACGACGTTGACCGGTAGCCGTGAATTGGCTCGCTACTACGAAGCCACGGTTTCCGCGCTTGGCGGAGCGCCGAGAATCGCGGCGAACTGGGTTCTGGGCGAGGTGTCCGCGGCTGTCAACCGAGGCGAAACTGACATTTCCGCGGCCAACGTCACCGCAGACAATCTCGCCGGGTTGTTGAAGAGGGTTCAGGACAACACGATCTCCGGCAAGATCGCCAAAGACGTATTCGACGCGATGTGGGCCGGCGAAGGCGATGCCGACACGATCATCGCGAAGAAGGGCCTGGAGCAGATCTCCGACGAGGGCGCGATCGGAAAGATTATCGACGACGTGCTGGCCGCGAATCCGGCCATCGTCGCCGAGTTCAAGGCCGGCAAGGAGAAGGCGTTCAACTCTCTCGTCGGCCAGGCGATGAAGGCGACGAAGGGTAAGGCCAACCCGGCGCAGGTCAACGCGATTCTGAAGAAGAAGCTCGGCGCGTAACCGGCGCGCGCGGCGCGCGCTACGCGAGCAGCGGCTTGTACCGCGGCCGGTGCGGCCGGGCGCCTTCCTCGCCGAGGCGCTTCCTCTTGTCGTCCTCGTACTCGCGATAGTTGCCCTCGAAGAACGCCCACTTCGAGTCGTCCTCGGCGGCGAGGATGTGGGTGGCGATCCGGTCGAGGAACCAGCGGTCGTGCGAGATGACGAGCACGCTGCCGGCGAACTCGAGCAGCGCATCCTCCAGCGCGCGCAGCGTCTCGATGTCGAGGTCGTTCGACGGCTCGTCGAGCAGCAGCACGTTGCCGCCTTTGAGGAGCGTCGCGGCGAGGTGCAGCCGGCCGCGCTCGCCACCGGAGAGCTGGCCGACGTTCTTCTGCTGGTCGGCGCCCTTGAAGTTGAAGCGGCCGAGATACGCGCGCGACGGCATCTCGAACCTGCCGACGGTCAGAATGTCGGCGCCGCCGGAGATCGCCTCCCACGCGGTCTTGCCGTCGGGCAGCGCCTCGCGCGACTGGTCGACCATCGCGAGCTGCGCCGTCGACCCGATGACGATCTGCCCTTTGTCCGGCTGCTCGCGCCCGGTGATCATCCGGAACAGCGTCGACTTGCCGGCGCCATTGGGGCCGATGATGCCGACGATCGCGCCCGGCGGCACGCTGAACGTCAGGTTGTCGATCAGCAGCCGGTCGCCGTAGCCCTTGCTCACGTCCTCGAACTCGATCACCTGGTCGCCGAGGCGCTCGGCCACCGGAATGAAGATCTCCTGCGTCTCGTTGCGCTTCTGGTGCTCGTACGAGGACAGCTCGTTGAAGCGCGCGATCCGCGCCTTGCTCTTCGCCTGCCGGCCCTTGGGGTTCTGCCGTACCCACTCGAGCTCCTTCTGCATCGCCTTGATCCGCGCGCCTTCCTGCTTCGCCTCCAGCTCCAGCCGCTGCTCCTTCTGCTCGAGCCACGAGCTGTAGTTGCCCTTCCACGGAATGCCATAGCCGCGGTCGAGCTCGAGGATCCACTCGGCGGCATTGTCGAGAAAGTAGCGGTCGTGGGTGACCGCGATCACGGTGCCTGGAAATTTCTGCAGGAACTGCTCGAGCCAGTCGACGCTCTCCGCATCGAGATGGTTCGTCGGCTCGTCGAGCAGCAGCATGTCGGGCTTCGACAGCAGCAGCCGGCACAGCGCGACGCGGCGACGCTCGCCACCGGAGAGCTGCTCGATCTTCGCGTCCCACGGCGGCAGCCGCAGCGCGCCGGCGGCGACCTCCATCTGCACGCCGGCGTCCGCGCCCGACGTGGCGATGATCGCCTCGAGCTTCGCCTGCTCCGCGGCGAGCGCGTCGAAGTCCGCGCCGTCCTCGGCGTATGCCGCGTAGACCTCGTCGAGCCGCTTCTGCGCACCGAGCACGTCGCTCATCCCTTCCTCGACGGCTTCGCGGACGGTCCGGCCCGGGTCGAGCTTCGGCTCCTGCGGAAGGAAACCGATCCGCATGTTCGGCATCGGCACCGCTTCGCCTTCGAACTCGCGGTCCTCGCCGGCCATGATCCGGAGCAGGCTCGACTTGCCGGAGCCGTTGAGGCCCAATACGCCGATCTTGGCACCGGGGAAGAAGGACAGCGAAATGTCCTTGAGGATCACGCGTTTGGGCGGAACGATCTTGCCCACGTGGTTCATCGTGTAAACGTATTGGGCCATCGGGAGGTCGCTGCGGAACGAAATGCGGGCGGCAATTATCGCAGGTGGGGCGCGTGCGGGCGGGCGCCGACGCAACAAGGGCGGCCGGGGCCGCCCTGCACGGGTTCGCGGGAAGGCGGACTACTTGGTGACGGTCGCCGCGCCGCGGGCCGCTGCTGCCTCGGCCTGGGCGTTGTTGGAGGCGACCAGTTCGCGCCAGCGCCGCTTGTCGGCGTCGTACTTGGCGACGGCTGCGGCGGCTTCGCGCTTCTTCAACGCCAGTAGGTCGGTTTGCCGCGCGTACTCGACGTTGATCCCTTCGAGCTCGCGGTCGAGCGCCGCCGGCACCGCCTTGTCGGCGTAGGCCGCGCGCTTCGCCTCGAGCTCTGCCTTGCGCTTGGTCAACTGGTCGCCGTAGGCCTGCGTCGACGTCACAACGCTTTCGATCGTCGCCAGCGTGCGATTCTTCGCCAGGTCGATCTCGCTTTCGGTCGTGTACGACGACATCAGCGCGCGATCGCGACGGGCAATTACCTCCTGCTCCTTCGCTTCCTGCTGGCGGCGCGCGGCTTCGGCCTCGCGGGCGCGCCGCTGCTCGGGCGTCAGTGCCGGTTCGGTCTTCTTGACCGGGACACCCTCCTTGTTCAACTGGGTGTTGCCCTTGTCGATCGCTTCGGGCGGCATCTTGTCGGTGTAATGGACGACGCCGTGGTCGTCGACCCACTTGTACGCCTGCGCGCGGGCCGGACCCGGCGCCGCGAGCAACGCAGCGGCGAGCAGCGCAGCGCCGGCGAGCGGAACAGCAAGGCGCGACTGCGACCGCCGGTCCGTGGTTGCCGCGCCCATGCTGCCCCGCCGCTTCGTCTCGATCACGACTGCCTCCGTTCGCGCCCACCGCCGCCGAGGACGGCCACCCACCTGCGCCGGTCAGCGCGCGCCGTACTGCGCGCGGTACGCCTGCACCGCCGGCGCCCAGACGCCGAGATCGGTGCGGCCGGCGATGAACCGCATCACGTCATCCAGCGTCGCGATCGCGATCACCGGCATCCCGAATGTGTCACGCACTTCCTGCACCGCGGACGTTTCGCCCTGTCCGCGCTCCATCCTGTCCAACGCGATCAGCACGCCGGCGGGGTCAGCGCCGTGTGCGCGGATCATCTCCACCGACTCGCGCACCGATGTGCCGGCAGTGATCACGTCGTCGACGATCAGCACCCGCCCCGCGAGCGGGGCTCCAACGATCACGCCGCCTTCGCCGTGGTCCTTGGCTTCCTTCCGGTTGTAGCTGAACGGCAGATTGTGACCATTTTCGGCAAGGGCAATAGCGGTCGCCGCCGCCAGGGTGATTCCCTTGTACGCCGGTCCGTAGAGCTGGTCGCATGCCACGCCCGAGGATTCCCAGGCCGCCGCATAGAACCGGCCCAGTTGCCGCAGGCTCGCGCCATCGTTGAATAATCCCGCGTTGAAGAAGTAAGGAGTCCTGCGCCCCGCTTTGGTCACGAATTCACCGAATCGAAGCACGTCGCGTGCCAAGGCGAAAGCGAGGAAATCCTGGCGAAAATCGGTCATCGAGCGCGTCCGGGCGGTCTTTTTCGTCAAGTATAACCGGGCCCCGGCAACCGGCGCCGGCGTGGCGCGGCCCGCCGTGTAAACTCGCGCGGTTTCCCGACGCCGGCGCCGCGACGCGCCCCCTCAACCGTGCGCATCATCACGCTCAACGTCAATGGCATCCGCGCCGCCGAGCGCAAGGGTCTTGCGCGCTGGCTCACCCGCGCCGAGCCCTGGGACGTCGTCTGCCTGCAAGAGATCAAGGCGACGCACGACGACATCCCGCGCTCGCTCGCCGCGCCGCGCAAGTCGACCGCGTCGTTCTTTTCTGCCGAGAAGAAGGGCTACGCCGGCGTCGGTCTCTACGCAAAGGCACCGCATCGCGTTTCGACCGGATTCGGCCACCGTGAGTTCGACGCCGAAGGCCGCTATCTCGAGGCCCACTTCGAGAAGCTGACGGTCATCAGCCTGTACCTGCCCTCCGGCTCGAGCGGCCCGCACCGGCAGGCGTCGAAGTTCCGCTTCCTCGAAGCGTTCCTGCCGCACCTCCAAGCGCTCCGGCGGGGCAAGCGCGAGATCGTGCTGTGCGGCGACTGGAACATTGCGCACCAGCCGATCGACCTCAGGAACTGGCGGAGCAACCAGAAGAACTCCGGCTTCCTGCCCGAGGAACGCACATGGCTGACACGCGTGTTCGACGAACTTCGCTTCGTCGACGTGTTCCGCCGCGTCGATCCGCGGCCCGACCAGTACACGTGGTGGTCGAATCGCGGCGAAGCGTGGGCGAACAACGTCGGCTGGCGGATCGACTACCAGATCGCGACGCCGGGAATCGCGGCCCGGGCGCGCGCGGTCTCGATCTACAAGAACCGGCGCTTCTCGGACCACGCACCGCTGATCGTCGATTACGACTTCGACCTGCGCTGACGAGGGCACGGCGTGCTGCGGCTTACCAACCTGACGCTCGCCCGCGGCGCGAAGCGCCTGCTCGAAGGCGCCAACCTGACGATCCACGACGGCCACCGGATCGGCCTCGTCGGCCCCAACGGCTGCGGCAAGTCGAGCCTGTTCGCGCTGCTGCGGGCTGAATTGCATCAGGACGCCGGCGAGGTCCTGCTGCCCGCGGCCTGGACGATCGCACACGTCGCGCAGGAAACGCCGGCCGTCGACCTGCCGGCGATCGAGTTCGTCCAGGATGGCGACGGCGAACTCCGCGCGGTGGAGCAGGCGTTGCGATCGACCGAGGCCGCGGCGGCCGTCGAGCCGGAACAGGCGGGCGAGATGCTCGCCGAGCTCCACCAACGGTTCGACGCGATCGGCGGCTATGCCGCGCGGTCGCGTGCGGCGACGCTCTTGTCCGGCCTCGGGTTCCCGTCGGCGCGGCACGAGGACCCGGTGACGAGTTTCTCCGGCGGCTGGCGGATGCGCCTCAACCTCGCGCAGGCGCTGATGTGCCGGTCGGACCTGCTGCTGCTCGACGAGCCGACGAACCACCTCGACCTCGACGCCGTGCTGTGGCTCGAGGACTGGCTCGGCCGCTATCCGGGCACGCTGCTCCTGATCACCCACGACCGCGACTTCCTCGACGGTGTGGTCGACGGCATCGTCCATTTCGACGCGCAGAAGCTCAAGAGCTACGGCGGCAACTACTCGCAGTTCGAACGCGAGCGGGCGCTTCAGCTCGCGCTGCAGCAGGCGAGCTACGCCAAGCAGCAGCGGCAGATCGCGCACCTGCAGGCGTTCGTCGACCGCTTCCGCGCCAAGGCGACGAAAGCGAAGCAGGCGCAGAGCCGGATCAAGGCGATCGAGCGGATGGAGCGGATCGCCGCCGCCCACGTCGACAGCCCGTTCGAGTTCGCGTTCGCGCCGGTGGCCGCCGGGGCGCGGCAACTGGTGCGGCTCGAGCACGTCGACCTCGGCTACGGCACCGCGCCGCCGATCCTGACCGGCCTCGACTGGAACCTCTTGTCGGGCGACCGCGTCGGCCTGCTCGGCCCGAACGGCGCCGGCAAGTCGACGCTGCTGAAGGCGATCGCCGGCACGCTCGCGCCGCAGGTCGGCGAGCGGCTCGTCGCGCAAGGGCTGAAGATCGGCTATTTCGCGCAGCACCAGGTCGAGCAGCTCCGCGCCGAGGAGACGCCGCTATGGCATCTCGCGCGCATCGATCCGGCGGCGCGCGAGCAGGAATTGCGCGACTTCCTCGGCGGCTTCGACTTCCGCGGCGACATGGCGACGGCGGTCGTCGGGCGCTTCTCGGGCGGCGAGAAGGCGCGCCTCACGCTGGCGCTGCTCGTCCGCCAGCAGCCGAACCTGCTGCTGCTCGACGAGCCGACCAACCACCTCGACATCGAGATGCGCGAGGCGCTCGCGGAAGCGCTGCAGGACTACGACGGCGCGCTCGTCGTCGTCGCCCACGACCGGCACCTGCTGCGGGCGACCGCCGACACACTGTGGCTCGTCGCGGACGGCAAGGTCGCGCCGTTCGACGGCGACCTCGACGACTATCGCGACTGGGTGCTCGGCGCGCGGCGGCGCGCACCGTTGGCGGACGCGCCTGCCGCGGACGCCGGCCCGGCGCCGGACCGCAAGGCGCAGAAGCGCGCAGAGGCGCAGGCGCGCCAACGGTCGTACGCGCAGAAGAAACCGCTGGCCGACCGGCTTGCGGCAGTCGAGTCCCGGATGGACGCGCTTTCGACGGAGAAGCGCGCGCTGGACGAAGCGCTCGCTTCGCCGGATGCGTACGCCGACGCGAACCGCGACACGCTGAACGAGAAGCTTGCGCGCGCCGGCGACCTGACCTGGCATCTGGCGCGGCTGGAGACGGAGTGGCTCGAGATCTCCGCGGCGATCGAGGACCTCGACGCAACGCCGGCGTCGAGGTAGTTGACGAAACGGCGGCGTTCCGCCTCGTCGCGGCGACCGGCCGCGCCGGGATCCATAGGTTCGCGTTTGCGGCCCTCGGGTGCGCGGGTGCGGCCGGTCGCTGCAACGCAATCGCGGGGGAGCGGACGGCTACCCCGCGCGCACGCCCGGCCGGTAGAACAGGTAGACGGCGAAGCCGCGGGCGTCGCGGCCCCAGCGCAGGTACGCGTCGCGCCAGCGGTGGATGCGTTCGAGCATCGCCGGCACGTCGGGATCGTCGGGCTGCTCGCTGGCATGGCGCTCGATCGAGCGGCAAAATTTCCACTCGTATTCGTCCCACTCGTCCGTCGACGCGGTCGTCGCGTGCATCGGGATCAGCCCGGCGTCGACGCCGGCCTGGATGTTGCCGCGATGGTCGAGGTGCGCGGCGTCGGGACCGAGCAGCGTCACGTATTCCGGGTGCGGCTTGTATCGCCAGTAGCCTTCGCCGATCAGCAGGTAGCCGCCACCCTTCGTCCACGCCCTCAACTGGTTACAGATGCCGGCCATGCCGCCGGCGATACCGGAGGCGCCGAGCATCACGGACAGGTGGAAGGTCTCGGGGTCGGCCTTGAAGTCGCGGATGTCGCAGTCGTCGAGGTGGAGCTTGCCGAGCGCGCCGGTCCACTCGGCCCGTTCGCGGGCGGCGTCGAGCATGAACGACGAGTGGTCGACGGCGACCACCGTCGAGCCGAATTTCTCGATGATCCGCAGCGCGAGCTCGGCCCGGCCGCAGCCGAGATCCAGCACCCGCGACGTCCCGTCCAGCGGCAAGAGCTCGAGCAGCCGCTCGATCTTGGTCGCCGAGATCGGGTTGCAGTAGTCGTGGTCGCGGTGGGCAATCGCGCTGAATTTGTGGTGGTTCATGGCTTGCGTTCCTCGGCGTTCCAGGGGGCTACACGCAAGAGTAATGCCATCCCCGGCAATGCGAGCAGTGCACAGAGAAGAAAGAAGTTGAACCACCCCGTCTGCTCGACGATCCATCCGGTCGACGCGTTGACGACCGTCCGCGGCACCGCGGCGAGGCTCGTGAACAGCGCGAACTGGGTTGCCGTGTAGCGGGGGTCGGTGGCGCGGGCGATGTACGCGACGAACGCTGCCGTGCCCAGGCCCACACCGAGCGCCTCGAACGCGATCACCCCGGCCAGCAGCAGCTTGTCGGGCCGGTTCTCCCAGGCGAGCCAGGCGAAGCCCAGGATCGACACCAGCTGCACGACGCCGAACAGCCACAGGCCGCGGTTGATCCCGAGCCGGACCATCCACAGCCCGCCAAGCATGCCGCCAACCACGCTCGCCCACAGGCCGGCGTTCTTGGCGATCAGTCCGATGTCGGACATGGTGAAACCAAGGTCGAGGTAGAACGGCGTCGCCAGCGCCGTCGCCATGCTGTCGCCGAGCTTGTACAGGAAGATGAACAGCAGCACGACCCCGGCTTGCGACCATCCGCCGCGGCGGATGAATTCCCGAAACGGCTCGACCACCGCGGCCGCCAGCGTCTTCGGCCCGGCCCGCGCGAGCGTCGGCTCGGCGACGACGAGCGTCAGGCCGATGCCGGGCAGCATAAACAGCGCAGTAACGACGTAGACCGTGGACCAGGGAAAGTGGTCGGCGAGGATCAGCGCAAGCGCGCCCGGGATGAGGCTCGATATCCGATACGCATTGACGTGGATCGCGTTGCCGAGCCCGAGTTCGGGGTCGGGCAGGATCTCGCGCCGGTACGCGTCGAGCACGATGTCCTGGCTCGCGCTGAAGAACGCGACGGACGCGGCAAGGTACGCGATCGTCCACAGGTCGAGCGACGGATGGAGGAAGCCGAACGCAGGGATCGACGCCAGCAGCAGGAGCTGGGTGGCGAGCATCCATCCTCGCCGCCGGCCCAGCATGGGCAGCGCATAGCGGTCGATCAGCGGCGACCACAGGAACTTCCACGTGTACGGAAGCTGGATCAGCGCGAACAGCCCGATCGACTTCAAGTCGACGTGCTCGGAGCGCAGCCACGCCGGCAGCAGGTTGACGAGCAGGTAGAGCGGCAGCCCCGACGTGAACCCGGTGAACACGCAGATCAGCATCCGTCGGTTGAGCAGCGCCTCGCGCCACGTCTCCCGCGCGCCGCCGCCCTGGGGCTGGGGAACCGGCGCAGGTTTCACGCGGAGGCCTCCGCACCTGCCTTGCGCCACGATGCGTCGAGTTGTCGGCTTCCCTGAATCGCTCGCGGACGCGCCCTTCGGTGCGGCCTTCGCCTGGCTGTGGAGGTCGCGCAGGGCCGCGCTGTCGGCCGCCACCCGCGCTCGCAGCCGCGAGCTTCGCTCCTTGGCTTTGCCCTGCTCGCGCGGGCGTCCTCGGCTTCGCCCCGCTCGCGTATTGGAGTGACTTCGCGCTGCGCGCTCCGGTATTCGCCCTTGGGGCGGCCCAGCGGGCTCATGCGCGCCGGAACCGGTAGATCGCGAGCTCGCCGCGGAGATTCGGCAGCGCCGTCACCCGTTGGCCGTCGGCGAGCACGACGCGCGCCTCGACCACGCAGCGGCGGCGGGCGAGGAACGCGTCGAAGTCGGCGACGGTGCACAGGTGGATGTTCGGCGTGTCGTACCACTGGTAGGGAAGCGACGTCGACACCGGCATCCTTCCCTTGAGGATCTGCCAGCGGTGCGACCAGTGGCCGAAATTGGGAAAGGTGACGATCGCATCGCGGCCGACGCGCAGCATCTCCTCGACGATCTCCTCGATGTGCCGCATCGCCTGCAGCGTCTGCGACAGGATCACGACGTCGAAGGAGTCGTTCTCGAACCCTGCGAGTCCGCTCTCGAGGTTGCCCTGCAGCACGTTGATCCCGTGCGCGACGCTCGCGCGGACGCCGGTGTCGGCGATCTCGATGCCGTAGCCCGTCGCGTTGCGCTCGGTCGCGAGGTGGGCGAGCAGCCCTCCGTCGCCGCAGCCGAGGTCGAGCACGCGGGCACCCTCGTCGACCCAGCTCGCGATCGTCGCGTAGTCGGCCCGCTCGGTGACCACCTCGCGCTCGGCGAGGCCGCGCTTCAACGCCTTGCCCAGCCGGAACGTCGAGTACGCCTTGACGTCACGGGCGGCGTTCTCGAAATACGCGCGCACGACGGCGTGATATTGCATGTCGTCGAGCAGGAACCCGTCGTGGCCGTGCGGCGCGTCGATCTCCGCGTACGAGACCTTGACCTTGCGGTCGATCAGCGCCTTCACGATCTCGCGCGAGCGCGCCGGCGGGAATCGCCAGTCGGTCTTGAACGCCACGACGAGGAAACGGCAGGTCGCGGGGGCGAGCGCCTTGGTGAGATCGCCGCCGGTGGCGAGCGCCGGATCGAAGTAGTCGAGCGCCTTGGTGATCCGCAGGTACGTGTTGGCGTCGAAATACTCGGCGAACTTCTCGCCTTGGTGGCGCAGGTACGACTCGATCTGGAACTCGGGCGCGAACGAGAACTTGAGGCCTTCGCGCAGCTTGCGCCCGAACCGTTCGTCCATCTGCTCGTCGGACAGGTAGGTGATGTGCCCGACCATCCGCGCGAGCCGCAACCCGCGCCGCGGCTTGGTGCCCTGCGCGTCGAAATGACCGTCGTGGAAATCGGGATCGGTCAGGATCGCCTGCCGCGCGACCTCGTTGAACGCGATGTTCTCCGCCGACAGGTTCGGCGCGCCGGCGATGACGATCGCGTGCCGGATCCGGCCCGGGTGGCGAATCGCCCACGACAGCGCCTGCATCGCGCCGAGGCTCCCGCCCATCACCGCCGCCCATTGCCGGATGCCGAGCGCGTCGGCCAGGTGCGCCTGCGCGTCGACCCAGTCCTCGACGGTGACCAGCGGGAAATCGGCGCCCCACGGCCGCCTCGTCGTCGGGTTCGTCGACGCCGGGCCGGTCGAGCCGAAGCAACTGCCGAGGTTGTTGACGCCGACGACGAAGAAGCGGTCGGTGTCGACCGGCTTGCCCGGGCCGACCATGTTGTCCCACCAGCCGACGTTGTCCGGGTCGTCCTCGTAGAAGCCGGCGACGTGATGCGACGCGTTGAGCGCGTGGCAGATCAGCACTGCGTTCGAGTTGTCGGCGTTCAGCGCGCCGTAGGTCTCGTAGGCAAGCTGGTACTGCGGCAACTCCTGGCCGCAGGCGAGCGGCAACGGCGTCTTGAACTCGGCCACCCGCGAAACGACGGCACCGACCGAGAAGCCTGCGCCGAGCCGTTTCCCCGGCGCCGCGTCGGCGCCGCCCGTGGTGGCGGAAAACGTTGGCATCGAAGCGGCGATTCGGTCCGTGGCAATAAAAAAACCCGACCAGCTGTTGACTGAAGTCGGGTTGGTAAAGGTGTTTCCCCCTTGCCGCGCCGCTTTAGCCGCATTTGTAAGGCGCCCGCAAGCTGGATCAAATCGGCGCCGGCTCAAGTCTAGCCCGTCGCCACCGCTTTGGAAACCCTGTCCCCGCCCGTCAGCATGGTGCGGCGCAGCAACCCGGCAGTCCTCCGAGCGCCGTGGTCGGCAGTCAAATCTTGATGACAACGTACTATGACATTGGTATAACAGCCGCTATACTCCCCTCCCCAACCGCGCGGGCGCCCTCGTCCGCCGCACGGAAAGCCGCATGCCCCGCCGCCACATCCTGTACCTCGCCCTGCTGGCCACCCTCGCGGCGGTCCCGGCGGCGCACGCGGCGAGCGTCGCCAACGGGAAGACGATCTACACGACGTGGTGCGCGCAGTGCCACAACGCCAACCCCAAGATCGACAGCCACAACGTGATGTTCGGCGCCAATTACGCGCCCGGCATCCAGCTCGCGATCGACGGCCGCGTGGCCGACATGAGCATCCTGCAGGGCATTCTGGACTCCGCCGACGTCGACGACGTCGCCGCGTACCTCGGCTCGCTGCTGGGGGCTCCGCCGCCGGGCACCGGCGTGCTCAACGTGCCGTCGAGCCTCAATCTCGGGTCGGTGCAGGTCGGCTCGCAGGGCGCCGCCACGCAGGTCACTGTCGTCAACACCGGAACGGCGGGCGTTGCGATCTCCAGCGTGTCGAACAACAACCTCGCGGAATTTCCGATCAGCGGCAACACGTGCGCCGGCACCGTCGCTGCCGGCGGCAATTGCAAGTTTTCGGTAGCGTTCAAGCCGTCGACGTCCGGCGCGCGCGGCGGCACGATCACGATCGCGAGCAACGGCACCGGTAGCCCGCAGTCGCTCGTCGTGTCGGGCACCGGCACCGTGACGACGCCACCGCCGCCGCCACCCCCGCCACCGCCGCCACCCCCGCCGCCCGTTGCCACGACGGCCGTCGTCGAGTACTACTGGGCTGCGCGCGACCATTATTTCATCACCGCGGCAACCGCCGAGATCGCCGCGCTCGACGCGGCGCCACCCGGCGGCTGGGTGCGCACCGGGCAGACGTTCAAGGCGATACCGACGGCGCAGACCGGCACCTCGGCCGTATGCCGCTTCTACCTGGGGGCGCAGTACGGCGACTCGCACTACTACGGCCGCGGCATTGCCGAGTGCAACGCGACGCTCGCCGCATTTCCGGGCTTCACCTACGAATCGCCGGCGGTCATGTACCTGTACCTGCCCACCACGCTCGGCACCTGTGCCGCCGGCACCTTGCCGGTGTACCGCGTGTTCAGCAACCGCGCCGACACCAACCACCGCTACACGACCAGCCGCACGCTGCGCGACCAGATGGCGGCAAAGGGCTGGCTCGTCGAGGGCGACGGCGCCGACTTCGTCGTGATGTGCGCGCCGCCGTGATGATGCGCTTCGCCGCGAACCGCGGCTGACCGCAGACTCCGCGCGCGCCGGTCAACGCGGCGCGGCAGGGCCTTTGGTCCTTCCCTGCGCGTCGACGCCGATCCAGCTCACGCCCTGCGCGTCGAGAAAGGCCGGCGCCTCCGCTTCGAGCAGCATCGCGATCGTCGCGCAACTGCCGGCGACGACGCACAGCGGCGCGACGACGCTGATCGACTGCCAGTGCGCCGCCGGCATTCCCGTCCGCGGATTGAGCAGGTGGCAGTAGCGCCGCCCGTCCAGCTCGAAATAGCGCTCGTAATCGCCGCTGGTCGCAACCGCGCCGGCGGCGAGGGCGACCTCGGCGATCGCGGCAGCGTCGCGGCGCGGATGGCGGATGCCGACGTGCCACGGCGTGCCGTCCTCCTGCGGCCCCACCGCCCGCACGTCGCCGCCGAGATTGACCAGCGCATGCATGATGCCGTGCTCCGCGCAGATCGTCGCCGCACGGTCGGCGGCGTACTCCTTGCCGATGCCGCCGAAGTCGATCTCCATGCCGGCGCGCGGCAGCCGCAACGTTCGCTCGTCCCACTCGACATCGCCCCAGCCGATCAGCGCGGTCGCAGCGGCGAGCGCAGCCGCGGTGGGGACGGACGGCGGCGTCCGCTTGAAGTCCCAGACACGGCGCAGCACGCCGGACGTGATGTCGAACAGCCCGCCGCTCAGCCGGTGGCAGCGGCCGGCGTAGCGCAGCAGCGCCAGGGTCTCGTCGTCGATCGCAACGGCGGCGCCACCAGCACCGCGATTGATCGCCGTTGTCACGCTGTCGTCGCGGTAGCGCGAATACTTCGCCTCGATCCGCCGCACGTCGGCGATCGCCGCTTCCGCCGCGCGGCGCGCGCGCGCTTCGTCGCCGGTCGCGAGCTGCAGCTCGTCGTCGGTCGCCATTGCGCGAAACGGGTAGCGGTAAAGCGCCATCGCGATCGACCGGGCGCGCGCGGCGCGGGCGTCAGAACGTCTTCGCGATGCCGGCCTGGATCCAGCGGGCCGAGAACGTCTCGATCCCCGGGCTGCCGCTGCCGCCCAGACGCCACGCGGAGCTCTGCCGGGAGTACTCGAGCTTGACGTCAGCGCTCCAGCCGTCGGCGAACCGCTTGATCACCCAGACGCCCGGCGTCAGCGCGCCGAATGCGGAGAGACGCGTGTCGGCGGTGTAGTGCTGGCCGTTGACGTAGCCGCGCGGGAACGGCGGGTTGTAGTAGAAGTCGGCGGAGTTCTGCGTGTAATAGCGCAGGCTCGGCGTCACGCTCCAGCCGGCCGGCAGCGCCTGTACCCACGCGATTTCGACGGTGTTCGACGTCGTGCCGAACGAGTCGGACAGCAGCCGGTACGAAAGCTGCACCGTGGCGTCGTACGTCGGGAGGTAACGATTCGCGCGCGTCAGCCACGCGAGCACGCGACGGCGGTCCGGGCGGGTATCGAGCAGCTTGTACGGGTCCGAGTAATAGCCGTGGCCGGTCGAGTACGTGAGATTCGACTGGACGATCGCGTCGGCCGACCACACCTGCGTCACCCCGAGCAGCACGTCAAGCGTGTGCCGGCGCTGATTTTCGGCGACGCCGTTGACGCTGTTGATGACGTCGCCGGTGCCGGCGATGCCGAACGCCCACGTCCGGTTGTTGTCGGGGGTGGACACGCGGACGTCGAGCGACGCCGCGCGCGACAGGTAATCGCGCTCCGACGACACGGCGCCGCCGATGCCGACCGACACCCGCTCGAAATACTTCGTCACCTTGACGTCGCCCGCGGTCCGGTAGTCGGTGACGCCCTGGCCCGACGCGCCGGACAGCGAGTTGTAGTACCGCGGCGAGGCGCCGGACATTCCGTCGTAGACCAGCGTGCCTTCGACCGCGAACGAATCCGGCAATGGTTTCAGGATGTAGAGCGACGGGCTCTTCACGCGCATCCGGTCGGCGCCCGGCTGCCAGTCGCGGTAGTCGAGATACTTGAACGCGATCTGGCCCGCATCGGGCACCGACTCCGCGTGCGCGACCGTCGCCATCATCCCCGGCAGCGCCAGCGCCGCGGCGAGCAGCGCGCCGACGGGCGTCCCGTTCGGCGACGCGGACGCCGGCACCGCGGGCGGCTCCCGCCGACGGCGGCCGTCAGTTGCAGCCACAGCCGCCCCCGCCGACGCCGTGGCCGCCGGACGCGGCTTCCTTGCTGGTGTAGATGTGCTGCGTCGTCTTCGCGCCGAGCTTGTCGGCGTCGAACTGCATCGCCGGCTTCGCCAGATCGCCCTTCTCCCACGGCTGCGGCGGCGCGAACGTCGCGCATCCGGCGAGCGCCAGCGCAAGGGTCGACAGCAGCCAACGGCGGACGGCGCGCATCGGGATCTCTCCGGAAAGCGGGATCAGCGGGCGGCAACGAGCGCGCGGATGCGCTCCTCGAGCGCCGCCTTGCGTTCGTCGCGGAATCCCTGCTCGACTTCGACGACGTTGCCGCGCGCGTCGATCAGGTACGAACTCGGCATCGCCTTGACGCCGTACGCGGCCGGCGCCGTGCCGGCCGGGTCGAACACGACGGTGAACGCCGTCGGAACCTGCCGCAGGAAGCGATCGGCATCGTCGCGTTTCTTGTCGACGTTGATCGCGACGACAGCCAGGCCCTTGCCGCCCCAGCGCTGCTGCAGCTCGTTCATCCACGGAAACGAGCGCTTACACGGGGCGCACCACGACGCCCAGAAGTCGACGTAGACGACCTGGCCGCGAAGCTGGTCGAGCGCGACCGTCGCGCCCTTCGCGTCGGGCAGCGCGAACCCCGGCGCGGCGGCGCCGACGTCGATCGCGATTGCCGGCGCGGGCGCGAGCAGCGCGAGGACGACGACGAGCGAAGGCCACAGGGCGCGGATCCGATTCATGACATTGGCATTGTGGCACAGGCGGTCGCGGGTGACGAGCGCCCCGCGCGGTGCAGCAGGAGCGCTGCCGCGCAAACACCCGGCACGGCGCGACCCTTCCCGCGCGCGCGGTTCAGGTGTTGAGCTTGTCGAGTATCGCGGCGAGCCGCGCCGGGTCTTCGGTGCGGCGCATCCGCTCGACCGCCGGCCGGACGTCGGCGACGTCGGTGGTCAACACCCGCTGCTTGACGTTCAGCACATGCGCCGGGTGCATCGAGAAGTTGCGCAGCCCCATCCCGAGCAGGAGCCGCGTGAGGCGTGCTTCACCGGCCATCTCGCCGCAGACGGCGATCGGCTTGCCGACCTTGTTCGACGCGTCGATCGCCATTGCCAGCAGCTTCAGCACCGCCGGGTGCAGCGGGTCGTACAGGTGCGACACGGCGTCGTCGGAGCGGTCGACGGCCAGCGTGTACTGGATCAGGTCGTTGGTGCCGATCGACAGAAAGTCGAGCTTCTTCAGGAACGACCGGATCGCGAGCACCGCCGCCGGGATCTCGATCATCCCGCCGACCTCGATGCCGGAGTCGAACGGCGTCCCCTGCTCGCGCAGCGTTTCCTTCGCCTGCTCGATCATCGCCAGCGTCTGTTCGATCTCCGCCACCGAGACCAGCATCGGGATGAGGATGCGCACCTTGCCGTAGTGCGACGCGCGCAGGATCGCCCGGAGCTGGGTGAGGAACAGCCGCGGCTCGGCGAGGCAGAAGCGCACGGCACGCAGGCCGAGCGCGGGATTCGGCGCGACGCGCGAGAGGCCGCCGAGCCCTTCCTTCTGCTTGTCGGCGCCGAGGTCGAACGTGCGGATCGTCACCGGCAGGCCCGCCAGCCCGACAGCGACGGCGCGGTACGCCTCGAACTGCTCGTCCTCGGTCGGCAGGCCCTCGCGGTTGAGAAACAGGAACTCGGAGCGGAACAGCCCGACGCCGGTGGCGCCGCTCTCCAGCACCTGCGCCACGTCGCCGGGAAGCTCGATGTTCGCGTGCAGCTCGACGTGCTCGCCGTCGATCGTCGTCGCCGGCTTCGTCTTCAGCCGCTTGAGCTTCTGTTTCTCGAGCTCGAGCTCGCTCTGCTTCAGCCGGTACTCGGCCAGCACCGACTTGTCCGGGTTGACGATGACGACGTTGTTGGTGCCGTCGACGATCAGCAGCTCGTTCTCGCGGATCAGCGCCCGCCCGTTGTGGGTGGCGACGACTGCCGGCACCGCGAGGCTGCGGGCGACGATCGCCGTGTGCGACGTGACCCCGCCGAGGTCGGTGAGGAACGCCGCGTAGCGGTGCTGCTTGAACTGAATGACGTCGGCCGGCGACAGGTCGTGCGCGACGAGGATCGTGTGCTTCTCGGCGCCGGCGGCGGCCACGACTCCGGGCTTGCCCAGCAGCCGCTTCAGGATCCGCTCGACGACCTGGACGACGTCGGCCTTGCGCTCGCGCAGGTACGCGTCCTCGATCTGGTCGAACTGCTCGACCAGCACGTTCATCTGCTGCGTCAGCGCCCACTCGGCGTTGCAGCGCTGCTCGGCGATCGTCTTCTTCGGCGCCTCCGACAGCGTCGCGTCGTTGAGGATCATCCAGTGGACGTCGAGGAACGCGCCGAACTCGGCCGGCGCGTCGCCGGCGGTCATCGCCGCGTGCAGCCCCTCGAGCTCGTGCTGCACTTCGTGTACGGCGTTCTCGAAGCGGGCGATCTCGGCGTCGACCTGGGCCGGCGCCACCGCGTAGTGGGCGACTTCGAGCGTCGCGTGCGAGACGAGCTGCGCCCGCCCGATCGCGATGCCGCTCGAGACGCCGATGCCGTGGAGGGCGAAGCTCGGCACGATGCCCGGGGGCCAGCGCTACTGGCCTTCGCCGAAATAGTCGTTGATCAGCGCCACAAGTGCCTCCATCGCCTCGTTCTCGTCGGCGCCGGCGGTCTCCAGCGTGACCGTGGCCCCCTTGCCCGCCGCCAGCATCATCACGCCCATGATGCTTTTTGCGTTCACCTTTCGATTGTTGCGCGACATCGAGACCTCGGACTGGTACTTCGCCGCGAGCTGGGTGAGCTTGGCCGACGCGCGGGCGTGCAGGCCCAGCTTGTTGATGATTTCAACCTCGCGTTGCGGCATGGATCGCGTCCCCTCCCACGCGCAGCACGCCGTCGCAGCCGCCGGAGATGGCTTTCTTGATCATCGTGTCCATGCCCTTCGTCCGGTACGTGAACGCGCGCACCAGCATTGGCAGGTTGACGCCGGCCACACCTTCGATCCGACCGGGCTTCAGCAGCTTGCCGGCGAGGTTGCACGGCGTCGCGCCGTAGATGTCGGAGAAGACCAGCACGCCGTCGCCAGTGTCCAGCCGCGCGATCTGCTCGCGCGCCTGCGGCAGAAGCTGGATCGGATCGTCGGTCGCCGCCACGGCCAGCACCTCGAACTGCGGCGGCCGGGTGCCGAGAACGTGCGTGACCGCGCGCACCAGGCTGTCGCCCAGCGTGTCGTGCGCGACGATCAGGATGCCGATCATGGGGCGTCTCGAGTGGCCGGTCCGGGGCGGCCGACGGCCCGGCGGAGCGTGCCGGCCCGGTGCGGTTCCCGGTCCGGAAATGGTAGCACGCAGCCTCGCACCGGGCCTCGGCGCGGCGCTACCGCTGCACTGCCCGCAGCAACGCGTCGGCGAACATCCCGGCCACGTCGAAACCCGACTGCTGCGCGATCTCGACGAAGCACGTCGGGCTGGTGACGTTGACCTCGGTCAGGTGGTCGCCGATGACGTCGAGGCCGACGACGAGCAGCCCGTCGGCGGCGAGCTGCGGGCCCAGCGCGGTGGCGATCTCGCGCTCGCGCGCCGTGATCGGGCGCGCCTCGCCGCGGCCGCCGGCGGCCAGGTTGCCGCGCGTCTCGCCGGGCTTCGGGATCCGCGCCAGCGCGAACGGCACCGGCTCGCCGCCGATCACCAGCACCCGCTTGTCGCCGTCGACGATCGCCGGGATGAAGCGCTGCGCCATCACCGTCCGCGCGCCGTGCTGGCTCACTGTCTCGACGATCACGTTGCGGTTCGGATCGTCGGCCCGGATGCGGAACACCGACGCGCCGCCCATGCCGTCGAGCGGCTTCAGGATGATGTCGCGATGATGGTCGATGAACGCGTCGATGCGCGCGGCGTCGCGGGTGACGAGCGTCGGCGCGATGAACGCGGAGAACTTCGCGATCGCCATCTTCTCGTTGTAGTCGCGGATCGACCGCGGCCGGTTGAACACCCGCGCGCCCTCGCGCTCGGCGATCTCGAGCAGGTACGTCGCGTAGACGTACTCCATGTCGAACGGCGGGTCCTTGCGCATCAGCACGGCGGCGAAACTTGCCAGCGCGCGCTCCTCGGCCGCGCCTTCGACGTACCAGTCGTGATCGTCGGCGGCGAGCGTCAGCGGCGTCACCCGGGCGCGCGTGCCGACAGCATCCCAGAACACGTCGGCGGGCCCGAGCGCATACACCCGATGGCCGCGCGCGGCGAGCGCGCGCATCATCGCGACACTCGTATCCTTGTAGGCCTTGAGCAACGGCAGCGGATCGAGGATGAAGGCGAAGTCCATGGGCGGGAACACCGGGGGCGGGGCCGTCATGCTACCGCATCGGCGCGACGGCACGATGCACCGCCATGCGCGGACCGGCGCTTGCGGGCAGGCGACGCGCTGGCTACGATGATGGCGGCGCCACCGCGGCCCTCGCGGTGGCCGACAAACCAAGCGGACATCCGACTGCCCGTACGATGCTCTGGCCCTTCATAGCGGCGCCGTGGCTGGCGCTCATCCCGGCGGCGGCCTTCGCCGGCCTCGCCATCGTGCGGCGCGGCGTGCTGTCGCTCACCGCCGCGCTCGCGTGGGCCTTGTACACCGCGTACGAATGGGCGATGCACGCGCGGATCCTGTGCACCGGCGAATGCAACATCCGCGTCGACCTGCTGCTGATGGCGCCGGTGCTGCTGGTGCTCACCGCGGCGGCGGCGATTGCGGCGGCGCGGGGGGGACGGAAACGCGACTGAGCCGTTGCCGGCGGTAGCGTGTCGTCAGCGCCGCCCGCCGCAAAAGCCGGGTGCGATTGCCCGCTAATTCACAAGCGGAATCGTGGCGACGATCGCGTACGCCTGCGCCGTACGGATCTTCGTTTCGAGCTGCAGGTAGCGCGCACCCTTCGCCGGCGGCATGATCGTCCGCCCCGGCAACGGCTTGATCAGCCGGTTGTGGAGTGTCCGCCGCCCTCTGAGCTCGGTATCGTCGGCGCCGATCAGGTCGTTGGCGAGGCTCTTGGCCAGCAGGTCGGACGGCGGCTTGTCGCGCGCGATCAGCGTCTGCAGCGCGCGCGTCCGCTGCCGATTGGCCATGTCGAGATCCCGCTGGTAGGCGTCGTAGACCGGCCAGAATTTCTTCGCCTCGGCGGGTGTCAGGTTCAGCACCGAAGCCACGTAGCCCTTCTTGTCAGCCTTGACCGCGGCGAGCAGCGCCGGCATGTCGGTCACGTCGCCGGCATTGGCGACGGCGGTTCCCTGTGCCCACGCGGACGGCACCGCGAGAACGGCGGCGGCGAGCAGGACAGCGGCGAGGTTGTTCTTCATGGGCATTCCTCGATGGGGGTTGCAGACGGGCGTGTTCCAGCGCGTCTTTGTATCACATCTGGCCGCACGATCCGCGTCTGCCAAGGGCGTCGGCCGGGTTCCGTGCGCGTGCCGCGACACGCCTCGACAGCGAAGATATTCGGGCGCCCATGCACCGGCGGATCGAGCATTTTCGACTCGGCAAAAAAGTCGGCAAATCTAACCGGACAAATGGTTCACAAGCACGTATTATTGACATTAAATACAGTGAGATATATCATAGCTACCGATCGGCAAATCAATCGGTAATATCAATGCAAAAATCGAGCCGCAGGACGCCGCTTTACCAGAGCCCGCATCAGATGGAACCGCTGGTGCCGGGGGCGACCCAGCTCGCCGTCCTCCTAGCCAAAGCGGACGACGTCGTCGACCTCGGCCTGCGGCTGCAATCCGCAGTC
>JBDTVU010000010.1:0-46356 GCA_040007035.1 Betaproteobacteria bacterium | reverse complement strand
GCCGCCGAGTTCTACTGGCCGCTGCAGTCGCACGGCTCGATGGGGCCGTCGTGCGCAGTCGCCGACGTCCGCGACGGCAAGGCGACGGTATGGTCGGCGTCGCAGGCGACGCACCGCTTCCGCGAGACGGTCGCACGGGCGCTCGGCTTGCCGAAGGACGCGGTGCGCGTCGTCTACCTCGACGGCTCCGGCTGCTACGGGATGAACGGCCACGACGACGCGGCGACCGACGCGGCACTGTTGTCGAAGGCGGTCGGCCGTCCGGTGCGTGTCCAATGGTCGCGCGAGGACGAGCACGGCTGGGACCCGAAAGGCCCGCCGCAACTGCTGGCGCTCGAAGGCGCCGTCGGCGACGACGGGAAGATCAATGCGTGGCGCACCGAGATGTTCCTGCCGAAGGCGACGGCGAGCCTGCCCAACATGCCGCTGCTGGCGCTCGACGCCGCCGGCATCGCGCAGACGCCCGGCATCGTCACCGGCCTCATCAGCCAGAACGGCGACCCGCCGTACGCGGTGCCGCATCAGCAGGTCGTTGTCCACTGGCTGAAATCGTCGCCGCTGCGGCCGTCGAACTTTCGCGCGCCGGGCAAGGTCGCCAACTGTTTCGCCGTCGAGAGCTTCACCGACATGCTGGCGGCGGCGGCGCGGCGCGACCCGGTGGAGTTCCGGCTCGCCGGCCTCGCCGATCCGCGTGGCGTCGAAGTGATCCGGCGCGCCGCGGCGCTGATCGGCTGGAAGGCGCGGCCGTCGCCGGCGCCGGGCGCGACCGGAACCGGTCGCGGCTTCGCCTACATCCACTACAAGCACAACGAGAGCTACGTCGCGATCGCGATGGAGGCCGACGTCGAGCGCTCGTCAGGCGCAATCCGCGTGAAGCGCGTCACGTGCGCACACGATTGCGGGCTTGTGATCAACCCCGATGCGCTGCGCGCGCAGATCGAGGGCAACATCCTGCAGACGCTGTCGCGGACGCTGTTCGAGGAGGTGGCGTTCGACCGCTCGCGCGTGACCAGCATCGACTGGGCCAGCTATCCGATCCTGAAATTTCCCGACGCGCCGGAGATCCTCATCGACATCGTCGACCGGCCGAACGAGCCGCCGCTCGGTGCCGGCGAAGCGTCGGCGACGCCGGTGCCGGCGGCACTCGCCAACGCGGTGTACGACGCCGTCGGCGCGCGGCTGACGACGGTGCCGTTCACGCGCGAGCGGGTGCGCTCGGCGCTCGCGTAGGCGGCACGCCCGCGGTGACGGGCAAGCCGGTGGGGGATAATGCGGCGGCCTGGAAGACACGGGCAACCGCGATCCCGTCTTTCCGCACCTGAACGCGCCCCGATGCCCTTTTCCCGCCTCTACTTCGCGTTCGCCGCCGGCTACCTGCTGTCGTACCTGTACCGCACCGTCAACGCGGTGATCTCGCCCGAGCTCACGCGCGAGCTGGCGCTCGGCCCCGGCGCGCTCGGCCTCCTGACGAGCGCGTACTTCGTCGCGTTCGCGGCGATGCAGATCCCGGCCGGAATGCTGCTCGACCGCTACGGC
The DNA here is from genome assembly GCA_040007035.1 of Betaproteobacteria bacterium. GTDB lineage: Bacteria > Pseudomonadota > Gammaproteobacteria > Burkholderiales > Casimicrobiaceae > CAIWHR01. Next base: position 44,820 of record JBDTVU010000010.1, on the reverse strand, counting down.
CCGCGACGGGTCGAGCCGGTGCTGCTCGTCGTCGCCGGCGCCGGCGCGCTCGGCTTTGCGTACGCGGGCGGCGAAGCAGGGTTGCTCGTTGCGCGGGCGCTGATCGGGCTCGGCGTCGCCGTGTGCCTGATGGCGCCGATGAAAGCGATCGCGACGTGGTATCCGCCCGAGCGGCAGGCGTCGCTCGGCGGCTGGATGATGGTTGCCGGCGGCACCGGTGCGCTCGCATCGACGGCGCCGCTGGAATACGCGCTGCGGTTCGCGAGCTGGCGGATGATCTTCGTCGGCCTCGCCGTCGCGACCTGGGCGGTCGCGGTTTGGATCTGGCTGCGGGTGCCGGATACGCCGAAGCCCGCGCACGCCGCCGGCTTCGGCGCGCAATGGGCTGGCGTGCGCTCGGTGTTCGCGCATCCGCGCTTCTGGTGGATCGCGCCGCTCGGCGGCTTCGGCATGGGCTCGTTCATGGCGGTGCAGGGCCTGTGGTCGGTGCCGTGGCTGATCGAGGTCGACGGCTACGACCGCGCGCAGGCGGCGCGCCATCTGCTGGTGATGAGCGCGGTGATGCTGGCTGCGTACGCCGTGCTCGGGTTGCTCGCGACGCGTCTCGCGCGACGCGGCCTGCAGTCGCGGCACCTGTTCGGCCTCGGCTTTGCGCTCAACGCGCTGGCGCTGGCCGCGATCCTCGGTCGCGTTCCCGGCAGCTACCTTTGGTGGTCGCTGTACGGGCTCGGCGCCACTGCCAACATTCTCGCCTTCCCGGTGCTCAATGCCGGCTTCGCCACCGCGCTCACCGGCCGCGCCAACACCGCGCTCAACCTGCTGATGTTCGCCGGAAGCTTCGCCGCGCAATGGGGGATCGGCCTCGTCGTCGATGCCGCGCGCGCCGAGCTCGGCGTCGACACGGCGGGCGGCTTGAGGCTCGCATTCGCGGTCGTGTTCGCGCTCGATGTGCTCACGCTCGCGTGGTTCGCGTGGGGCTGGAAGCGTTACGCGGAGCACGCGCCGAACTCCGCGCCGGCCTGACGATGCACCTCCACATCCTCGGCATCTGCGGCACGTTCATGGGCGGCATCGCGGCGATCGCGCAGGCCGCCGGTCACCGCGTCACCGGCTGCGACGCCAACGTTTATCCGCCGATGAGCACGCAGCTCGAAGCGCTCGGCATCGGCCTCACCGAGGGCTGGGACCCGGCGCAGCTCGATGGCGAGGCGGGCGGCGCCGACGTGTTCGTCGTCGGCAACGTCGTCTCGCGGGGCAATCCGCTGATCGAGGCGGTGCTCGACTCCGGTCGGCCGTACGTGTCGGGGCCGCAATGGCTCTCCGAGCACGTGCTGCTGCGCCGGTGGGTGCTGGCGGTCGCCGGCACCCACGGCAAGACGTCGACGAGCGCGATGCTGGCGTGGATCCTCGATCACGCGGGCCTGTCGCCGGGCTTCCTGATCGGCGGCGTCCCGAACGGTTTCGGCGTGTCGGCGCGGCTTGCCGGCGCGGCCGCCGACTCGCCGTTCTTCGTCATCGAGGCCGACGAGTACGACACCGCGTTCTTCGACAAGCGCTCGAAGTTCGTCCACTACCGGCCGCGCACGGCGATCCTCAACAACCTCGAGTACGACCACGCCGACATCTTTCCGGACCTCGCGGCGATCGAGACGCAGTTTCACCATCTGGTGCGGACGGTGCCGGCGCAGGGCCGGCTGGTCGTCAACGGCGGCGAGGCGAGCCTCGGCCGCGTGCTCGCGCGCGGCGTGTGGAGCGAGGTCGAGCGCTTCGGTTTCGCAGAAGTGCCGGGCACCGGGCCCGGCTGGACGATCGCCGTCGACGGCACGATCCTGCTGGGCGGGGCGCCGCAGGGAACGCTCGCGTTCGGGGAGGCGGGGCGACACAACCAGTTGAATGCATTGGCGGCGATCGCCGCGGCGCGGCACGCCGGTGTGCCGGTGGCTTCGAGCCTCGCCGCGCTCGCGTCGTTCGACGGCGTCAAGCGTCGGCTGGAGCTCGTCGGCACCGCGAACGGCGTCGCCGTCTACGACGACTTCGCTCACCACCCGACGGCGATCGCGACGACGATCGACGGCCTGCGCCGCAAGATCGGTGACGCGCGGATCGTCGCCGTGCTGGAGCCGCGGTCGAACACGATGAAGCTGGGCGCGATGAAGGACGCGCTGCCGGGCAGCCTCGCCGGCGCGGATCGCGTGTTCTGCTACGCGGCGAACCTCGGCTGGGATGTCGCCGCCGCGCTGGCGCCGCTCGGCGCGAACGCTTCCGTTCACGACGACCTCGGCGCGCTGGTCGCGGCGATTGCGGCAGCCGCGAAGCCCGGCGACCACGTGCTGGTGATGAGCAACGGCGGCTTCGGCGGGATCCACGGCAAGCTGCTGGCGGCGCTCGCGGCGTAATCGGGAGCGGGGGCGATGGCGCACCGTGCCGCTGCGGCGCCCGTCCCGACACTGGTATACCTGCACGGCTTCCGGTCGTCTCCGGGCAGCGTCAAGGCGATGCTGTTCGCGGCGGCGATCGCCGCGCTGCCGGCGGCGATCCGGCCGCGACTCCACGTGCCCGCTCTCGACCCTCGTCCCGCCGCTGCCGTGGCGAGCGTGGCGGCGTGGGTCGAGCGCGAAGTCGGCGTGGCCGCGGACGAGCGCCTGACGTTCGTCGGCAGCTCGCTCGGCGGCTATTACGCGACGCACCTGGCCGAGCGCGCGGGCGCGCGCGCAGTGCTGATCAACCCGGCGGTGCGCCCATACGACGACCTCAGACCCTATGCCGGAACGCAGACGAACCTTCATACCGGCGAAGCGTTCGAGGTGACTGAAACGCATTTCGCCGAGCTCAGAGCGCTGAAGGTCGCGCGGATCACGCGACCGGACCGCTATTTCCTGCTTGTCGAGTCCGGCGACGAGGTGCTCGACTGGCGCGAAGCGGTTGCGTTCTACGGCGGCGCGTTCCAGTATGTCGGAGGAGGCGGCGACCATGCGTTCCGGGGATTCGCCGCGCAGATTCCGGCGATCCTGCGCTTCGCCGGCGTAGACGTGTCCGCAGCCTCATGACCCACACCATTTCGTACGACGTCGCGATCGTCGGCGGCGGTCTCGTCGGTGCCGCGATCGCGTTCGGCATGCGCTCGCTCGGCTCGCGGCTGGTCGTGCTCGACGAAGGCGACGTCGCGTTCCGCGCGGCTCGCGGCAACTTCGGCCTGATCTGGGTGCAGGGAAAGGGCGCCGGGCTGCCGCCGTATGGTGCGTGGACGCAGCGGTCGGCGCGCGAATGGCCGCGGCTCGCCGACGAGCTTCGCACCGGGACCGGCATCGACGTCGCGCTCGCGCAACCCGGCGGCATCCACGTCTGCCTCGCGCGGGACGAACTCGATCGCCGCGTCGCGTCGCTCGCCGCGCTGTTCGCGCAGCCCGGCTTCGACCGCTACCCGGTCGAGGTGCTCGACCGTGCCGGCATCGCCGCGCGGCTCCCGGGCGTCGGCGCCGATGTCGTCGGCGGCACCTGGGGCGCGCTCGACGGCCACTGCAATCCGCTGAAGCTCTTGCGGGCGCTGCACGCCGGCGTCGTCCGCGCGGGTGGCGCATACCGGTCCGACCACGCGGTCGACGGAATCGTCCCCGGCGCGGAATCGTTCACGCTCGACACCGCCGGCGGCAGGATCGTCGCGCGCCGCGTCGTGCTGGCGGCGGGGCTCGGTAACGCGCGGCTCGCGCCGATGGTCGGGCTCGACGCGCCGGTGCGGCCGAACAAAGGCCACGTCATCGCGCTCGAACGGGTGCCGCCGTTCCTGTCGCTGCCGGTGGAGACGATCCGCCAGACCGACGAGGGCACGGTGCTGGTCGGCGACGCGCAGCAGGATCTGGGCTTCGACGAAACCCCCGGCCTCGACGTTCTCGCGGCGATGGCGGCGCGCGCGGTGCGTGTGTTCCCGCATCTGGCCGGCGTCCGCGTCACCCGCACATGGGCGGCGCTGCGCGTGATCTGCCCCGACGGCTTTCCCGTCTACGAGCAGTCGGCCGCGCATCCGGGTGCGTTCGTTGCGACCTGCCACAGCGGCGTCACGCTCGCCGCCGCGCACGCGTATGCGCTGGCGCCCGCGATCGCGAGCGGCACGCTGCCGGCCGCGTTCAACCCCTTCACCGCGCAGCGATTCGATGTTTCGCAGGCTGCCTGACGCCGACCTCGTCGCGGCCGCGACCGTGTCGATCGTGATCGACGGCAGGCCGTTCGCCGCACGCGCGGGCGACACGGTTGCCGCGGCGCTGCTCGCCGCCGGCCGCGCCACGTTTCGCACGACGCCGCTGTCCGGCGCGCCGCGGGGGCCGTACTGCCTGATGGGGACGTGCTTCGACTGCCTCGTCACGATCGACGACGCGGCCGGGCGCCAGGCCTGCCTCGTCGCCGTCGCGCCGGGCATGCGGATCGACACCCGGGGCGGGGCGCGATGACGCTCGATTACGACGTCGCGATCGTCGGCGCCGGGCCGGCCGGACTCGTCGCGGCGACGGTCTGCGCCGGGCACGGTCTCGCGACGGTCGTGTTCGACGAGCAACCGGCGCCCGGCGGACAGGTGTACCGCGGCGTCACCACGTCGCCGGTCTCCCGGACGGCGATCTTCGGCGACGACTATGCGAAGGGCGCGGCGCTCGTCGGTGCGTTCGAGCGCTCGGCAGCGACGTACGTCCCCGGCGCCACCGTGTGGGCCGTCGCGTCGCGCGCCGACGGCGCCTTTGATCTCGGCGTGTCGATCGCCGGGCATTCGCGTGCGACGGCAGCGCGCGCCGTGATCCTCGCGACCGGTGCGCAGGAGCGACCGTTCCCGATTCCGGGCTGGACGTTGCCCGGCGTGATGACGGCGGGCGCGGCGCAGGCGCTGCTGAAGATGTCGGGGCAGGTGCCGTCGGGACCGACGGTGCTCGCCGGCTGCGGTCCGCTGCTGTGGCTCGTCGCATGGCAGTTCCTGCGGGCGGGTGTGGTCATCGACGCGCTGCTCGACACCACGCCGCGCGGCCGGCTCGCGCAGGCGATGCCGCACGCCGCCGGGTTCGTGCTGTCCGATTATCTGGCCCGGGGACTCGCGCTCGTCCGCGACGTGCGCCGCGACGTCCGCGTCGTCGAGTACGTGACGGCGCTCGCGGCCGCAGGCGAGGGCAGGTTGCGCGACGTTCATTACACCGTCGACGGAACGGCGAAGACGTTGCCCGCCGATCTGCTGCTGCTTCACCAGGGGGTCGTGCCGAACCTCAATCTCGCGCGTGCCGCCGGCTGCGCGCTTCAGTGGAACGACCGGCAGGCGTGTTTCGAGCCGGTCGTCGACCTGTGGGGCGGCAGCTCGCTGCCGGACCTGTATCTCGCCGGCGACGGCGGCGGCGTCGCCGGCAGCGACGCCGCGGCGGCGCGCGGCGCGCTCGTGGCGCTCGGTGTCGCCAATGCGCTGGGCTGCATCGACGGCCCGGCGCGCGACCGCGCCGCCGTCGCCCATCGTGCCGACCTCGCGCGGGCGCTGCGCGGCCGTGCGTTCTTCGACACGCTGTATCGTCCTGCGGATGCGTTCCGGATTCCGCGCGACGACACCATCGTCTGCCGCTGCGAGGAAGTGACCGCGCGCGAGATCGTGGCCGCCGTCGGCGAAGAGGGCTGCGCCGGGCCGAACCAGTTGAAGGCGTTTCTGCGCTGCGGGATGGGGTTGTGCCAGGGACGTCATTGCGGGCTCACCGTCACCGAGCTGATCGCCGACGTGCGCGGCGTGGCGCCAGCCGACGTCGGCTACTACCGGCTGCGCTTTCCCGCGAAACCGGTCACGCTGGGCGAGCTGGCGTCGATGCCGACGTCGCGGGAAGCGCAACGCGCCGTCGTCCGCGTCAAGGGCACGCACTGACGCGTCCGTCGGCGGCGCCGCGCCGTTTGTGCGGTGCGCATGGCGAGGCTCGCATTGCCGGCGTATCGTCGCCGGATGTCTGGGCGAAGTTGATAACGCTCGTTCAGCGCGCCCCCGGCCAGAAGCCGCGCTTGGCGCGCCCGTCGCCGGCGATCCGACGACGTCCGCGCGGCCGATGGCCACCAGGAGATCGGGAATGCCTCCGCATCGTTCCGCCGGCCCCGGGCCGGATGCCGCACCGTTTTCCGCTGCCGCCGCGATCCGGCAGGAAACGCGTCACGGCGCGCGCAACTACGATCCGCTGCCCGTGGTGCTCGCTCGCGGCGAGGGCTGCTGGCTCGAGGACGTCGACGGCCGCCGTTATCTCGACATGATGAGCGCGTACTCGGCGGTGAGCCACGGCCATGCCCATCCCCGTCTCGTGGCCACGCTCGTCGCGCAGGCGCGGCGGCTCGCGGTGACCTCGCGCGCTTTCCACAACGACCGGCTGCCGCCGTTCCTCGCCCGCCTTACCGAGGTGACCGGCCTCGACCGCGCGCTGCCGGTCAACACCGGACTGGAGGCGGTCGAGACGGCGTTGAAGGCCGCGCGCAAGTGGGGACACAAGGTCAAGGGCATTCCGGACGACCGTGCGGAAATCGTCGCGTGTCGCGGCAATTTCCACGGTCGCTCGATCGCGATCACGGGCCTGTCGTCGGAGCCGCAGTATCGCGACGGCTTCGGCCCGTTTCCGCCGGCGACGAAACTGGTTCCGTTCGGCGACATCGACGCGCTCGCGCGCTCGCTCGGCCCGCATACCGCGGCGTTCCTCGTCGAGCCGATCCAGGGCGAGGCCGGCATCGTGCTGCCGCCGGCCGGGTATCTCGCCGCGTGCGCGCAGCTCTGCCGCGAACGGCGCGTGCTGTTCATCGTCGACGAGATCCAGACGGGAATGGGGCGCACCGGCCGCTTCCTCGCCGTCGAGCACGACGGGGTGCGGCCCGATGGCGTGATCCTCGGCAAGGCGCTCGGGGGCGGGCTGCTGCCGGTGTCGGCGTTCGTCGCGACCGACGACGTGATGCAGGTGTTCACGCCGGGCGACCACGGCAGCACGTTCGGCGGTAATCCGCTCGCCGCGGCCGTGGGGCTGGCGGCGATCGACGTCCTGTTCGACGAGGGGCTGATCGAGCGCTCGGCCACGCTTGGCGCTCAATTCACCGCCGCGCTCGCCGCGATCGAGAGCCCGCTGATCCGCGACGTCCGCGGCAGGGGGCTGTTCATCGGCCTCGAGGTCGACCGGACACGGATCGACGCTCGCGCCGTCGTCGACCGGCTGCTCGCGCGCGGGATCCTGTCGCGGGACACGCACGGCACCGTCGTCCGTTTCGCGCCGCCGCTCGTCATCGACCGCGAAGCGCTGGATTGGGCGGCCGGCGAAGTGCGCGCGGTGTTCGCGGAGCTCGACGACGGGCTGCGGCTTCCGCGGAGCGAGCCTGCCGCCGGCGCTATACTGACCTGATGCCGAAGCCCACGCTCGCCGACAAGCTCGTCGTCGCGATTTCGTCGCGGGCGCTGTTCGACCTGACCGAGAGCCACCGGGTCTACACCGAGGCCGGCGTCGACGCATATCACCGCTACCAGGTCGAGCACGAGGACCAGCTGCTTGCGCCGGGGCCGGCATTTCTGCTGGCGAAGAAGCTGCTGCGCCTGAACCGCCCCGCCAAGCAGTACGTCGAGGTGATCCTGCTGTCGCGCAACTCGGCCGACACCGGCCTGCGCGTGTTCAACGCGATCAAGCACTACGGGCTCGACATCACCCGCGCGGCGTTCACCAAGGGCGAGCCGACGTCGCGCTACGTGCCGGCGTTCGGCGCGCACCTGTTCCTGTCCGCCGACACCGGCGACGTCCGCCGCGCGCTCGACGATGGCTACGCCGCGGCGACGATCTTTCCCAGCGAGGGCAGCGCCAACGAGACCGACGAATTGCGCATCGCGTTCGACGGCGACGCAGTGCTCTTCTCCGATGAGGCCGAGCGCGTCTACCAGGAGCGCGGGCTCGCCGCGTTCTCGAAGAGCGAGTCGGACGCCGCGCTGGAACCGCTGTCCGGCGGCCCGTTCAAGGAATTCCTTGCCGGCCTGCACCGGATACAGGCCGACTTCCCCGAGGACCAGAGCCCGATCCGCACCGCGCTTGTCACCGCCCGCAGCGCGCCGGCGCACGAGCGCGTGATCCGCACGTTGCGCGCATGGAACATCCGGATCGACGAGGCGCTGTTCCTGGGCGGCCTCGACAAGGGCGAATTCCTGCGCGCGTTCCGCGCCGACATCTTCTTCGACGACCAGCGCTCGCACGTCGAGTCGGCGTCGAAGCACGTCGCCGCCGGCCACGTGCCGCACGGCGTGTCGAACGAGTAGCCGCGCGCGCCGGTCGCCGGCGCCGCGCCGCACTAATCCAGGCCGCGACCGGCGATCGGATACTGCGGATCGTTGTAGTACGGCGTCGACGCGAACCCGGGCGGCACCAGCGAATCGACGAGCGCCTCGTCCTCGTCGCTCCACGCGGCGCCGACCGCACCCGTGTAGTCGTTCCACTGCGCGAGCGTCCGCGGGCCGGCGATGATCGACGACACGATCCGGTTCGCCCATAGCCACGCGAGCGCGAATTGCGTCAGCGTGCGGCCGGTCTTCGCCGCGTGCGCCTCCAGCTTCTGTGCGACGGCGATCGACTCGGCGCGGAATTCTGTTTCCAGCATCCGTTTGTCCTTGCGCGCCGCGCGCGAACCTTCGGGGACGGCGCCGCCGCGGTACTTGCCGGTCAGCACGCCGCGCGCGATCGGTGAATACGGCGCGACGCCGATGCCGTAGAAATCGCAGGCGGGGAGGATCTCGACCTCCGGCATCCGCGAGAGCAGGTTGTAGTGCGGCTGGCAGACCACCGGCGGCGCGACGCCTTGCGCCTCGCACTCGGCGACGACCTCGGCGATCCGCCAGCCACGAAAGTTGGAGAGGCCGAAGTAGCGGACCTTGCCGCTGCGGATCAGGTCGCCCATCGCGCCGATCGTCTCGGCGAGCGGCGTTTCGGAATCGTCGCGGTGCAGATAGTAGATGTCGATCCAGTCGGTCGCCAGCCGCTCGAGGCTGTCCGCGCAGGCCTGCAGGATCCAGCGCCGCGAGAGCCCGCCGTCGTGCGGCCTCCCGGTCATCGGGTTGAACACCTTGGTCGCGACGACCCAGCGCCGGCGCCGTGTCCTGATCGCCGCGCCGACGATCTGCTCCGAGGCGCCCTTGCCGTAGGCGTCGGCGGTGTCGATGAAGTTGACGCCGGCATCGAACGCCGCGTCGACGATGCGCTGCGCCTCGGCCGGCTCGGTGCTCACGCCGAACATCATTGTGCCGAGGCACAGCGACGACACTTCGAGGCCGCTCGCGCCGAGGCGGCGGTAATCCATGGCCATCGTTGGTTCTCCGGTTCGCGCGGGCTTAAGGCCGCGGGGTGACGATTCAGGCGCGCGCGGTGCGCTTCAGGCGTTCCATGTTCGGCACCGGCAGCGCCCGCCGCAGCACGGTTTCGCCGAGCCAGTCGGCCGCGCTGCGCGCGCGTTGCGCGACGACCTCGGGCGGCATCTGAAGGTAGTCGTCGTTGTAGACGTCGAAGCTGTAGTCACCGTAGTAGCCGAGCGCGTCCAGCCGGGTGACGAAATCGGCGAGCCGGTCGCTGTGCGCCCCCTCGCCCGGAAAGACGCGGAAATGCGTCGCCGTCGCGGCCTCTTCTTCCGACGACCGGATCTCCTGCCACATGTAGTCGGAGAGTTGGACGAGGAAGATCTGCTCCGGGTCGATCGCGTCGAGGTCATCCAGCGACACGCCGGCCGCGAGCACGTCGAACGCGTCGATCGCGAGCCCGAGATTCGGACAGTTGGCGCGGAACACGAGATCGCCCGCCGCGGCGAAATCGCGGACGGTCCGGCTCCACGACAGTCCCTTGAACGCGATCCGGATGCCCAGCGGCACGGCGAGCACGGCGAGCTTGCGCAGGTCGCGGACGATCGCGTCGGCGTCGCCGTCGGCGTGCGTCGACGTCGACGCCTCGACCAGCAGCAACTGGCCGCCGACCGCGCTGCAGACGTCGAGCATCGATTTGGCGACGTCGAGCTTGTACGCGTGGAGCTGGCCGGTGAGCCCTTCGAAATCGCGGAGCGCCTCCAGCCCGGTCACCCGCAGTCCGCTCTCGCCCACCGCGCGCACGGCGGCGGCGGTGCCGGCGGGGTGGCCGACGATGTCGGTGGCCGAGATCATCACCTGCGAGAACCCGGCCTCCCGTGCCGCGGCGAGCCGGCTCTCCAGCGAGCCCGCCAGCGAGACGGTGTCGATCCCGATGTCGTTGAAGTTCATCGTTACGCGGCCGCCCGTGGCTCGGCGTGGACCAGCTCGAACATCACGCCTCCCAGCAGCGGCTTGGTCAGCGCGCCGCGGTCGCTCGAATGGACCTTTTCCGAGGCGAGGAACTCGACGCCGCGCTTTTCGAGCTCGGCGACGGCGCCGATCACGTCCGGCGTGCCGAATCCGATCCGCTCCAGGTGTTCCTCCTGCGGTGCGAACCGCGCGTTGTCGTCGGGCTCGATCAACTGGAGGAAGAACTTCCGGCACGGGCTCTGCAGCAGGTGGCCCTTGGGCATGATGCCGAAGCGCACGGAATCCGGCACTGCAGTGAAGCCGAAGATCTGGGCGTAGAACTCGATCCAGTCCGCGGTGCGCTCGGCGCCGATGTACTGGACGATGCCGAAGAAGTTCATGTCGCGGATCGCCGGCGGGTGCGGGTCGACCGTCGGGATCGGAAGGAAGTCGACGTCGTAGATCGAGAACTCGTCGTAGCGGTCGACGAAGTAGATGAGGCTCTCGCCGACGCCGTGGATGGCGGGGATGTTGAGTTCCATCGCCCGCGCGCGCACCGGGATCGCCCACGCGCCGAGGTCGAGCGCGCGGCGGAATGCGGCGTCGGCGTCGCGGACGCGGAGGGCGATCGCGCTGATGACGGGCCGCGGCGCAGGCTGCACGGTGCGCGGAACGTCGGCCGGCTGCGAGTTGACGATGACGTTCATCGTGCCCTGCCGGTACAGCTCGACCTCGCGCGAACGGTGGCGCGCGATCGGCCGGAATCCCATCGTCTCCAGCACGCCGCCGAGCGCCTGCGGCTTCGACGTCGCGAACTCGATGAACTCGAGGCCGTCGAGCCCGAGCGGATTCAGGGGTTCGGGGACCGACTCCCGGTCCGGCGTGTTCGTCATCGCGATTCCTCGTCGTCCATCGGTAACGGACGCGGGCTGCGGAGCGCCGCATCGGTGCCGTCACCGTTGCCGTCGGCGGCGCCGCGGCGGTTCCCGCCCCGCGCCGGCATCATCGGGATGATAGCCCACGGCGACGGCTCGCGGCGTGTGGCGGATCAGGGCAGCAGCAACGAACCGAGCTCCATCGCCGCTTCCTGCAGTGGCTGGAAATAGCGCGCCGCCATTTCGCTGCGGGAGACCAGCCGTCCCTGCAGGATGACGTTGATTCCCGCGACATAGTGGCCGCCGGCATCGCGGACCGGCACCGCGAGCGTGCACAGCCGCGGCTCCATCTGCTGGCTCGCGAACGCGTAGCCGGACTCGCGGACCGCGTTCAGCAGCGGGACGAGCTTCTCGGTCGATGCCGGCGTGTACTCGGTGTACGGATGGAACCGGGCGCGCGCCAGGAAGGCGGCGAGCTCGTCCCGCGACAGGTGTGCCAGCATCACATGGCCGACCGACGTGCAGTACGCCGGCAGGCGGCGCCCGACGTTGAGCTGCGGCGACATGATCCGCGACGACGTCGAACGTGCGATGTAGACGATCTCGTCGCCGTCGAGGGTGGCGAGCGAGCACGCTTCGCGCAGCGACTCGCCGAGCCGGTCGAGCACGGGCTGCGCGAGCACGGCGATCGGCGACGCCGATAGGTAGGCGTGGCTGAACGACAGCACGCGCGGCCGCAGGTAGAAGCGCCGCGCGTCGTCGACGGCGGCGAAGCCCAGCCTGACGAGCGTGTGCAGGCTGCGCCGCGCGGCGGCGCGCGGAATGCCGGTCCGGTGGCTGACCTGCGCGATCGACATCCGTCGCCGCTTGTCCGAGAGCGCGAGCAGCACGGCGAGGCCGCGCGCCAGCGCCGTGACGAAATCCGGGTCGTCGCCGAGCCGCTCGATCGTCTCCGCCGCCAACGCGTCCGGCGCGGTGAATGCGGGGGGCGCGGGATCGAGCGGCCGCTGCGGCGGGTGGTCGGAATGCTCGACCGGGAGTTCGGTTGGGGCCGGCATTTGGTTCAGTGGCGTCGCCATCCGAGTGCCTTGCGTCGGGTAATCGCCGTCGCTGCCGATGCCCCGGCTGGGCGGGAAGGATTCTGGTTGCCCGGATTTCACCGGGCTGCAGTCCGAAATATAACAAACGTTCGGCCGAAAACGAAAGTTATGGGCGTATATCGCACACTTCGTCGGCATACGACCTTGACCCGCCCCCCGCCGAAATCCTATCGTTGGTGCACGTTCGACGTACGGCCCGGTGAGAGGCGATCGACAAGGGCTGCGGAAGCGCGGGGCGATGCCGGGGCCGCTGCTTCCGACAGCGCCCCTCCGGCAGCGATGCGGTGAAGACGACCTGCGATGCGGTTCGCACGGATACAGGTTCCGGCGAATCCGGATTCGACGCGGGATTCGCGGACGGAGGAGGAGTTTCGGATCATGAAACAGCGGCTCGCCGGCTTCGGCCCGTTCGCTCCGGCTCGACCGGGCGACGCGCGATCGGCATCGCCGTCGGCGCACGCGGTGCGCCCAGCACGTTCCACTTCACCTTTGCCTGCCGTTACCGACAACGCCTGACCCGGCAGAGCGGCGCGCACCCCGTGCCGCGCGCGCCCGAAACCGAAGCCACGACGAGGATCGCAGATGGCCGCCCCCGAATCGAAGAAAGGCATCACCGAGGAGCAGCAGCAGGAGCTCGACCAGGTGTTCGAGCGCGCGCACAAGGCGCTCGCGATCATCGCGACCTACGACCAGGCGCGCGTGGACCGACTGTGCCAGGCCGTCGCGTGGGCGGTCGCCAACAAGCATGCGTTCACGCGGCTGGTCGACATGGGGATCAAGGAGAGCGGCCTCGGCGACGCGGTGAGCCGGATGGGCAAGCGGATGAAGATCCGCGGCGTGCTGCGCGACGCGCTGCGCCAGAAGAGCGTCGGCATCATCGAGGAGCTGCCGGAGAAGGGCATCGTCAAGTACGGCAAGCCGGCGGGGATCGTCGCGTGCATCGTGCCGACGACCAATCCGGACCTGACCCCCGCGGGCAACGCGATCTACGGCATCAAGGCGCGCGACGTCGTCGTCTTCTCGCCGCATCCGCGCTCGAAGAAGACGTCGTTCGAGACCGTCCGCCTGATGCGGGATGCGCTCGAGCGCGAGGGCGCGCCGGCCGACATCCTGCAGTGCCTGACCAAGGTCAACATCCCGATGTCGCAGGCGCTGATGGCGCGCGCGGACCTCATCGTCGCCACCGGCGGCCAGCCGATGGTGCGCGCGGCGTACAGCTCGGGCACGCCCGCGTACGGTGTGGGCGCCGGCAACTCGACGATGATCATCGACGAAACCGCCAACATCGAGGAAGCGGCGCGCAACACCCGGCTGTCGAAGACGTCCGACTTCGGTTCCGGCTGCTCGGCCGACGGCAACCTGATCATCGAGGCGTCGATCTTCGACAAGCTGCTCGCGCAGCTGCAGGCCGAGGGCGGTTACCTGGCGACGCCGGCGCAGAAGGAAATGCTGCGCAAGACCATGTGGGACGACGAGCGTCACCGCACCGTGGAGACGGTGGCCATCGCGCCGCAGCAGCTCGCCAAGGCCGCCGGCTTCGAGATCCCGGCCGACCGCAAGTTCATCATCGTCCACGGCGACGGCATCGGCCGTGAACACCACTTCTCGAGCGAGAAGCTCACCACGCTGCTCGCCGTCTACAAGTACAAGGGCTTCGACCAGGCGCTGGACATGATGCGCGCCGTCTACGAGGTCGGCGGCAAGGGCCACTCCTGCGGCATCTACTCGTTCGACCAGGACCACATCCACCGGCTTGCGATGGCGGCGCCGGTGTCGCGGATCATGGTCCGCCAGCCGCAGTCGAAGGCGAACGCCGGTGCGTTCAACAACGGCATGCCGATGACGTCGAGCCTGGGCTGCGGCACCTGGGGCGGCAACATCATCTCCGAGAACGTGCACCTCAAGCACTACCTCAACACGACGTGGGTGTCGGTGCCGATCAAGGAAGACAAGCCGTCCGACGAGGAACTGTTCGGCGCGTTCTACGACCGGGCGCTCGAAGTCGAAGCCGAGGTCGAGACCATCACCACCTGAACGCCGTGCCGCGCAAACACTCCGTCAACCGAACTGCCGCGACCGACGCCATGCCGACGAAGAAACCCGAAGAAATCCTCGCCGACGCCTCCGCCTGGTGGGACACGTCGATCATCGACATCCATCCGGGCAAGATCGCGATCCGCGGCTATCCGATCGAGGAGCTGATCGGCCGCGCGCGCTTTCCGGAGATGATCTGGCTGATGCTGCGCGGCGAGCTGCCTTCGCCGGGACAGGCCGACCTGCTCGAGGCGGCGATGGTGCCGGGCGTGGACCACGGCCCGCACGCGCCGTCGATCGCGATTGCGCGGATGGCGGTCACCTGCGGGCTGCCGGTCAACGGCGCGATGGCGTCCGCGATCAACGTGCTCGACGACATCCACGGCGGTGCCGGACAGCAATGCATGGAGCTCTATCGGGCGATCGACGCGGAGGCCGGTGAGAACGGCGACCTCGTCGCGACGGCGACCGCCGTCATCCGGCGCCAGCGCGAGGCCGGCGAGAAGATCGTCCCCGGGTTCGGTCACCGCTTCCATCCGGTCGACCCGCGGACGGCGCCGCTGTTCGGTCTTGTCGAGAAGGCGGTCGCCGCAGGCGTTGTTTCCGGGCGATGGGCGGCGATCGGCCACGCGGTGGAAGACGCCCTCGAGGGCATCACCGGCCGCCACATCCCGATGAACATCGACGGCATCACCGCCGTCATCTTCTGCGAGCTGGGATTCGAGCCGGAGCTCGGGCGGGGGCTGTTCATCCTGTCTCGGGCGGTCGGCATCCTCGCCCACGCGTGGGAGCAGAAGCAGCGCGGTCGCCGCATCATGGGGCCGATGCCGAAGGAGATTCCGTACCGTTACAGCGGGCCGGCGCGTCGCGCCGTGCCCGATCCCGCCGCGCGCGGAAGCGACTGAACGAAACGATCCCGCGGCCGTGTCCGCGGACCGAAGGACCTGAGGAGCCCCCGATGAAGGACCAGATTGCCAACCAACTGGTGACGTATCTCGAGGCCCGTGGCATCGAGCACGTCTTCGGCCTCTGCGGCCATACCAACATCGCGGTGCTGGCCGCGCTGTCGAAGAGCAGGAAGATCAAGTTCATCAACACCCGCCACGAGCAGGTCGCCGCGCACGCCGCCGACGGCTACGCGCGCGCCACGAACAAGGCCTCGGTCCTGCTGACGCACCTGAGTCCCGGCCTCACCAACGCGGCGACGGGTGTTGCCAACGCCGCGCTCGACTCGATCCCGATGGTGGTGATCGCCGGCGACGTGCCGACGCACTACTACGGCAAGCACCCGCACCAGGAAGTGAACCTGCATGCCGACGCGTCGCAGTACGAGATCTACCGCCCGTTCGTCAAGCGTGCGTGGCGGGTCGACTCGCCGCACCTCTTCCCCGAGATCATCGAGAAGGCGTTCGCGCTCGCCGAGAGTGGCCGCCCGGGACCGGTGCTGGTCGACGTACCGATGGACATCTTCTCGAAAGCGATCGACGTCGGGTTGTGGAAGCGCGTGCAGCTGAACGCCAGGACGCTGCAGAAGCCTTCGCTCGACGACGAGACCGCGGAGAAGATCGTCCGCCAGCTTCTCGCCGCGAAGACGCCGCTGCTCTACGTCGGCGGCGGCATCCTGCTCGCGAACGCGGCGAAGGAAATGCGCGAATTCGCCGAGCACCTGTCGCTGCCGGTCGCGCACTCGCTGATGGGCAAGGGCGCGCTGCCGGACGACCATCCGCTGATCCTCGGCATGACCGGCTTCTGGGGCACGAAGTTCATCAACGACAAGTGCAAGGGTGCCGACTGGATCCTCGGCCTCGGCACGCGCTTCTCCGAGGCCGACTGCAGTTCGTGGGAGAGGGAATTCACGTTCAACTTCCCGCCGACGAAGCTGATCCACATCGACATCGACCCGGCCGAGCTCGGCCGCAACTATCCGGTGGCGATCGGCGCAGTGGCCGACCTCGGCGAAGCGCTGAGGGTGCTGAACCGCGTCGCGCGCAAGGTCGCGCCGAAGGGCGTCAAGCGGGACAAGCTGCTCGCAGAAATGGCCGCAAACCGCAAGACCTTCGTCGCCGGCAACAGGAAGGCGATGGCGAGCGACGCGTGGCCGATGCGCCCCGAACGCATCCTGGCCGACGTGCGCGCCGTGCTGCCGCGCGATGCGCTGATCTGCACCGACGTGGGCTGGAACAAGAACGGCGTCGGCCAGCAGTTTCCGATCTACGAGCCCGGCACGATCTACACCCCCGGCGGCTATGCGACGATGGGCTTCGGCGCGCCGGCGGCGCTCGGCGTGAAGATCGCCTGTCCGGATCGCGTGGTCGTCGCGCTGATCGGCGACGGCGGCTTCGGCCAGAACCCGGCGATGCTCGCCACGGCGGCCGAGGAGCACATCGCCGCCGTCTGGGTGATCATGAACAACCACGCGTTCGGCACCATCGCCGGCCTCGAGGCCGCGCACTACGGCACCACGTTCGGCACGGTGTTCGAGAAGGACGGCAAGTCGTGGTCGCCCGATTACGCGGCCATCGCGCGCGCGTACGGAGTGGACGGCGTCAAGGTCGCGTCCGCGGCGGAGTTCAAGCCTGCGCTGGTAAAGGCGATCAAGTCGAAACGTCCGGTGGTCCTCGACGTGTACATGAAGAACGAGCCGGTGCCCACGGCGGGCCACTGGAACATCATGGACATCTACTCGCCGGGCAAGAAGGTGCACCACGTTGCGACCGGCGGCGAGTAGCCGGTGAACCAACCCTGGAAGCAGCCATGGACCAGAACCTGCGTGAACACGCCCGCACGACCGGTGCGGGGATGCCGAACCGCCACAAAGGCGTACCGCCTGCCTCGACCGGGCGCCGCCCAACCGCCGAGGAGGTCAAGGTGAAACACGAATTCTCGCTGGCGCACCTCACGGTGATGGGGTGTCCGCCTCCGGAGATGATCTATGTCGCAGCGCGTGCCGGCTACGACTACGTGAGCCTGCGGACGATCTTCCTCGGGTTGCCGGGAGAGCCGAACTACGGGTTCGCCGGCAATCCCGAGCTCCTCAGGCAGACGCGGCGCGCGCTCGCGGACACCGGCCTCAAGCTGCACGACATCGAGCTCGCGCGCGTCAAGGACGGCGTCGATCCCCGCACCTATGTGCCGGAGTTCGAGATCGGCGCCGAGCTGGGCGCGCGGGCGGTACTGTCCTCGATCTGGTCGGCCGACCGGGCGTTCTACCTCGACAAGTTCGCCGAGATCTGCGACCTCGCGAAACCGTTCGGCTTGACGGTCGACCTGGAGTCGGTGCCCATCGCCGCGGTCCGCGACCTCGCCGGCGCGCTCGACGTGCTGCGCACGGTCAACCGCGACAACGCCGGCCTGATGATCGACACCCACCACTTCCACCGTGCGCGGGACAAGGCCGCGGAGCTCGCCGCGGTGCCGCGCGGGTGGTTCCATTTCGCGCAGATCTGCGACGCGTCGGCCGAGATTCCGGCCGACCGCGACGAGATGGTCCACGTGTTGAGGGAGGCGCGGCTCTACCTTGGCGAGGGCGGCATCGACGTCGCGGACATTCTTCGGCACATTCCGCGCGTGCCCTATTCGATCGAGCTGCCGCACCTCGATCGCGCGCACGAGCTGGGCTACGCCGAGCACGCGTTCCGCTGCCTGGAGTCGGCGAAGACCTACCTCGCCACGCACGCCATGGAGCTCGCGGCATGAAGCGCTCGGCCGACCTCTTGGCGGGGCCGGTCGACGCCGGCGCCCGGGTCTCCTGCTGAAGCGACCGACATGCTGCGGCGCATCATGCCGCCGGCTTGCCGTGAATTGACGGACCTGCTAAATTTTCCTTGCGACTTCGCCAATTTCGGGACTCTCGATGGCACTGCAGGTCACGACGGTACGTTCCGCGGCGATGCGCAAGCCCAAGGCCCCGGAGGCCAATCGCGCGCGGATCCTGGCGGCGGCGATCGCGGAGTTCGCGTTGCGCGGCTACAAGGGCGCAAGCATGGACGCCGTCGCGGCGCGCACGAACACCACGCGGGCGCTGATCAACTACTACTTCGGCAGCAAGGAGAAGCTGTACCTCGCCGTGCTCGAGCGCGTGTATGCCGAGATCCGCGAAGCCGAGAACCGGCTCCACCTGGACCACATGCCGCCGGTCGAGGCGATGCGCCGCATCGTCGAGTTCACCTACAACTATTACGTCGAGCACGAGTACTTCGTGCGGCTCGTGGTGGCCGAGAATCAGGCGAAGGGCCGGCACATGAGGAAGTTCCCGGCGCTGCGCACGATCAACCGGCCCATCGTCCTGATGCTCGGCGCCGTGATCGCGCGGGGCCAGGCCGACGGGGACTTCCGGGCCGACCTCGATCCGATCGATGTCCACATGGCGATCGCCGCCTTGGGGATGTTCAACGTCACGAACCAGTACACCTTCGGCGCCCTCTTCCAGCGGGCCATGGGCGCCAAGGGAGATGTGCCGCAGCGCCGCCGGATGGTGGCGGACATGATCCTGAGGTGGCTCGGGCCCGCGTCAACGTGTTAGCCGCGTAGTTGCAATCTTCATCGAGGAGAAGACCATGGACTTCAAGATCGACCGTCGTACGCTGATCAAGGCCGGCGCCGCGCTGGCCGCGACGCAGGCAGTGCCCGCCTGGGCGCAGGACAAGCCGACGCTGCGCTTCTCGGCCGTATTTTCGGACAAGGACATCCGCGCGGACATGATCAAGATGTTCGCGAAGGAAATCGAGGCCGATTACAAGGTCGAGACCTTCCTCGGCGGCACCATGTTCAAGCAGGGCACCGAGCTCGTCGCCCTTGAGCGCGACAACCTGGAGATCGGCAACATCGCGCCGCAGGATATCTCGAAGCAGATTCCCGCCTGGTCGATCCTCACGTCGGCCTACCTGTTCCGCGACGCCAACCATCTGACCGCGTTCTTCGCGGGTGACCTGGGCGCGCAGATGAAGAAGATGGCCGAGGACCAGCTCAAGGTGAAGATCCTCGGTCCGACGTTTTTCGGCACCCGGCAGGTCGGCCTCAAGCCCAGGAAGAAGATCAACACGCCCGCCGACATGGCGGGCATCAAGCTGCGGATGCCGCCCGGCGATGCGTGGCAGCTTCTCGGCCGGTCGCTCGGCGCCAATCCGACGCCGATGGCCTATGCCGAGACGTACACGGGGCTGCAGACCGGCGCGATCGACGGCCAGGACAATCCGCTCCCGAACGTGCAGAACATGAAGTTCTACGAGGTGATGTCGCAGGTCGTGCTGACTTCGCACCTCATCGGATTCGACCTGCTCACGGTGAACATGAAGACCTGGAACGGCATGTCGCCCGCGAAGCAGAAGAACTTCCAGGCGGCGGCCGACAAGGCCATTGCGTGGAGCGTGGCCGAGCATCTGAAGCGCGAGACCGAGCTCGCCGACGGCTTCAAGAAGCAGGGACTCGACGTGTATGCGCCGGACGTCAATGCGTTCCGGGCGTACGCGCAGAAGGTGTATCTCGCCTCGGACGAAGCGAAGACCTGGCCGCCGGGACTGCTGGACAAGATCAACGCGATGAAGTAACCGCGGGCGCCGCGGGTCGCGCAATGCGACTCGCGGCGCCGTCCGGCGTCCGCGCCACCACCTGAAGCCGGCCCCATGGCGCCGACGCAAGACCGAGTCCCGGAAACGAGGGAAGGGGAATCATGCATCCGACTTCAGAGAGTGCCGTCGACTGGATCCGACGCTGCGCCGAGATCATCGTTGCCGGCCTGCTCGGCATCATGTTCGTCGCGTTCCTCATCCAGATCGTGTTTCGCTACTTCTTCAACTTCCCGATCGGCTGGACCTCGGAGCTGTCGCTCATCACCTGGCTGTACATGGTGCTGCTCGGCGCGGCCTTCTGGCTCAGGGAGAGCGAGGAAATCCGCTTCGACCTCGTCGCGGGGGCGATGGGCCGCCTCGCGCGTCGCGTCATCGGAGTCCTCATCGCGGCCGCGACCGTCGCCCTGTTCGCGCTGTCGCTGCCCGCGACGATCAAGTACGTCGCCTTCATGAAAGTCGAGAGCACGTCCTACCTCAACATCCGCCTCGACATCCTGTACTCGGTCTATGTGGTCTTCGCCGTCGCCGTCGTCGTTCGCTATGTTTGGACGCTGTGGAACCTGGCGCGCGGCAACGACCGTGACGAACACGACGCGACGAAAGCGAGCTCCGCCCTATGAATCCGACCAGCCCGTTCTCGCTTGCGCTGGTCGCGATCGTGACCCTCAGCGTGCTCGGACTTCCCGTCGGGCACGCGATGATCGGTGGTTCGATCCTCTATCTGTTCCTCGCGGGCCTCGACATGGGCACCGCGGCCGAGCAGTTGCTGAACGGCATGATGACGAGCTTCCTGCTGCTCGCTATCCCGCTGTTCATCCTCGCCGCCGAGTTCATGAACGCCGGCAGCATCATGGACAGGCTGCTCAAGTTCTGCAACGCGCTCGTCGGGCGCTTCCGCGGCGGGCTCGCCCAGGTCAACGTCGTGCAGAGCATCATCTTCGCCAGCATGTCGGGCTCGGCGCTCGCCGATGCGGCGAGCTCCGGCAAGATCATGCAGTCGCTGATGACGCGCGACGGCAAGTATCCGCCGGCCTATGCCGCCGCGCTCACGGCGGCGTCGTCGGTCATCGGACCCATCATTCCGCCATCGATCCCGCTGGTGATCTATTCGCTGGTCTCCGATACGTCGGTCGGCTACCTGTTCCTCGGCGGCGTCGTTCCGGGCTTGCTGATCGGCATCGTCCAGATGGTCCTGATCGCCTTCACGGCCAAGCGGCGGAATTTCCCGGTCGAGGCGCGCGTTCCGCTGCGCGAGCTGCCGCGCATCACCTGGGAGGCGTTTCCCGCGCTGATGATGCCGGTGATCCTGCTGGGCTGTCTGTACGGCGGCATCACGACGCCCACCGAGGCCGCCGCCGTCGCCGCCGCCTACGCGCTGCTGATTTCCTCGCTGCTCTACCGCACCGTCGGCTGGAAGGACATCTACCACTCGCTGGTCACCAGCGCGCGCATCACGGTGTCGATCGGCATGCTGATCGCGGGTGCGCTGGTCTTCAATTACGTCATCACGGCGGAGAACATCCCCAGGACGCTGAGCGTGATGCTGAAGGCCTACGACCTGTCGCCGCTCGCCTTCCTGCTGTTCGTCAACGTCCTCCTGCTGGTGCTGGGCTGCTTTCTCGAAGGGACGACCATCATCCTGGTCATCCTCCCGGTGCTGCTTCCGACCGCAGTAGCTTTGGGCATCGACCCCGTGCACTTCGGCGTCCTCGCCATCGTCAACATCATGTTCGGGCTGATCACGCCGCCGTACGGACTGCTGCTCTTCATGATGGTCAAGATCGCGGACGTGCCGCTGCGCGACATGGTCCGCGAGATCATGCCTTTCCTCGTCATCATGTTCGCCGCGCTGGCATTGATCACGCTGGTGCCGGATATCACGCTCTACCTGCCCAGGCTCATGGGCTACAAGGCCTGATCGCGACGCCATGACCGGTGACGCCCGATTGCAATGACACGCGATGAACGAGGTGCGCATTGCCGTGGCGGGCGCGGGGGTCATCGGCCTGCGCCACATCGAGGAGATCCGAAAGAGCCGGTCGACCGCGCTCGCGGCGATCGTCGATGTCGCGCCGAAGGCGGCGGACGTGGCGCGCGAGGCCGGCGTGCCGCTGTTCGGCTCGCTCGCCGAGCTGTTCGCGACGGGAAGGCCCGACGGCGTCGTCCTCGCAACGCCCAATCGGCTGCACGTCGAGCAGGGCCTCGAGTGCATGGCCGCCGGAGTGCCGGCGCTGATCGAGAAGCCGGTCGCGCACACGCTGGCCGAAGGAGTCCGTCTGCGCAACGCGGCCGAGCGCGACGGCGCGAAGGTTCTCGTCGGGCATCACCGCCGGCACAGCGCGATCATGCGCGAGGCGGTGGCGGTCGTGCGGTCCGGCGTGCTGGGAACGCTGGTCGGCGTGCTCGGCAGCGCCGTGTTCTACAAGTCGGACGCCGACGGCTACTACGATGGAGCCAACGCGTGGCGGAGGCAATCGGGCGGCGGGCCGATCCTGATCAACATGATCCACGAGGTCGACAACCTGCGCGCGCTGGTCGGCGAAATCGACGCCGTGCAGGCGATTTCGTCGAACGCGACGCGTGGCTTCGCGGTCGAGGACACGGTCGCGATCAACCTGCGCTTTGCCAACGGCGCGCTGGGCGCGTTCCTGCTGTCCGACACCGCGGCCTCGCCGAAGAGCTGGGAGCAGACGTCGCAGGAAAACGACGCGTATCCGAGATGCGAGGACGAGGACGCCTACGCGATCATGGGCACGATGGGCTCGCTCGGCGTGCCGACGATGCGCGTGCGGTGCTACGCGCGGAAGGAAGACCGCTCGTGGTTCAAGCCGTTCGCCGAGCGCACTGTGCCGCTCGAGCGCGAGGATCCGCTCGCCAACCAGATCGAGCACTTCGCAGCGGTGATCCGCGGCGAGGCTGCGCCGCTGGTCACCGTGCGCGACGGACTGCAGAACCTGCGCGTCGCCGAGGCCATCGCCGAGGCCGCGCGGACCGGCCGCATCGTGCACACCGAATGAGGGACCGGTTCGTGGATTTTCTCGACTCCGCCCGGCAGGCGCGTCGCGCGAGCGGCGTTCCGGCGAGACAGGCATCAGTTACGTCATGAGGCTCGAATGATCAGCGGCAAGACAACCCTTATTGCGCACATCGGCTACCCGACCGATGCGTTCAAGGCACCTTTGATCTACAACCCGTGGTTCGAGAAGGCGGGCATCGACGCGGTAGTGATGCC
Source organism: Betaproteobacteria bacterium (assembly GCA_040007035.1). Classification (GTDB taxonomy): domain Bacteria; phylum Pseudomonadota; class Gammaproteobacteria; order Burkholderiales; family Casimicrobiaceae; genus CAIWHR01. The sequence goes on along the minus strand of JBDTVU010000010.1, from coordinate 21,769 downwards.
GATGGGCGTCAAGGGCGAGGACTACCCGGCCACGCTGAAGGCGCTGTTCAGGCTGACCAACATCCGCGGCGCGCTGGTCACGATGCCGCACAAGGTCACGACGGTCGCGCTGGCCGACGAGACGACGACGACGGTGAAGATCGCGGGCTCCTCCAACGCGCTGCTGAAGCGGCCGGACGGGTCGCTGCTCGGCGACATGTTCGACGGCACCGGCTTCACCCGCGGCCTCGGCCGCAAAGGCTTCGTGTTCGCCGGCGCGAAGTGCCTCGTCGTCGGTGCGGGCGGCGTGGGATCGGCGATCGCCGCGTCGCTGGCGGCGGCCAGCGTCGCGTCGATCGCGCTCTTCGATACCAGTGCGGCCGCGGCCGACGGCCTCGCGGCGCGATTGCGACAGCACTATCCGGAACTCGGCGTCGAGGTACGCTCCAACGATCCGGCGGGGTACGACCTGGTCGTCAACGGCACGCCGCTGGGGATGAAGCCCGGCGACCCGCTGCCGATGGACGTCGCGCGATTGTCGGCTTCGACGTTCGTCGGCGAGGTCGTGATGAAGCAGGAGATCACACCGTTCCTGCAGGCGGCGCGCGAGCGCGGGTGCCGCTTCCAGGTCGGCACTGACATGCTGTTCGAGATGATTCCCGCGTACCTCGAGTTCTTCGGCTTCGGCACCGCGACACCCGAAGAGTTGCGGGCGGTGTCGAAGGTGACCTACTGATTCTGGAGACCTTGCCATGACCGACCGCTACGCCGTCTTCGGCAATCCCGTCAGCCACTCGAAGTCGCCGCTGATCCACGGCACGTTCGCGCGCGAAACCCGACAGGACCTCACCTACGAGGCCATCGAGGCGCCGCTCGACGGCTTCGCCGCGGCGGTCGCCGATTTCCGTGCCCACGGCGGGCGCGGGATGAACGTGACGATGCCGTTCAAGCAGGAGGCGTTCGCGCTCGCCACCGATCTCTCGGAACGCGCGCGGCAGGCCGGCGCGGTGAACGCATTGAAGTTCGAGGGCGACCGCGTGCTGGCCGAGAATTTCGACGGCTTGGGACTGGTCAACGACATCCAGCGCAATTGCGGCTTTCCGATCGCCGGCAAGCGCGTGCTGCTGCTGGGCGCCGGCGGCGCCGTACGCGGCGCGTTGCTGCCGATCCTGGAGCAGAAGCCGGGGCGGCTGACGGTGGCCAACCGGACCGTCGCCAAGGCGAAGGCGCTCGACGAGCAGTTCTCGCGCTTCGGCCCGCTCGTCACCGGCGGTTATCCGGATATCGGCAACGAATCGTTCGACATCGTGATCAACGCCACGTCGGCGAGCATGCGGGGCGAATTGCCGCCGGTGGCGCCGTCGGCGTTCGCCGCCGGATGCCTCGCGTACGACCTCGTCTACGGCAAGGGGTTGAACCCGTTCCTGCGCCTCGCGCGCGATTCGAGTGCGGGCTCCCTCGCCGATGGCGTGGGGATGCTGGTGGAGCAGGCGGCCGAGGGGTTCCTGTGGTGGCGTGGCGTGCGGCCGGGAACGTCGACCGTCATCGGCATGCTCAAGGTGCCGCTGGCTTGAAAGCTCTGACCCGCGCCCGGAGCCGGACAGGCGAAGGGACAGAACGGAAGTCGAGAATTTGCACGGGCGCAACCGATCCGCGCACAATCGCAGTCCGATGTGAAACTGCACGACCCTGGAGCCGCACGACGCGACAGCACGGCATCGTGCGGCCGGAATGATTCCCAGACGAAATGGAGGAGTGAATGAAGATCTCGTACAAGCGGCTGTTGGTGCTCGGCGCATTGGCTTGCGCGCCGATGCTGGTGTCGGCGCAGTCGGGGCCGGTGAAGTTCGTCGGCCTCGTCGAGCTGTCCGGCGGCGGTGCGACGTCCGGCACCAACTTCGACGAAGGCGCGAAACTCGCCGTCAAGGAAGTCAACGCCGCGGGCGGGATCCTCGGCCGCAAGATCGACTACACGAGCAGCGACACGCAATCGCAGCCGCAGATCGCCAAGGCGCTCGCTCAGCAGGCGGTCGACCAGGACGCCTACGTGGTGCTGGGCCCGGTCTTCTCGGGCTCGATCCTCGTCAGCATGGCCGAGACACGGCGCGCCGAGGTGCCGAACTTCACCGGCGGCGAGGCGGCGAGCATCACCGAGCAGGGCAACCCGTACATCTTCCGCACCTCGTTCACGCAGGCGAGCGCGATGCCGAAGGTCGTCCGCTACATGAAGGACACGATGAAGGTGAAGACGGTCGCGCTGATGTGGGGCAACAACGACTACGGCAAAGGCGGCCGCGACATGTTCACGAAGGAAGCCGACAAGCAGGGCATCAAGGTGGTCGCCGACATCTCGACCGATCCCGGCCAGGTCGACTTCTCCGGCCCGGTGCTGAAGGCGAAGCAGGCCAACGCCGATGCCACGTTCGTCTACACCAACGAGGACGAGTCGGCGCGCGCGCTGCGCGAGTTCAAGAAGCAGGGCTACGACAAGCCGCTCGTCGGCGAAACGACGCTGGCCGGGCAGAAGGTGATCGAGCTCGCCGGTGACGCCGCGAACGGCGCGATCGCGCATGTCGGCCTCACCGCCGACGCGCCGATTCCGGGGGTGAAGGCGTTCGACGAGAAATTCCAGAAGGAATGGAAGCACAAGTCCGACCACAACGGATTGAAGGGCTACACCGCGGTCTACATCATCAAGGCGATCACCGAGAAAATCGGCAAGTTCGACCGCAAGGCGTTCGCGGCCGCGCTGCACGGCGCGAAGATCTCGGCAAAGGACAACCCGGGCGTGTTGATGGACGTTTCGTTCGACAAGAACGGCGACCTCGACCGGGAGAGCTTCATGGTCCGCGTGGAAAACGGCAAGCAGGTCGTGTTCGCCGTGGTGCCGACGGCGCCGGCCAAGTAGGTCGCGCGTGATCGTCGTCGAGGCGCGTCCGCGCCGTCACGGGCGCGAGCGATGAGTTCCCCGCTGTTTTCGCTCGCCGGCCGCGTCGCGCTGGTCACCGGCGCGTCGCGCGGCCTCGGCCACGCGATGGCCGAGGGATTGGCCGAGGCGGGCGCGTCGGTGGTGCTGAACGGCCGCGACCCGGCGACGCTGGAGCTCCGTGCACGCGAGTTGCGCGATCGCGGTTTCGCGGCGTCGATCGCGCCGTTCGACGTGACCGACGGTGCGGCTGCGCGCGCTGCCATCGACGGGATCGTCCGCACCCACGGCGAGCTCGACATCCTGATCGCCAACGCCGGCATCCATCACGCCCGACCGCTCGGCGAGTGGCGGATCGAGGATTGGCGCCGCGTGATGGCGGCGAATCTCGACGCCTGCTTCGTGCTGGCGCAGCACGCCGCGATGGCGATGATCCCGCGGCGGCAGGGTCGGATCATCTTCACCACGTCGCTCACCGGGCTGATGGGGCGGGCAACGATCCATGCGTACTCGGCGTCGAAGGCAGGCCTCGCCGGCCTGACGCGTTCGCTGGCGTGCGAGCTGGGCGAGCACGGCATCACCTGCAACGCGATTGCGCCGGGCTACTTCGAGACGGACATGAGCGCGGGGCTGCGCCGCGATCCGGCGAACGTCGAGCGGATCAACAGCCGCGTGCCGCTGAGGCGTTGGGGAAAGCCGCGCGACCTCGCAGGCGTCGCCGTGTTCCTCGCCTCGCCGGCCGCCGCCTACGTCACGGGGCAGCAGCTCGTCGTCGACGGAGGGATGGGAATTGCGCTCTAGCGCCGTCTTGCCGAGCGCGTGGCCCGCGCCCGCGTCACGGCGTGCGCGTGCCGCCGCCCGCGGACACGATGACGGCAATGCCCATCGCCGAGAGGGCTTCGTCCTCGGCGTCGGACAGGCCGCTCACCGCAATGCCTCCGACGATGGCGTCGCCGACCACGATCGGCAGACCGCCGCCGAAGCCCGTGTAGCGGTCGTCGCCGTAGAACGCGATGTCGGTGCCCATCTCGCGCAGCCGCGCGCCGAGCAGGGCCGTGGGACGACGCAGCCGCGCCGCGGTGTACGCCTTGCTGGTCGCCACCGCGATGGAGCTCAATGGTGCGCCGTCCATCCGCAACAACGCGATCAGCTCGCCGTGGGCATCGGCGACGGCGATCACCGCCGTGCGTTCGCGCCGGATGAGCTCGGCGCGGATGGCGTCGATCGCGGCGAGCACTTCGTCGTGGCCGAGGACTGGCTGGGATCGCATCGTCTGCTCCAGGGGAAGTTGCCCTGCCGATCGAGTCGCGAGGCGCGCGGCGCCCGACATGGCGTCCGGATTCTAATACGGGAAGATTCGACGCGCGAGGCGACGACGGTGGCCGCAAGCCAGCGCATCGGCGCACGGGTCCGGCCGCACGACAAGGCTGACGCAAACGTGATCCGCGAGGGAGAACGATGGGGGAGCTGATCCAGCTCGTGGTCTCCGGCGTGGCGACCGGCGCAATCTACGCGCTGGCGGCGCTCGGCTTCACGCTGCTCTGGCAGGCGTCGGGGACGATCAACTTCGCACAGGGCGAGTTCGTGATGCTGCCCGCGTTCGCGATGCTGTTCTGCATCGCCGCCGGTGCGCCGCTGTGGCTCGCCTTCCTGGTGACCTGCGCCATCGCGATGGTGGTGCTCGGGTGGGGCTTCAAGCGCGTGATCGTCGACCCGTTGATCCGCCACGGCGTCATCCCGCTGGTGATCGCCACGCTCGGGCTGTCGATCGCGCTGAAGACGATTGTGCGGGCCGGCTACAGCGCGGAAGCCTACCAGTTCGGCAGCCCGTTCCCGGAGGGGCAGTTCGCCGTCGGCGGCATCAATGTCTCCTGGGCCGACATCGGCACCTTGCTCCTCGCCGGCCTGATCGTGATCGGCCTGCAGGCGTTCGTGAACCACACGGTGACCGGGCGCGCGATGCAGGCGGTTGCGCAGAACACCGAGGCCGCGCGCGTGCTCGGCATTGACGTCAAGCGGATGGTGCTCTACACGTTCCTGATCAATGCGGTGCTGGCGGTGGTCGCCGCGCTGCTGGTCACGCCGACCTACCTCGCCAAGTTCGACATGGGCGACTCGATCGGCCAGAAGGCGTTCTTCGCCGCGATCATCGGCGGCTTCAACCAGACGCGCGGCGCGCTGCTCGGCGGCGTGCTGATCGGCGTGCTGGAGAACGTCGTCGGCTTCTACGTGTCGCCGGCGTATAAGGAAGGCGTCGCGCTGCTGCTGTTCCTGGTGGTGATCCTGTTCCGGCCCGAGGGCCTGCTCGGCCGCGCCGAGGAGCGCAAAGTATGAGCGCCGCCGGGCCAAGGCGCGGGTGCGCCCCCTCGGGGGGCAGCGCAGCGGCGAAAGCCGCAAGCGTGGGGGCACACCAATGAACGGCCGGCTCAAGGCGATCGTGCTGGTCGCCGCGCTCGCCGCGGTCGCCGTCGCAACGGCGTTCCTCAAACGCAGCGACGTCTACCTGCTGACGCTGTACTGCGTCTACGTGATGGCGACGATGGGGCTCAACCTGACCGTCGGCTACGCAGGGCAGATGTCGCTTGGCCACGCGGCGTTCTTCGGCATCGGCGCGTATCACGCGGCTATCCTGCTCAAGTTCGGCTGGCCGTTCCTGCTGGTGCTGCCGGTCGCCGCGATTGCGTGCTTCGTGCTCGGCCTCGCCCTCGGCTTCCCCGCGCTGCGCGTCCAGCACCACTACCTCGCGTTTGCGACACTCGGCTTCAACGTCCTCGTTTTCCTGATCATGCGCAACGAGGAGAAGCTGACCGGCGGCACGTACGGCATCTCGGCCATCCCGCGGCCGTCGCTCTTCGGCATCGATCTCGGCGGCCACCTCGCGTACTTCTACTTCACGCTGGCCTCGCTGGTCGCGCTCGGATTGTTGCTGTGGTGGCTGCTGCGCTCGCCGTGGGGGCGCGCGTTCGCTGCGCTGCGCGACAATCCGATCCGGGCCGAGAGCCTGGGCGTCAACATCACCGCGTACACGCTGCTGGCGTTCGCGATCGGCGCCGCCTGCGCCGGCGTCGGGGGCGTCTATTTCGCCTCTCTGGTCGAGTTCATCGAGCCGGGCCCGTTCCACTTCTCGACCTCGCTGACGATGCTGCTCGCGGTCATCGTCGGCGGGTCGGGACGGTTCTTCGGCCCGGTGATCGGCACCGCGATCATCGTCCTGCTGCCGGAGTTGTTGCGCAGCTCGAGCGCGCCGTGGCTCAAGTTCATGCAGGTCTGGTACCTCGCGGTGTTCGGCGTCGCTGTCGTCGTGCTGATGGTGTGGCTGCCCGGCGGATTGCTGTCGATTCCCGACCGCTTCAAGCGGAAGGACAGCACAAAATGACGGCGCATCCGTCGTTCCTCGAGGTCAGGGACGTGCGCAAGAATTACGGGGCGATCCGGGCCGTCGACGGCGTGTCGCTGTCGGTCGGTCCCGGCGAGATCGTCGGCGTGATCGGTCCCAACGGCTCCGGCAAGACGACGCTGTTCAACAGCATCCTCGGCCAGATCAAGCCGTCGGGCGGCAGCGTCGAATTCTGCGGCGAGGACATCACCGGCATGTCGCCGCTCGAACTGTCGCGCCGTGGCGTCGGCCGCACGTTCCAGACGCTGCAGGTGTTCGGCAAGCTGTCGGTGCGCGACAACCTGATCGTCGCGGCGCAGGAGTTCAAGGGCACGCTGCCCGGCCGGCTGTTCGCGCGGCCGGACGCCGGACTCGGTCATCACGCCGACGAGATGATCGAGCTGTTCCGGCTGAAGCACGTCGCGCATCTGCACGCGGGCAGCCTGTCGTACGGCCAGCAGAAGCTGATCGACATCGCGATGGCGTTCATGGCGGCGCCGCGGCTGGTGCTGCTCGACGAGCCCTGCGCCGGCGTCAACCCGAGCCTCGTCGACCAGCTGCGCGAGCTGCTGGTGACGCTCAACAGGACGCAGGGCGGCAGCTTCGTCGTCATCGAGCACAACATGGACTTCATCATGAAGCTCTGCCCACACGTGATCTGCATGGTCGAGGGCAAGGTGCTCGCCGAGGGTCCGCCGAAGGATGTCCAGGCGAACCGGCAGGTGCTCGAAGCCTATCTCGGGAACTGAGCGATCATGACCGACAGGATCATCGAATTCGACACGGTCGTCGCCGGGTACTCGCCCAGCCTGACGATCCTCAACGAGACGACGCTCGACGCCTGCCGCGCCGAGATCACGCTGCTGATCGGCCCCAACGGCGCCGGCAAGTCGACGGTGCTGAGGACGCTGTTCGGCATGCTGATCCCGCGCTCGGGGGAAGTCCGGTTCGAGGGCAAGCGCATCAACGGCCGGACGCCGCGCGATCTTCTCGCCCAAGGCATCGCGTTCGTGCCGCAGGGGCGCAACCTGTTCGGCTCGCTGTCGGTGCGGCACAACCTCGAGCTCGGCGGCATCACGCTGCCACGCGGCGAGCTCGCGGCGCGGATCGAGGAGGTGCTCGACCGGTTCCCGCGGATCCGGCAGCGGATCGACAACCAGGCGTCGACGATGTCCGGCGGCGAGCAGAAGCAGCTCGAGGTGGGACGCGCACTGCTGCTGCACCCCCGCGTGCTGCTGATCGACGAGCCGTCGATCGGGTTGTCGCCGAAGCTGGTGCAGGAAGTGATGACGATGCTGCGCCAGCTCGCCGACGGCGGCACCACGATATTGATGGTGGAGCAGAACGTGCGCACGGCACTCAAGTATTCCAACCGCGCGCTGGTGCTCGAAATGGGGCGCCTCGCGCTCGACCGGCCGGCCGCCGAGCTGCTCGGCGATCCGGACCTCAACCGCCTGTTCCTCGGCGGCGCCGGGCAGCACGGCGGCGTGGCGGCTCCCGCTGCGGCGCCGGCCGCCTGACGAGCGGCTGCGACCGGCCGTCGCATCGTGGCAGGTCCGCTCGCGATGCGATAATCGCAGATTGGAACGGAGTCCTTCATGAATGCAGCCAAGGTCATCGACATCAGGGGACGCAAGCTCGGCGGGGAGACGCCGCTGATCTGCACGCCGCTGGTCGGGCGAACCCGCGAGCGCATCCTCGCAGAGGCGGCAACCGTGGTCGCCAAGCACCCCGACGTCATCGAGTGGCGCGTCGACTTCTTCGATGCCATCGGCGATGCGGCGGCGGTGCTGGACACCGGGCGCGCGCTGCGCGCCGCCGTCGGCGACGCGCCGATCATTTTCACCCGCCGGTCGACGAAGGAAGGCGGGGAGCCGATCGCGATCGACGACGACGCGGTCGTGCGCCTGTACGACGCCGTCGGTGCGAGCCGCCTCGTCGATTTCCTCGACTTCGAGATAGGCAACGACGCGAAGCACGTCCGCCGAGTCCGCGACAGCGCGCGCGCGAACGGCACCCGCGTCATCCTGTCGTATCACAATTTCGGCTACACGCCGGGCCAGGAAATCCTCGTCGGCCGCTTCCTCGAAGCCGAGCGATTGGGCGGCGACGTTGCCAAGGTCGCGGTGATGCCGCGCGATCGCGCCGACGTGCTGACGCTGCTCGCGGCGACGTCCGCGGCCGAGGCGAAGGCACGCATTCCGCTGATCAGCATGGCGATGGGCCCGCTCGGTGCGGTCACGCGCATGATCGGCGGGCTGTTCGGCTCGTCGCTCTCCTTCGCCGTCGGCGCCGGAAGCTCCGCACCGGGGCAGATGCCGATCGCCGATCTGACGGCCGTGTACGACGTCATCCGGCGCGCACGCGGCGGCGGCTGATCGCGGGCCGGCGGCGCGCTCACCGCGGCTGATCAGCGAACGCCGGCGGCGGGGACCGGCGACCGCAGGGCCTGCCGCGCGGCACGGGCTATAATCCGGCCCCCGAGCGGCCCGTCTCCGGCCGCGCCCGAGCGCGTCCCCATGCACGTCTTTTTCGAGGACGACGGCCAGTTGAAGGCCGGTACCGTCCTCGCCGACAACGACACGTCGCTGCAGGTCGAAGCCGCCTCGGGCAAGCGCCTGAAGATCAAGGTGGCGGCGGTGCTGCTCCGCTTTGCCGAGCCGGGGCCGACGGCGCTCATCGCCGACGCGCAGAAGCTCGTGGCGGAGCTCGACCCGAACTTCCTGTGGGAGGTCTGCGGCGACGACGAGTTCTCGTTCGCCGACCTCGCGCAGGAATACGTCGGTCACGTGCCGGCGCCGGCCGAGGCGGCCGCCGTCGCGCTGACGCTCGCCGCGGAGCCAATGTATTTCTACAAGCGCGGCAAGGGCCGTTACCGGAAGGCGCCGCCCGACGCGCTGAAGGCCGCGCTGGCGTCGGTCGAGCGCAAGCGGCGCGAAGCGGCCGAGATGGCGGCGTGGGGCGACGAGCTCGCGGCGCGGCGGCTGCCCGAGGCGCTCCGCGCCAAGCTGCCGATGCTGCTCCACAAGCCGGACAAGAATACTGTCGAGTGGAAGGCGCTCGCCGCGGCATGCGCTGCGTTGCACACCAACCCGGTGGCGCTGCTCGCCGAATGCGGCGCGATTCCGTCGACGCACGACTACCACTTCGACCAGTTCCTCGCCCACGCCTTCCCGCAGGGCACCGCGTTTCCGGCGTGGGAAAGCCTGCCGCCGCTTCCCGAGTTGCCGACCGCCGACGTCCGCGCGTTCTCGATCGACGACGCGACGACGACGGAGATCGACGACGCGTTCTCGGTGCGCGAGCTTGCCAACGGCCATTGGGAAGTCGGCATCCACATCGCCGCGCCGGCGGTCGCGGTGCCGCCCGGTTCGCCGCTCGACGCGATCGCGCGGCAGCGGCTGTCGACCGTCTACATGCCGGGGCGCAAGATCACGATGCTGCCCGACGCGGCGGTCGAGGCGTTCACGCTCGCCGCGGGCCACGCGCAGCCGGCGCTGTCGCTCTACGCCGAGGTGGCGCCGGACGGCACGCTGGTCCGCCACGAGTCGCGGCTCGACCGCGTGCCGATTGCCGCCAACCTGCGGCTCGACGCGATCGACTCCGCGTTCGCGAACGACCTGCCGTCGCCGGCCGACCCGCCGTGGACCGCCGAGCTGCGCGTGCTGTGGCGGTTCGCACAGGCACTCGCCGACGCGCGCGGCAAGTCCGACATCATGCGGATCGACTACAGCTTCGACGTCGACTGGGCCGCCATCGTGCCCGGAAGCGAGCCGGGTCGCGTGCGGATCGTGCCGCGGCCGCGCGGCTCGCCGCTCGACAAGCTCGTCTCCGAGCTGATGATTTTCGTCAACGCGACGTGGGGAAAGCGCCTCGCCGACGCTCACGTCGCCGGCCTCTACCGGACGCAGGCGGCGGGCAAGGTGAAGATGAGCACGCGGCCGGCCGAGCATCAAGGCCTCGGCCTCACGCACTACCTGTGGGCGAGCTCACCGCTGCGCCGCTACAGCGATCTCGTCAACCAGCGCCAGCTGCTCGCGGTGATCGCCGGCGGGAAGCCGCCGTATGCCGACAACGACGCCGAGCTCTTTGCCACGCTGGCCGATTTCGAAGCGACGTACTCGAACTACGCCGAGTTTCAGGACCGGATGGAGCACTACTGGTGCCTGCGCTGGCTGTTGCAGGAGGGCGTCACCGAAACGACGGCAACGGTGATCCGCGACAATCTCGTCCGCTTCGACCGCCTGCCGCTGATCCTGCGATTGGCCGACCTGCCGTCGCTCGCCGCCGACGCGCCGGTGCGGGTTGCGATCGGCCGCATCGACCTCCTCGCCGCCACGCTCGAATGCCGGTACGCCGGGCCGGGGGCGTGATCCCGGCGTCGACGCGGGGCGCCGGCCCGGGGTCCGGTGCGGCGGTGCGCGACGGGGCCACGCTACAATAGTTCGTTTACCCACGGCGCCACCAACGCTTGCCGCGCAAACCTGCCACGACGAAGACGCCGCCGCCGCCCGCGACCGCCCCGGACGCGGCGCTGCCCGACGCGCGCGCACCGGCGGTGAAGAAGCCGGCGCCGCCGCGGGCGCGCAGGCCGCCTGTCGCGTCGCCCACGTCGCCTTCCGTCGCCACGGCCGCGTCCGCTGCGCCACCCGCCCCGGCGCCGGCCGCGCCGAAGAAGCCGGCGGCCCCGGCTGCCGCATCATCCGTCGGGACAAAGCCGACGCGCCGTGCGCCACGTGCCGCGCCCGTGCCGGCAGTGCCGCCCGTCGCACTGGCGCCCGCACCTGCCGTCGTCGCGCCCGCGGCGCGCGCTGCCGCGCTCGCCGTGCCCGTCTGGACGCCGTCGTTCGGCGCCGACGAACGCGACAACCGGCTGGTCGCCTATGCGCTCGGGATCTCGATCGCGCTGCACGCGGTGCTGCTGGCGATCCGCTTCGCACCGTTCGACCTGCGGGAGATGCTCGACCGTGGCCCGCCGCTCGAAGTGGCGCTCGTCAACGCGAAGTCGCCGACGAAGCCGACGAAGGCCGACATCCTCGCGCAGGCGAACCTCGACGGCGGCGGCAACACTGACGCCAACCGCCGCGCGAAGACGCCGCTGCCGGTGCTGCCGAAAGACAGCGCGAACAACGAGATCACCGTCGCCACGCAGCAGGTGGTGCGGCTCGAGCAGCAGGCGCGGGAACTGCTGACCCAGCTCAAGAGCGTGCCGACCGCGCCGTCGGCGCCGCAGCCGACCGAAGCGGTCGAGAAACCCGATCTGCCGACGGCGACCGAGCTGATGCAGCGGACGCTGGAGGCGATGCGGCTCGAGGCGCAGATCGCGAAGGACATGGACGCCTACCAGAAGCGGCCGAAACGGCGCTTCGTCGGCGCCCGCGCCGAGGAATACCGGTTCGCGCGCTATGTCGAAGACTGGCGGCTCAAGATCGAGCGCGTCGGCAACCTCAACTACCCCGAGGCGGCGCGGCAGCTGAAGCTCTACGGCAACCTGCTCATCACCGTGTCGATCCGCGGCGACGGCACCGTCGAGCACGTCGAGGTCAACCGCTCGTCCGGGCAGCGCGTGCTCGACGCGGCGGCGGTGAAGATCGTCGAGATGGCGGCGCCGTACGCGCCGCTGCCGCCAGACATCCGCCGCGACACCGACATCCTGCACATCACGCGCACCTGGACGTTCACCAAGGCCGACGAGCTGCGCAGCGAATGAACCCGCCGCCCGCCCGGTTCCACCTTCTTTCGCCGGAACCATGACCGATCGCTACGCCGTCGTCGGCAATCCCATTGCCCATTCGAAGTCGCCGCTGATTCAAGGCGAGTTCGCGCGGCAGACCGGGCAGGACTTGAGCTACGAGCGGCTGCTGGCGCCGCTCGACGGCTTCGCCGCGACGGTCGAGCAGTTCGCGCGCGAAGGCGGCAAGGGCCTCAACGTCACCGTGCCGTTCAAGCTCGAGGCATTCGCGCTCGCCGACACTGCCACCGACCGGGCGCGGCTCGCCGGCGCCGTCAACACGCTGAAGCGCGTCGGCGACGGGTGGCTCGCAGACAACACCGACGGCGCCGGCTTCGTCCACGACATCGTCGAGAACTACGGCGTGTCGCTCGCCGGCAGGCGGATCGTGCTGCTCGGCGCCGGCGGCGCCGCGCGCGGAATCCTGAAACCGCTGCTCGACCGCGAGCCGGCGGGCCTCGTCATCGCCAACCGGACGCAGGCGAAGGCCGACCTGCTGGTGCAGAAGTTCTCGCCGTACGGCCCGATCGAATCGCTCGCACCGGCAGCACTCGCCGGCCACGCGTTCGACGTCGTCATCAACGCGACGAGCTTCGGCCTGAAGGACGACGCCGGCGCGGCGGTGCCGTGGCCTCCGTCGATCTTCGCCCCCGGCTCGTTCGCATGCGACCTCGTCTACGGCGAGGCGGCTACGCCGTTCGTCCGCTTCGCCCGCGCGAGCGGCGCCGCGGCGACGGCCGACGGCCTCGGAATGCTGGTCGAGCAGGCGGCGGAGAGCTTCTTCCTCTGGCGTGGCGTGCGGCCCGACACCCCGGCGCTGCACGCGCTCCTGCGGTCGCACAATCACGGCTGAGGCGGGGATGACCGGCGCGAAGACCGCACGGCGCGGGTTCGTCGGGACCGCCGGGCGGGTGCTGGGCTACGCGGCCGCCGCGGCACTCTTCGTCGCATTGCTCTGGCTCGCGTGGATCGCCGCCCACATTGCCTGGTACCGCCATCAGTCGCCGAGCGAAACGGCGTTCATGGCGCAGCGGATGGACGAAGCGCGGGCGAAGAACCCGCGCGCCGAGCTTCGCTACCGATGGGTGCCGTACGCGCGGATCTCGCGCGAGCTGAAGCGGGCGATGATCGCCGCCGAGGACGCGAAATTCGTCGACCACGAGGGCTTCGACTGGGACGGCATCGCGCTCGCGCTGGAGAAGAACCAGAAGAAAGGCCGCGTCGTCGCCGGCGGCTCGACGATCACCCAGCAGCTCGCCAAGAACCTGTTCCTGTCCCCTTCGCGGAGCTACGCCCGCAAGGCGGAGGAGGCGGCAATCACCGTGCTGCTGGAAGCGATGCTGCCGAAGCAGCGGATACTCGAGCTCTATCTCAACGTCATCGAATGGGGCAACGGCGTGTTCGGCGCCGAGGCGGCGGCGCAGCGCTATTTCGGCGTCTCCGCGGCGGAGCTGTCCGCGGAGCAGGCGGCGCGGCTCGCCGCGATGGCGCCCAATCCGCGCTTCTACGAGCGCAACCCCGGCGCACCGGGCCTGACGCGCAAGATCGGCGTCATCGTTGCGCGGATGCCGGCAGCCGACGTGCCCTGAGCGCGCGTCACGGCCGCCGGCCTGCGACGGGCCGCCATGTTCCGCGTAGAATGCGCTGCGTCGAAACCGACGCAGCCCGCCCCTTGATCGCGCCCCGCCCATGCCCGAAACCCTCGACAAGGCCGCCACCGAACGGCCGCAGGCGCGATCGAGCGTCCAGGATGCGCTCACCGAAGTAACGGCGCTTCTGCGTCGGCACCGGCTCGTCGAAGGGCTGGTGCACGACCAGATGGAGCATCTGCCGGGCGGCGACCGCGGCGAGCTCGCCGGGAGCCTCGTCTACCGCCAGAACAAGGCCGAGCTGCAGCGCAAGCTCGACCGCCTGCACCCCGCCGACATCGCGTACGTCCTCGAGGCGCTGCCGCTCGACGAGCGGCTGTACATCTGGGACCTCGTCCGCGCGTCGCGCGACGGCGACATCCTGCTCGAGGTTTCCGACGCGGTCCGCGAATCGCTGATCGAGTCGATGGACACCGAGGAGCTCGTCGCGGCGACGGAGACCCTCGAAGCCGACGAGATCGCCGAGCTGGCGCCGGACCTGCCGCAGGAGGTGATGGACGATCTGTTCCAGAGCCTCCCGGTCGACGAGCGCGAGCAGCTCCGCGCGGCGATGTCGTTCGACGAGGACATGGTCGGCGCGCTGATGGACTTCGAGGACGTCACCATCCGCCCGGACGTCACGCTGGAGGTGGTGCTGCGCTACCTGCGCCGCTTCGACGAGCTGCCGAGCCAGACCGACCAGCTCTTCGTCGTCGATCGCGACGAGAAGCTCCTCGGCGTGCTGCCGATCGCGCGGCTGATAGTGACCGACGTCGACGTGACGGTGGAGACGGTGATGCAGCCGCCGACGGTGAAGCTGCTGCAGCACGAGCACGCCGACGTCGCCGCCAGCGCGTTCGAGCGCTACGACCTGGTGTCGGCGCCGGTCGTCGACACCAACGACAAGCTGGTCGGCCGCGTCACCGTCGACGAGGTGCTCGACTTCGTCCGCCAGAGCGGCGACGAGGACCTGCGGGCGCAGGCCGGCCTGCGCGAGGAGGAGGACGTCTTCGCGTCGGTGTGGGCATCGTTCAAGAACCGCTGGGCGTGGCTGGCCGTCAACCTCGTCACCGCCTTCATCGCGTCGCGCGTCATCGGCGTGTTCGAGGGCTCGATCGAGAAGCTGGTCGCGCTGGCGGCGCTGATGCCGATCGTCGCCGGCATCGGCGGCAATTCGGGCAACCAGACGATCACGATGATCGTCCGCGCCTCGGCGCTCGGCCAGGTGTCGCTCGCCAACGCCCGGCAGCTGATCCGCAAGGAGCTCGTCGTCAGCCTGCTGAACGGCGTCATCTGGGGCGGCGTGATGGGGCTGGTCGCGATGCTGCTGTACAAGGTCGTCCCGCTGGGGCTGGTGATGGTGCTGGCGATGACGCTCAATCTGATCCTCGCTGCGCTGATGGGGGTACTGATCCCGATGACGATGATCCGGTTCGGCCGCGATCCGGCGATCGGCTCGTCGGTGCTGATCACCGCGGTCACCGACTCGGGCGGCTTCTTCATCTTCCTCGGCCTGGCGACGCTGTTCCTCGTCTGACGCGCACGCCGCCCGTTCTTATGCCCGGGAGTGCGGTCGACGTCGGCGGCGTGGAATAAAGCCGTCGCGCGGGTGTTAGCGCGGGGTGTCCAACTTGCCCCAGAGGAGCATGCAATGATTCGTACCGTACATCTGATCACCGCCGCCGCCGTGCTGGCGACGCTGTCCGCCTGCGCCACGATGAAGCCGGCCGCTCCGGCCAAGGTCGCCGACGGCGTCCTCACCAATGCGGCCGGAATGACGCTCTACACGTTCGACCGCGATGCCGCCGACAGCGGCAAGAGCGTCTGCAACGGACCTTGCGCCACGAACTGGCCGCCGCTGATGGCCGCGGCCGACGCGAAGGCCTCCGGCGCCTGGTCGGTCGTCACCCGCGACGATGGCGCGAAGCAGTGGGCGTACAAGGGCAGGCCGCTGTACGCGTGGGCGAAGGACACGAAGCCCGGCGACAAGACCGGCGACGGGTTCGCCAACAACACCTGGCACGTCGCCAAGGAGTAGTCGCCGGCGTAACATCGGCTGCCGCCATGACCGCCGACGCCGCCCTCCCGCATCCCGACCTCGTTGCCGCGCTGCCGCGACTGCGCCGGTACGCCCGTGTGCTGACCGGCGACACGTCGCGCGCCGACGACCTGGTGCAGGACACGCTGGCGCGGGCGTGGGAGAAGCGGCGGCTGTGGCGGGCCGGCTCCGATCTTCGCGCGTGGCTGTTCACCGTGATGCACAACGTCCACATCAACCAGCTCGCGCTCGCGCGCCGTGATGCCGCCAACGTGTCGCTCGACGACGGCGAGTACGCGGCGTGGCAGGTGCCGGTCCGCTCGAACCAGATCGAGCGCGTCGAGTTGATGGAGCTCATCCAACTGATGGGCCGGCTGCCGGCGGAGCAGCGCGAGGTGCTGCTGCTGGCCGCCGTCGAGGAGCTCCGCTACGAGGAGATCGCCGCGGTGCTGGCGATCCCCGTCGGCACGGTGATGTCGCGGCTGTCGCGGGCGCGGGACAAGCTGAGGCGGCTGGTCGGCGAAACGGCGCCGCCGCTGCGAGTGGTGAAACTGAGCCCGGGAGCCTCGCCATGAACTCCGCTCCGCTCGCCGACAGCGATCTGCACGCGTACGCCGACGGCCAGCTCGCGCCGGAGCGCGCGGCAGCGGTCGAGACGACGCTCGCCCGCGATCCCGCCGTGGCCGCCCGCGTCGCCGAGATCCGCGCCCAGAGCGCCGCGTTGCGCGACGCGCTCGACCCGATGCTCGCCGAGCCGATCCCGGCGCGGCTGCTCGCTGCGGCGGCGCCCGCGGCGGCCGGTGCGGGCGCGGTTCGCCGCTGGATGATGCCGGCATTCGCCGCCGCGGCGACGCTGGTGCTGGGTCTCGCGATCGGCTGGTACGGCCGCGGCGCGGTGCTCGAAGACGGCGGCACGCCGACGACGTTCGCGCGGCAGGCGGCGTTTACCCACGCGCTGTACGCCGCCGATGCCCGCCGTCCGGTCGAGGTCTGGGCTGCCGAAGAGAAAGGCCTCGCCACGTGGCTGACCAAGCGGCTCGGCCACCCGATGCACGTGCCGGACCTGAACGGGCTCGGTTATGCGCTCGTCGGCGGGCGGCTCGTCGCCGGCAACGAGAAGCCGACCGGCCTCTACATGTACGAGAACGCCGACAAGCTGCGGCTGACGCTGCAGGTGCGCAAGGACGCGAAACACATCGACGCGCCGGCCTCCGGCAACGTGGACACCGCTTTCCGCTACGCGGTCGAGAACGGCATCGGCGTGTTCTACTGGATCGACGACGACTGCGGCTACGCGCTCTCGGGCAACCTCGACCGGACCCAGCTGCTGACGATTGCCCGCGTCGTCTACGGCCAGCTCGCCGCGGCCGACGCGGCGGCGAAGAAGTAGCCGCGCCGGGGCACCCCGGCATCGCTGGCGGGCAACGCCGGCGCACCGCGCCTGCACGTGACCTCGTGCCTTTGGCGCGTGTCGTTGCCAAAGGCGGTCCGATCTCGCGCCCTGCTGCCGGAACGGTCGCGCTGATGCCCGACGGCTGTCCGGCGCAATTGAGAATCTTTGCCATTGCGCGGCGCGTTCCATCTGCCCGGCCACGGCCAATTGCCGCATGAACCAGAGACGCCTTCGCGCTTTCCACAGATTGCGGCAGAGGATCGGCGCGTGGAACGAGAGCCGGAAACTTGCTAGACTTTTCCGATCGAGCGGGGAATGCTCGAATAATGGGAGGTAATCGTGAATTACAAGATGGTGTTGGTAGTCGCCGCCGTTGCGTTGATCGGCGGTTGTCGGGCCGTGCCCATCTACAATGTCGCTGACGCGCCCGTAATCGTTTCGACCGGCAGGCAGGTAACGATGGACGAGGTCAAAGGAGCCATCCTGCGGGCCGGTAGTCGTCTGGGCTGGCAGATGAGCGAGACAAGCCCGGGGCTCATCAACGCGCGCATTGCGTTGAGGACGCACACGGCGGGCGTCGACGTGAAATACAGCACGAAGAACTTCAGCATCGTTTACCGCGAAAGCACGAATCTCGAGGCCAGCGGCGGCAACATCCACAAGAACTACAATGGCTGGATCGAAAACCTCGATCGCGATATTCGCGCCGAGTTGGCAAGAATGTAGGGCCCGCAGGCGGCCGCGCCAACGCAGCGCGGCCGCGTCGATGGCGGGCGGCATTGGGGGCATCCCGGGAGGGTACGATGGCTCCCCGCAGGGGCGGGCCGCCGGACCCGGTGCGCGTGTCACGTCGACTTGCACGAAACGGGGGCAACCGGCATGATCGGACCCGATTCCCAGATAGGCCTCGGAATGCCCCCGGACGGACAAATTCAACCGCAACAGCGCGCGACCATGAGTGAATGGGAACGGGAAATTGCCATGCTCATCATCGAGACGCTCGGGCTCGACATCGAGCCCGGCGGCATGGTGCCCGACGCTCCGCTCTACGACGGGGACCTCGGGTTGGACTCGATCGACATGCTGGAAATTGCGACCGTCGTGTCGCAGCGCTACGGCGTCGAGATCCGATCGGGTGACGCCAAGAACGAAAAGATCTTTGCGTCGCTGCGCGCCCTTGCTGACCATGTCGCGCGCAACCGGAGCCCCTGACCGGCAGAACGAGCTGCCCGCCCTGGCCGCGGGTGCTGCGGCGGCGGCCCGGAGCGCATTTCTCTATTCGCTCTACCCGGTCGGCGTTTGCGCGGTGATCGCCGCCGGCCACCCGCGCTGGGCTCTCGCCGCGACCTGCGTTGTATTCGGAGTCGGATGCGCGTTGCGCCCGCGGCGTCGGCTCATCGGCGTTGCGCTGCTGCTGGCGGCGCCGTTCGTCGGCCTGTCCGCGCTTGCCGAGTTCGCGGGGCCGCTGGTCTATCTGCCGCCGGTCGTTCTCAATCTCGGGATCGCTGCGCTATTTGCGAGGACGCTCGGACCGGGTCGCGAGCCGATGATCTCGATGTTCGCGCGGGCCGAGCGGGGTGTGCTCGAACCCGATCTCGCACGCTACACACGCACGCTCACGATGGTGTGGGTGGCGTTCTTCGTCGGTGCTGCCGTGCTGTCGGCGGCCCTCGCGGCGTCGGCGCCGCCTGCGGTCTGGGGCGCCTGGGTCGCCGTAGGCAATCAGGTTGCCGCCGGGAGCCTGTTCGTCGGCGAATATCTGTATCGGCGTTCACGCTTCGCGCATTACAGGCACGCCTCGCCGCTCGCGCTTGCCGCGCTGGTGGCCGCGCGCTGGCGGGCCGAGCTCTGATCATGACGACACGGCCGCTGCTGGTCGGATTCGAACCTGCGGATATTCTCGCGTGGCGCGAATCCGGCGGACTTACCGCTTGCAGGGCGTTCGCCGCGGCAGCGAGCCTCGCTGCGTCGCTGCCGCGGGCCCGCCATGCGATCAACCTCTGCGAGACGCTCGACCGCTTTCTGGTCGCTGCATTGGCGACGTGGATCTCCGGGGGCACGCTCGTGTTGCCGCCCACCCGGCTCCAGCGCACCCTCGACGACATGCGCGAGCGTTACCCCGACAGCGTGTGCCTGACCGACAGCACGGTCGACGCCGCGACGGCGATCTTTGCGGTCGATCCGTGGCTCGACGTTGCATCCGAAGACGCCGATCCGCGCGTTGCCGCGTGGCCGGAGGTCGCGGACGACCACGTCGCCGCGATCCTCTTCACGTCCGGCTCCACCGGCGCGCCGCAGCCGCACGCGAAGACCTGGGGCGAGCTTGCCGACGGCGCTCGCGCGTTCATGCATTCGATCGGATTTCCGCCGGCCGGCGTCGCTATCGTCGGTACGGTGCCGCCACAGCACATGTTCGGGTTCGAGGCGACGGTGCTGCTGCCGCTGCAATCGGGAACGCCGGTGCTCACGTCGCGCCCCGCGTTCGCCGCCGATCTCGCCGACACGCTCGATTGCGCGCGCAAGGTCGCGCCTGCGGGCGTGTGGCTGATGACGACACCGTTGCAGTTGCGCGCGTTCCATCGGCAAGGCACGGCCGAGGCTGGCATCGCGCGCGTGGTCGCGTCGACGATGCCGCTGGATCCGGAAGTCGCGTGCGCGGTCGAGCGCGACTGGGGAGCGCCCGTGCATGAGATCTACGGCTGCACCGAGGGCGGCATCCTCGCGGTGCGCCGGGCCAGCCTGGCGACGACCTGGACTCCGGCAGCCGGCGTTGCGTTCGCCATCGACGCCGACGGCCACGCCAGCGCGTCCGGGGGCCACCTTCGCGGCACGATCGAACTTGCGGATCGCCTGCGTGCGGCGAGCGCTCCGGGCGCGTTCGAGCTCGTCGGTCGTGATGCGGATCTCGTGAAGATCGCCGGCAAGCGCGCGTCGCTCGCCGGGCTGACGCGCGAGCTGCTCGCGCTGCCCGGCGTCGACGACGGCGTCGTCTTCCTGCCGAGCGAGGACGCGCGACGCGTCGCCGCGGTCGTCGTGGCGCCCGGTCGCGCGCCTGACCTCTTGTCCAGGGAACTCGCGCTCCGAGTCGACCCCGCGTTCCTGCCGCGTCCGTTGCTGTGTGTCGACGCGTTGCCGCGCCACGGAGCGGGCAAGCTGCCGCTCGAAGCGCTGCGCGCGCTGGTCGCCCGCACCGGCGCCGGCACGGACGGAGCCTCGCCACGCGAGCTCGCGGCGCAGTTGACATTCGCGGCCGGACATCCGGCGTTGCCGGGTCATTTTCCCGGCCATCCGATCGTTCCGGGCGTGCTGCTGCTCGCGAAGGTGGAGGAAATGCTTCGCGGCGCGGGCCTGCGCGTGGTCGAGTGCGTGCAGGCGAAATTTCTCGCGCCGGTGCTCCCGGAAGAGACCGTCACGCTGCGCATCGCCGTCGACGCGGGCATGGCGGCGCGTTTCGACATCGCCGCCGGCGGCCGGAGCGTCGCCGCGGGCAGCCTGCGCTGTGTTCGGACGGACGACGCGCCATGACGACGATTCCGCTGTGGCGTGCGCAGCGCGAGCGCGGAAGTCGCTTGCTGATGCAGGTCATTGTCGCGCTGACATTGTGGGTCGGGCGGCCGATCGGCCGTGCGTTGCTCTATCCGATCTGCGCGTACTTCCTGCTCTTCTCGCGCGCGGCGCGCGCAGCGTCACGCGCTTACCTCGGCCGCGTGCTCGGCCGGCCGCCGACGTGGCGCGAACGCTTCCGGCATTACCACTGTTTTGCGCGGCAGCTTCTCGACCGCATCCATTTGCTGACGGGCGATCTCGCTCGATTCGGGTGCGTGGTCGAGGGGCAGGACGTGCTGGAGCGTGCGCTTGAACGGAAGTGCGGTGTGTTGGCGGTCGGCGCGCACCTCGGGAGCTTCGAGATGATGCGCGTGGTCGCGCTGGCGCGGAGCCCCATCCGCGTGCGCGTGCTGATGTATGCGGCGCACGCCGAGAAGCTCGCCGCCGTTCTGGGGCCGCTCAATGCCGACGTGCAGCAACAGGTGATCGCGCTCGGCCGTCCCGAAACGATGCTGGAGGTTCGCGAGGCGCTCGCCGCCGGTGAGGTGGTCGGTCTGCTGGCCGACCGCGTGGTTGCCGGCGACCGCGTGCGGCCCAGCACGTTCCTCGGCGCGAACGCGCTGTTCGCCGAAGGGCCGTTCGTGCTGGCTGCCGCACTCGGGGCACCCATCGTGCTGTTCTCCGCCGTGCAAGGCGACGACGAACGCTATCGCATCCGATTCGAGCCGTTTGCCGAGCGGATCGAGTTCACCCGCCGTACCCGTGATGTCGTGCTGCAGCAGGCTTGCGACCGCTATGCGGCGTGGCTCGACGCGCGCTGCCGCGAAGCGCCGTTCAACTGGTTCAACTTCTACGATTTCTGGACTGCCGACGCGGCGGCGGGCCGGCGCTGATCCGATGTTGCGACTGCGGCTCCTGGGCGCACTTCTGGCGTGGACTGTCTCGGCGGTGGCCGCCGCGGCGCCCACGTTCGACCTGTCGGAGCTGATGGCGAGCCTGGCCCGCGTGGATCGAAGTGTCGTCAGCTTCGAGGAAACGCGTCATTTTGCCGCTCTTGCGAGCCCGATCGTTCGGCGCGGCACGCTCCAGTACGTGCGCCCGGACCGCCTCGAGATGAACGTGGTGACGCCGTTTCCCGAGACGACGCAGATA